>NZ_JBIKPH010000100.1:0-9045 GCF_044357595.1 Sphingorhabdus sp. | reverse complement strand
GCCCGCACGCTATGTGGCCATGGCAGAGCCGATCTCCTTGCTCCATCAACCCGATGATTAAGGTGAATTTCCATGCATACACAATCTGAAATCCCCGCAATAAAGCTTCCGCAACCAAAGCTGATTAGTATCGATAAGCTGCGCCCAGCGCCGCGCAATGCAAGGACCCATTCCAAGAAGCAGCTTCGCCTGATTGCCGATAGCATTCGTTCATTCGGTTTTACAAATCCGGTGCTGGTCGACGGCACGGGACAGGTTATTGCCGGTCACGGCCGCCTGGCAGCTGCGCAATCACTTGGCCTTATCCAAGTGCCAACACTACAGATCGACTGGCTAACCCCTGAGCAGCAGCGCGCTTATGTGCTTGCCGACAACCGGCTCGCCGAAAAGGCTGGTTGGGACAGAGAGCTGTTAGCCTTGGAACTTGGCGAACTTAGTGATTTTGAAATTGATATAACGCTAACAGGCTTCGACCTGCGCGAAATTGAACTCATCATGGATGCTGGCGATAGCACGGTGGCCGAAGATGACGTGCCGGTGATCGAGCATGGTCCGGCAGTTTGCCGACCAGGTGACCTATGGCAGCTGGGACGGCACCGGCTGCTGTGCGGCGATGCGCTCGATCATGCGAGTTATAAGCAACTTATGGGGCGGGAGAAAGCCCGGCTGATCGTTACCGACCCGCCTTACAATGTTCCAATCGCCGGCCACGTCTCTGGTCTCGGCAAGGTTCGGCACCGCGAGTTTGTGCAAGGCTGTGGCGAACTCAGCGAAGCAGCGTTCACCCGCTTTCTTGAGCAATCCCTTGCTGCAATGGCCAAGGTCAGCCGCGACGGTTCGCTACATTATGTGTTTATGGATTGGCGGCATCTTCCCGAACTTCTGGGTGCGGGCAAGGCAGTCTATGACGACTGGATGAACCTGTGTGTCTGGGCCAAGAGCAATGCGGGCATGGGATCGCTCTACAGGTCCCAGCATGAGCTGGTGGCGGTGTTCAAAAAAGGGAAGCGGCCGCATATCAACAATGTTGAGCTTGGCAGTAATGGCAGGCACCGCTCCAATGTCTGGAACCATGCTGGTGCAAACAGTTTTTCGCAGGCGCGTTCAGAGGAACTTGGCTGGCACCCGACCGTCAAGCCTGCGGAAATGATCAGCGATATACTAAAGGATGCCAGCGATAGGGATGATATTGTCTTGGATGGTTTTGGTGGTTCTGGAACTACGTTGATCGCAGCAGAGCATAGCGGGCGCACGGCGCGGCTTCTAGAGCTTGATCCGCTCTATTGTGATGTGATCCTGCGCCGCTTCCTGAACGCCTTCGGACAGATGCCGGTGCTTGTTGAGACAGGCCAGGCTTTCACAGCGCGTGAACAGCTGGCCGTCACGGGAGGTGATCATGACTGACGCTTCCTATGAACAGGGGCGGATTGATCAGGACGCGGTTGGTTATGGTAAGCCGCCCAAGCACAGTCAGTTCAAAAAAGGGCAGTCGGGCAATCCCAAAGGTCGCCCTCGCGGTAAGCGCAACATGGCTAGCCTTGTTGGCGACGTGCTTGCTCAGAAGGTAACCATCACTGCCAATGGAAAACGCAAACGGGTAAGTTCTGAGACTGCCTTACTGTTGCGCCTGCGTGAAAAGGCGCTTGGCGGAGACCTGAGGGCCCTTCAGATACTGCTGTCGCTGAGGGCTGCACATATCCCCGATGCAGAGAGCACTGCTGATCATGGGTTGATGGCAGCAGAAGACATTGCGATCCTGGCCAGTGCAGGGCTTATTGACCTTCCGGAGACTAATAATGACGGCGCATGATCCGCGGCTGCTACAGGCCTTGTTGCGGCAGGACCTTTACCGGTTTGTTATGAAGGCCTTTGCCACGGTCAGTCCAGGCGAGCCGTTCTTGCCCAACTGGCATCTCATGGCGATCTGCCATCATCTGGAACTGGTCCGGCAGGGCAAAATCAAACGGCTACGGATTGAAGTGCCGCCGCGTTCGCTCAAGTCAGTATGCGCGTCTGTTGCCTTCCCTGCATTTTTTCTGGGGCATGATCCTACCGCCAAGATTATCACGGCGAGCTATTCTGCTGACCTTGCCGCCAAGCATGCAGGCGACTGCCGCGCCGTAATGCAGGCGCAATGGTACCGTGAGCTGTTCCCGAACACCCGGATAAGCCCTGCCAAGAACCAGGAAGCAAACTACGAAACCACGAAGCGTGGTTACCGTTATGCGACCTCTGTTGGCGGAACGCTTACGGGTCGCGGCGGCAATCTCATTATCATTGACGATCCGCTCAAGCCTGAAGATGCGATGTCGCAGACAAAGCGCGAGGCTGTGAATGGTTGGTACAGCAGGACGCTACTGTCCCGGCTTAACAACAAGGCGAATGACGCAATCATTCTTGTCCAGCAGCGCCTGCATATGGATGATCTGGCGGGGCATGTTGAGGGGCTCGATGATTGGGTTACACTCCGATTGCCAGCGATTGCCGAGGAGGATGCGAAGATCCCCATAGGACCAGGCAAGGTATATGACCGCAAGGCAGGCGACATCCTCCACCCTGCGCGCGAAACGCTGGCGATCCTCGAAGGGCTCAAGCTGGCTTTAGGCTCGACGATCTTCTCGGCGCAATATCAACAGTGCCCAGTTCCTCCCGATGGCGAAGTTGTGAAGTGGGCCTGGTTCAAGCGCTACGCGGCTCCGCCTCCGCAACATGCAATGACCATCTGCCAGTCATGGGATACAGCCTCAAAGGCGGACGAACAGCATGACTTTAGCGTATGCACAACGTGGGGCGTGGCAGGGGGCGACCTGTATCTTCTCGATGTCGATCGGGCGCGGCGGGATTTTCCATCGCTAAAGCGGCGCATTGTAGAACTGGCGACCCAATGGAACGCTCGCAATATCATCATTGAAGACAAAGGGTCAGGTACATCCCTCATCCAGCAGCTGCGCACCGAGCATCATGGTATCCCTTATCCAACCGCGTTCCTACCAAAGGATGACAAGATCACCCGTTTGCATGCGCAATCAGCCCGCATCGAGGCTGGGCATGTTTGGCTACCGGAGCGGGCGCCTTGGCTTGAGGATCTTCGGGCCGAGATCGCGAGCTTTCCGAATGGCCGTCACGATGATCAGGTCGACTCTATCGGTCAGTTTCTGAGTTGGCACTTTGATATGCGGTCGGGGGTCGTGCAGTTTGCGAGGATATGTGGAGTGTGATGCCGGTGCTCAAAAGAACGTTCGCTTATACCAAAAGGAAGGTCCGCTTTGCGCCCAAATGCAGTCATTGTGAGCGCCTGCTGGCTCCCCCAAAAGCTGACATTGCGTCAGCAAGGTTGATATTACTGATTTGTTGGACGATGCCGACAGTCTGCTATTAGGGGCGCAATCGCGGTAAGCAGGCTTTCGTTCATCCGCTATGTTGACAGCAGCTTCGCGCCCGACGTCGGTAACTAAATGTTCTCTCGTCGGTCCTCATGTTGGGGCTCAGCTTATACTGGTCTCAAAGCGGCGTGCAACCGCAAGACCGCCCGAGCCCATGCTGATCGCGGTGCTCCCCTTCCGCAACTCCCACATCCAGCCCTCCTGACCTTCGAACATCGGCATTTGCAACATCGCAAGCTCGCCGCCTAACATCAACTCCCAAACGAGGCCAGCACTCAGCTAATCTAAGCCACGAGTTGCGCCAAATGTTATACGCCCAGAATGGCCCTCAAGACCGAAGTCAACTTATCGGCCTCAGCGTTCTTCCCGTCAAGCGAACGCCAAGCCACAAACATATCCGGTCTGACAAGCAGCGCGCCACTCTCGTCGATTTCCGAGACTTTCCGATATTCGCCCCATGAATCTTCGTAAGCCTGTCCTGGACCGATAACGTGGACGACGATTTCCACTCCGAGCGCCGTAGAAGCTTTTTCGGCCGCAGCGGCCCATAGGGCACCGCCTGTGATTCCAGTCAGGATAGTGAACCGTCCCTTTCCGCAAAGGTCGAGTGTGGAGACTTTCTTCTTGCCAGCAATCAACCAAGCGTGCGGCAGATGGCTGCCTGGACGCGAGCTTGCTTCGTAATAGAAGATCGGATCAACGGAGAAGCCTGCATCAGGAGTTCCATCGGCTGCAACCGCGGACGACGAATAACGCTGGTTCATTTCGACGCCATGTCCACCACCGAATCCAACCAATGTGTCATCAATAGCTGCACGCAAATTGGTTCTCATGACGGCGCCCTTGGCGTCGGCTGATTTGAGACTTGTGAGCGCATTCTGGAGGTCGGTCTGTGACGGCACTGGCGGTAAGCCGAGTGCAGCAAACATCGGGGGTAACTTCTCAAGGCTCTTGTACGCCTGCTGCACAATCTGTTGGGCAACCGGTGCGCGTTCGACGTCATATGTGTCGAGCAGTGCAGAGCCGGCAGCACCGCGGATCACCAGCGCCAGTTTCCAGGCCAGATTGTAAGCGTCTTGGACGGACGTGTTCAGGCCAAGCCCTCCCATGGGGGTATGGCGATGGATCGCGTCGCCCATGCAGAATACCCGCCCACTGCTGATGCGCGTTGCATACTGTTGATTGATGGTCCAGTTTGACATCGCGTCAACGGTGACACGGATGGTCTCGTCGCCGATCAGCTTCTTAACGACTGCAGCAGCCTCTTCTTTGTTCAGCTGCGGCGGGCCGCCAGCGAGCTCATAACCCCAAACGCAGACCCATTTGTTCCAGGGCCGAACCATTCGGAGCACGCCAACACCGGTTCCGTTCACACCGATGCCGGATTGCAGCAACCAGAACATGTCGCTGGGGCGATGTGAGACGAACTCTGACAGGTCGGCAGTGAACTCGATATTCAGTGAGCCCGAATCACCTACAGCCATTTGGCCTTCGTACGGAAGGCCGATGTCTTCAGCGACTTTTGAGCGGGCGCCGTCGGCGCCAACGAGGTACTTCGCACGGATCTTGTATTCGCTACCTGTCAGATTGTCTCGGACTTTAACAGTGACCCCGTCCGCGTCCTGAACATGCGAAACATACTCCGTATGAAACCGCACGTCACTGCCGCGCAAGGAGCACTGGGAAACAACAAGCGGCTCGAAGTATAGCTGCGGCAGGTCGCAAACAGAACAGGGACTAGCTAGGTCGTGTGCTGCCTTTGCCGTGGGATGGGTTGACCAAGCATAAAGCCTTCCAAACTCTTGCCCCACCACGCTCTCTGCAAAGACATTGCCCATCATCGCCTGAGGCGTAGCCAGTTCATTGGCTGCATCCTCAAGATCCAAATCGCGGAGGATTTCCATCGCGCGCTGGTTGGTTATATGCGACCGAGGGCCTGGCGACGTTGAGCCATACTTGTTGATCATGATATTGCGTATACCCTGATCAGACAACAGCAATGAGGTAATCGATCCCGAAGGCCCCGCCCCGACAACCAAAACATCTGTTTCTATAATGTTTGTCATATCCGCTCCAAGAAATAGAGGTTGTATATTGCGTGAGCCAAATGAAGCTGGTTTGCGACATTATGCTGTCGTGAAATTGATTTGCATTTATCATTACAAATCATATATTTAAGTTTGTCAGGGATGCGCATGCCCCCAATCGCTTAGCTGTGGGTAGCTTCTTACCTCCCAATCGCGATCATCGATGACCAATCCACCATAACCATACTCAATCATGAAGCCTGATGGCGTCACCACATAGAAAGAGAACATGTTATCGTTAGGGTGGTGACCAAGCGTCATCCCGATGGGAAAGCCTGCGGCTACGCATCGGTCATACGCGAATCCGACGTCATCCATCTTTTCTACTTCAAGCATAATATGGTGGATGTGTTTGGGGGATGGGATCTGGGCTGTTGCAAGCGAATGATGTCGCCCAGTCCGTGTGTGAAAGAAAGTCGCATCAACATTGACTACGCCATGCGAAGTCTCGAGAGGAGCGCGAATGTAGTCGCTGACCCGTAAGCCTAGATTAGAGGTGATAAAGTCGACTGTTTCCTGATAGTCGCGAGCGACCTCCAAAACATGTCCGACGCCCAGTTTATCAGTCCTAAATCTGCCCTTCAGTACTTTGGAGGTAAAACTGTTGTCGCTCGACACATATTTTGGGCCGAAGGCGAATTCCTGCCGAACGCCGTTTGGATCCACACAGGCATAGACTTTTTCCATGCAACGCTCGGATGCCAATTCCTCGGAACAGGCGCTAACTTCTATCCCTGACGCTGAGAGTTGCTCGATATAGACCTCAAGCTCCCTTTGCGAATCGAACAGCCATCCGAGGTACTTGAGATCGTCGGAGTCGTCGCGGACTAGTACAATGCGCTGCTCCATTTCGTCCATTCGCAGAGCAAGGGACTTGCCCGGTTCGCGATTGCCGACCTGCAGGCCAAGGATATCTATCGCCAGCTCTTCCCAGCGAGCTAGGTCGCTTACGCCAAAGCCTACATATCCTAGAGACGAAATTTCAGCCATGGTGATCCTCCACAGTTTTTCCAGTTTTTTCAAAAAAGCTCCGGCAAGCTCTCGAACGTGTTAACGCCAAGCGCGCGCCAATCTTGCATCCAATTGACTACGACAGGCTGGTCGACGAGCGCGGCGCAAATGTGCAGTCATCAGAACTTAAAGCTGAAAGAGCCACCCCAAGTGCGCGGTGGTGCATACCATGCGAGCGGAACATCAGCGCCAAGTATGCCGCCGGGCCGCAACATTGCAGACTTCACGTCCTTGTTCTCAAGGTTGAGCACAAAAGCCTGGAACGTGAAGCGCTGCGATGGTGAAGTCCAACTTACCCGCAAATCAGTCTTGGTGACCCCTTCCTGTTGCATGTCCGTATTGCCGAAGATGTCAAAGTTGATGTGCGAACGGTAAGAGAAGTCACCGCGGAAGGCGACTTCCCCGCCGAATGCATCCACTTCATACTGCGCGCCCACGGCAAACGTATACTTCGGCGTATTGATTAGAGGGTTCCCTCCAATCTGGTCCTGACGCAAGCTGTTCGGCCCAGTTGGGAAGCGCGGATTACCGGTTGCAAACGCGTCATACTTGCTGTCAATAAAACCTAATGAGCCATCAATGCGGAAGTTAATAGTTGGCTCAAGAACGAAATCCACTTCGATGCCTTTGGCACTTCCGCCAGGAACGTTAACCAGAATTGCGCTCGTTACTGGAAAAATGTTGATCTGAACGTCTTTGTACTTGGCGTAGAAGGCAGATATATTGAACTGCACAGTCCGATCAAAAAAGTAGTTTTTCGAACCGATTTCCCATGAATCGACAAGTTCTTTGTTGGTGGTCGGAGTTGTAGGATCTTGCGGATTGATTGCGCCAGCTTTGTATCCATGCGAATAACTCCCATAGATCATGTTGTTTCGGCTGATATCGTAATCGATAGCAATTTTGCCTGTCGGCTCTTCCCATTCAGCGTCGATATCGAACGCAAGTTGGAAAGTGGGCGGCGGAACTACTGGAGGCGCCCCTACTACAGGAGGGTGGATCAAGGTCGAGCTTGATTTCTTATCCCAGTTGTATCGCAAACCGCCAGTCAAACGAAGCGCGTCACTGAAGTGATACGTCAACTGCCCGTATACCGCGTGAGACCGCAAATTGAGGGTGTCGTTGACGTCAAGAAAAATATCTGTCCCAACGAAAGGTCCAGGACGCGCACCGTCGATTTCGCCTATGTCGACAATTACGCGGTTCGCATTGTTGAAATCATAATGATAAACACCGAGAATGTAATCCAGCTTTCCACCAGGATTTGAGATTAGCGTCACTTCCTGAGTGAACTGCCTGCCCGCGTCGCCGGTATCCAAGGCGATATAGTTCAATGGGGAGTCGTCCCAATCGCTGATCGTGCGCCGCCGCGATTTGTAATAGGACGTCGTCGAACGGATGGTTGCTGGACCAAAGTCCCATTCAAGCGTGCCCGCAGTGCCATAAAAGCGGAGCAGGGTCGATTCGTTCAGATTTCGGTTCGTCACACGAGGGTCAGTCGATTTCGCCGGAACAGTCGAGTAGATCGTTGTCAGCAGATTTGCCGGCCCGCCTCGGGGATAGTTAGCGCCGACCCGAACCGGGCTACTGGAATTGTCATCGTTTTCAGAATAAGTGCCCACTAGCGTAAACTTTAGGTTGTCGGATGGCTCGATTGCGAGGATACCACGCGCAGTCCAAAGGTCTAGATCCGCGCCATCCTTGCCTGCAGGGTTAGTGTTCTTGAGAAAACCGTCTCGCGACGAACGCGTGATCGCAAAACGAGCAGCAACACCATCACTTATTGGAAGGTTTAAGGCAGCGCGCGCGCGCAGGAAGTTATAACTGCCGTAAGTAAAATCACCCTTCGCTTCAAAGTCGGCGGTAGGCTTGGCCGGGATGATGTTGATTGCACCGCCAGTCGTATTGCGACCATAGAGGGTCCCCTGCGGCCCGCGCAGTACTTCGACACGCTCGACGTCCCAGATATCAGCGAGGCCACCAGCGGGGTTCCCAATGTAAACGCCGTCATAGTGAAAGCCCACACCGTTGTCCGCGCCAGTGGTTACCGAATCGTTGCCTGCACCGCGTAACGTGATCTGGACGACGCCCTGCGGGACTGTGAACTTGAGACTAGGAACCTGCGACTGGATGGACGTGACATCGACAACCCCCTTACTGTCGAGGGCACTCTGGTCATACGCCGCGATAGCGATCGGCGTGCGCTGCAAGGTGCTTGAGCGCTTTTCAGCTGTGACAACGATGTCTGTGATACCCCCCTCTTGATCGCCTACCACAGCTTCCTGCGCGGATGCGGGGGCCGACAGTGTGGCTAACCCAAGCGTAAACGAACACACCATACCAATCCGAGTGAAAGTCATTTCAATCCTCCCCAATGAAGGGCGCCGGTTCGCGCCATAAGTCATGCCGGTACCAAATCCTATTTGTTCAATCAAATAGTATTTGCACTAAAAGCTTCAAACGTTTGATTTTATGTCGTTTGGCTGGATTTGCGGAAACATGAAAGCGGACTGTCAACGTATAAAGTGCGCAAATTCATGGTTGATTCTGGTCAAGGGCTCAAG
>NZ_JBIKPH010000099.1:0-9110 GCF_044357595.1 Sphingorhabdus sp. | reverse complement strand
ACCATTGCGTCTTTCAGTTCGGACGCGCTTGCCGCTTCACGGCGCAAGTCCAACTCACGCAAAGTCCAGCGTTTCAAGTTGGCGATGACCAGTTGCGGACGCAAACGCGCCGCTTCGCCGCCAAGTGCTTCCAAATGCGCAGCGGCCCATTCATAAGTTTCAATATCGCGGGCAAATTGTTCGCGGATACCGGGGCGAAGCACTTTGATCGCAACATCCTTGCCTTCGGACGTCCGCGCGCGGTGCACCTGCGCGATCGACGCGGCGCCAACCGGCACCGGATCGATATATTCGAACAAAGCGGCCGCTGGCTTATTCAGGCTGGTGTCGATCTGGGCATAGACAAGGTCGAAGGGCGCCGGGGGCAATTGGTCCTGAAGCATCAGCAGATTGTGCACGGCTTCTTCGCCAATGATATCGGGCCTTGTGGCAAGTGTCTGCCCAAGCTTAATCGCCGCAGGGCCAATGGCACGAAACGCCCCGGCATAATCGGGCACTTTAGGTTGGATCGTGCCAAATCGCACAATACGGAGAAGGCGCTTTACTTGCGGCGGGGTGTTGCGATCAGCCTCAATGGCGCGCAATGCCCCGTGGCGCGCAAGAATGCGGCCCCATTTGAGCAAGCGAAGAATATGTGTTGTTGGACGCGTCATATGGTGCGGCGTTACACCTTCCAGCCGCTGTGGATCGCGACCAGTCCGCCCAATATGGGTTCAACTTTGGTTTGCACAAAACCAGCCTCGCCAATCATGCGCTTGAAATTCTGCATATCCGGGAAACGACGAATGGATTCGACGAGATAACGATAGCTGTCTTCGTCTCCTGCAATTGCCTTGCCAAGCTTTGGCACCAGCTTGTCCGAATAGACGTCGTAAATTTGCGCAAGACCCGGCCATTCGACCGTGGAAAATTCAAGGCAGAAGAAGCGGCCACCATAGCGCAGGGCCCGGTGCGCCTCACGCAGTGCCTTGGGAATGTCGGTGACGTTGCGGATGCCAAAGGCGATCGTATACGCATCAAAATGTGCATCGGGGAAGGTCAGCGTCTCAGCATTTTGTGCGGACCAGATGAGGCTGTCGATGCCGCGCTTCATCGCGCGTTCCATGCCCACATCCAGCATGTCTTCGTTGATGTCAGAAACGGTTACTTGCGCACCGGATTTTTCCATACGGAAGGCAATGTCGCCCGTGCCCCCTGCCATGTCGAGAATATCCTCGCCAGCACGCGGCTTTACGCGGCGGACAAAGCTGTCTTTCCACAATCGGTGCATGCCGCCCGACATCGCGTCGTTCATGATGTCATATTTGCGCGCGACATTAGAAAAGACGTCGCCTACGCGCTGCGTCTTTTCTTCGGGGCTAACTTGCTCATAGCCAAAGGATACGGTGTCATTCATTCTGCAGATCCCTAGCGGATTGTTGCGCCAGCCGCAAAGGCTGTTAGGTGAAAATCATATGCCCGAATTACCTGAAGTGGAAACAACTGTCTCCGGCCTGCGGTCGGTCCTTGAAGGCGAGCTGATTGTTCGTGCGGAACCGCGCCGTGCTGACCTGCGTTGGCCAATCCCGCCGGATTTGCGTCAGCGGCTGACGGGCGCGCGGATAGAGACGCTGGGCCGCCGCGCCAAATATGGCTTGATCTACACGGATCGGCAGGACGTGATGATATTTCATTTGGGGATGTCTGGTCGTTGGCGTGTTGACCCGGCGGAAATCGAAAAGCACGACCATTTCATTCTGGAAACAGCGAGCGGGCGGGTGGTCGCGTTGAATGACCATCGCCGCTTCGGTTCGTTGGACATTACCGATTCGGACAAATTAGATGCATACCGCTTCTTTGCCACAATGGGACCAGAGCCACTGTCGGACGCATTCGATGCGTCTGTTTTGCAAACGGCCCTGCATGGCCGAAAGGCACCAATCAAGGCGATGCTGCTGAACCAGAGTATCGTCGCGGGCCTGGGGAATATCTATGTGTGCGAAGCGCTCCATATGGCCGGCATTGAGCCAATTTCTCCCGCATCAAGCATCAGTAAGCCGCGATTAAGCCGATTGGTGGTCGCGATTAAAGAAGTCCTTACTGCCGCGATCGCCGCTGGTGGATCGACGCTACGCGATTTTGCAGCCCCCGATGGTGCGCTTGGCTATTTCGCCAAGGACTGGCGCGTCTATGGCCGAGCTGGGGAACCGTGCGGCTGCGGTGCGACCATATTGCGACGCGTCGGTTCTGGGCGGTCGACCTTCTACTGCCCGAAATGCCAGCGATAATGCGGCAATATGAGGTTGACGAATCTGTTAGGCAGGGTTATGGGCCGCTCCTTCAACGGGTGTACCGCATGGGTACGCCTTTTCAGATATCGAAATTCGAGGACAAAAATGGCCAATACGCCGCAAGCAAAAAAGCGTATCCGTCGCAACGCGCGTCGCACTGAAGTCAATGGCGCACGCGTCAGCCGCATCCGCACTTTCATCAAGAAAGTCGAATCGGCGATCGCACTTGGCGACAAGACTGCTGCAGCCGCAGCCCTTGCAGCAGCGCAGCCAGAACTGGCGCGCGGCGTATCTAAGGGCGTCTTCCACAAAAACACAGCTTCGCGCAAATTTGGTCGCCTCACAAAGGCGGTCGGCGGTCTCGCTTAAGCGTTACTGACTGTGCCGGATTGTCCGGCTGCTAAAATTCAAAACCCGCCGCAATCACGGCGGGTTTTTCTTTGGCCAGTGTAATATTATTGAAACATGAGGATTTCCTGCGATTCGGAAGAGATGCCCGTAGTGGCGTGTAAAAATAACCATTAAAATCAATTGGATAGATATTAGTTAACGCATTTGCTCGCGTCTTACCGAGTCAATGGCATTTATTTCATTTTTTTTAAGTGCGGCTCTTGATCGACTCGATTTTAGGGGTCTAAGAATATTGCGTCCAGCAACGCATGACGACAGTCAGGCAATGCCCTACATGGAGAATTTAAACGCAGCAGTGGCTGCATTTGGCAACAAATGCGCGGCCACGCTTCTGGTGATCCGTGTCCGGTAGATAGCTTGCGGTTGTGTAGTACTGGATGGGGTGGAAAATCGGGGGCAGGCAAGTTGACCGAAGGCAATTCAGTATCGCAGATAAAATTGGGTCAAGCAGGAAGCGCCAATGATGCTTCAATGCTAAACGCACGTTTTGACGCCGATTGGCATAATATTTCTTCAGGATTGCGACGCGATCTTGGCGCGCAAATCTACGGGCAATGGATTCGTTCCATAAGCCTTGGCGATTTTTGCGACCTGACAGGCACGCTGGAGCTTTTGTTGCCGTCGGATTTCTCTGCCAGCTGGGTTTCGGACCATTATGCTGACCGTTTGCGTCTGGCTTGGTCAATTACCAATAGCAGCGTCAAGCAGCTAAAAATCCGGACCCGTCCTGGTGCGCCACGTGTGGAGTTGCTCCGCGCTTCCAACAATGCGGAACGTGCCGTCGCGCAGGAGGCAAGTGAGGCAATCGCCCCGCGTTCGGCGCTTGATCCGCGGATGACTTTTGCGAATTTCGTTAAGGGCCAAACCAATGTTCTTGCCCTCAGCGCGGCAGAACGCGTCGCTTCCAAAGACAAGCCACTTTTCAACCCGCTGTATCTTCAGGCTGCGACTGGCCAAGGCAAGACGCACTTAATGCATGCCATTGGCCATGCATATTCTGAGGTCAATCCCGACGCACAGATTCTGTATATGTCGGCTGAAAAGTTCATGATGGAATTTGTGACCGCTATGCGGCGCAAGGAAGTTATGGAGTTTAAGGCACGGTTGCGTGCCGTTGACGTTCTCCTGATTGACGATATCCAGTTCATCATTGGCAAGGTGTCAACGCAGGAAGAGTTTCTGCACACGATCGACGCCATCATTGGTGCAGGCAAACGCTTGGTCGTCTCCGCTGACCGCGCTCCACAAGCGCTAGACGGTGTTGATCAGCGTATCTTGTCGCGCTTGTCGATGGGCTTGGTTGCCGACATTCAGCCTGCTGACCTTGAGCTGCGTCGCTTGATTTTGGAGCAACGCCTCGCCAACATGCCGGAAGCGCAAGTCGGTGAAGATGTTGTAGAGTTTCTTGCCCGCACCATCAGCCGCAATGTCCGCGAATTGGAAGGCGGATTGAACAAGCTGCTCGCTTACGCACAATTGACCGGCAAGCCGATTACCCGGACGCTCGCGGAAGAACAGCTCAAAGATATCTTAAGTGCATGCCGCCGCCGCATCACCATTGACGAAATCCAACGTGCGGTCTGCGAATATTATCGCATCGATCGCAGCGAAATGTCGTCAAAGCGTCGCGCCCGCGCCGTAGTTCGTCCACGCCAAGTGGCCATGTATCTGGCAAAGGTCATGACGCCGCGTAGCTATCCTGAAATCGGTCGCAAATTCGGTGGCCGTGATCACTCGACGGTCATTCATGCTGTGCGCTTGGTCGAAGGCCTTCGTCAGCAGGACAGCGAGATGGATAATGACGTCCGCGCCTTGCTGCGCCAATTGGAAGCTTGAGTTTTACTTTTCCACCCCTTTTCAACAGCCTTTCCAACGCTTATTCCCCGAGATTGATTCGGAGGGAATCGGATGAACCAAGTTTGCGCATCATGTGGAGCAGCTGCGGCCAATGATGCTGCTTTTTGCGCAAGTTGCGGGCATGCAATAAAGCGCGCCGCGGCTTCCACAAAACGCGCTGCGGCCCCAAAGAAACGCCGGTGGGGAGTTCCTACAATCTTTGTGCTGGGCATTTTGGCCATGGGTGCCCTGTATTTTTGGCTATTCATTGCGGATGATTTGCGCCGCGATGATGCTGCGCCCGCGATTGCGTCGCAATCCGACGATCGTGCCGAAGCGCAGATTTTCTTCACGATGACTGAAGCCAATATTCGCGACAAGCCAGCAATGACCGGCAGTGTTATCTTGGGTAAAATGCCCCGCGGCTCGCAGTTGACTGGAATCGTTCGGTCCGATTCTGATCCCAGCGTTGCGTGGCTTGAACTGAGCGACGGTAATGGCTTCGTGGCGCTGGCTAACCTATCGCAAGTCAAACCGCCGGTTCTTGTTAAATCCTTGGATGACCAGATTTGGATAGCTGACGGCGCGCTTGATGTGTGGGCCACTACGCTGCCGGACAGCAATTTGTTGGACCGGGTTGGCGAGGGAACACAGCTGACGCTGGTTGGAACAACCGAAGATAACTTTATTGAGGTCAAGCTCTCTGGTGATCGTTATGGCTATCTGAATGACGCCCAAGCGATCATCGCGCGCCTTGGCGGTAAGCCCATTATGATTGCGTTCAACCCGCAAACCTGCGCGTTTTCGGGTGAGATTGGGGCTGAATTTGCCAAAATTGGCGCGCAGCAGCAGGCAAAATGGCAGGCATTAGAAGCAAAAGAATTTGCGGACGAAGCTGCGCGTGACAAGGCCTATGCGGGGGTCGAAGGCAAAAGCAAATATATGAAGCTCCGCCGTTCTTTTGAAGGATTGTCGCTGACAGGAATTGGCCAGCA
This sequence comes from Sphingorhabdus sp., assembly GCF_044357595.1. Lineage (GTDB taxonomy): Bacteria > Pseudomonadota > Alphaproteobacteria > Sphingomonadales > Sphingomonadaceae > Sphingorhabdus_B. The sequence continues at coordinate 3,598 of NZ_JBIKPH010000099.1, read as the reverse complement.
TTATGAGTCGCAATCGTTATATTTCAACGAACCACCTGGCCAGGTCATAGCGGTATTTCGCGCACAAGGGTTCAACATCGGGCGCGATGGGCTTTTTCCATCTACCGACCTTTACGCAGGGATATCCGCGACGCGCGGTGAGAGTGCTACCTACGGAAAAACCGAGCTGAGTTGCGGCGTTTAACGCGCCACAACCTTATTCTTACTTAGCGTTTTTCCTCTGGCGCAACAGATATGCGCACTGTTTCACCGCCGTTGCCAGGGAAGCCAGTGAACATGGCTTCGATCAGGTTCGGCACCAGATGCGGCAATTTGTTTGAACGCGACTTCGCTTCGGCCTTGCCTTCAAATAGGCGTTTGCCGTCATTGTTGCGATCAATCTTCATATCAAGATTGGCGGTGTATACCGTAAAGCTGTCGACGTCATACGGACGGTTGAAGCCACTGTATAGGAACGGATCATAATAACCGACGACATAGCGCGCGCCCTGCCGTGTGCGGACGACATAGGGACGGTAGAAGCTGCCAAAGCCCCAATAAGGGTCATAAAATGGGTCCCGCCGAACGATGTTGCGCTCCTTGCCATCATCAACCGCATAATCGAGCATCACCGTCATATCGGCGTTTGGACCTGATGCAGGTACATAGCCGACTTCCTGAAGCTCGGTAGCGACCAAAGCCGCATATTGTCCGAATTCAATACCACCTGCATTAGTTGGGTTTGCCGCCCGAATGACAAAGGTCTGGCCTTGCGGGGCAGGAAGTTCTTGAAAGCGCGACACCTCCGCGTTGAAGGGCGTGGCGCAGGCGCCAAGCGTAAGCAACGCTAGGGGAGCTAGAAATATTACGACCTTTTTCATCAGTTTATATTCCTTCAAAATCGGCCAAATGCCAAATACCATATAACCGTCGAAAACTAAGTTAGTTTCAATGAACTGCGGTTGAACAACATTGCGGTCCTGTTTACCGCAGCAGTCCAAGCGCAGCATAGGCTGCCTTTAAAGTTGGCGTGCTCAATTCGCGCGCCTTTGCGGCTCCTTTGGCCAGCGCGGCGTCAATCTGTTCGTGATCGTCTTTCAACGCTGTGAAGCGTTCGGAAATCGGACGAAGATGCTCAGCCACAATTTCTGCCAATGCAGGTTTGAACGCGCCAAAGCCTTGGCCGCCAAAACGCGTCAAAGTGTCCTCGACGGTTTCGTTGGCAAAGGCGGCATAAATACCGACCAAGTTCTTGGCTTCGGGGCGGCCCTCAAGGCCGTCTGGTTCGGAAGGCAATGGCTCAGGATCGGTTTTCGCTTTCTTGATTTTGCTTAAGATCGTGTCGGCGTCATCGGTGAGGTTGATGCGGCTCATATCGCTTGGGTCAGACTTCGACATTTTTGCACTGCCGTCCCGTAAGCTCATAATGCGCGCGGTTGCTTTGGGAATGATCGGGTCGGGCAGGGTGAAAATGTCCGTGCCATTGCCGAAATCCGTATTGAATTTCTGCGCGATGTCGCGCGCGAGTTCCAAATGCTGTTTTTGGTCTTCGCCAACGGGCACATGCGTTGCCTGATATAATAAAACATCAGCGGCTTGCAGGACGGGGTAGGTAAACAAAGCAATGCTGGCGCCTTCACGGTTTTTACCGGACTTGTCCTTGAACTGAGTCATCCGGTTTAACCAACCCATGCGCGCTGTCCCAGTCAGCAACCATTGCAGTTCGGCATGGGCAGGAACCTGCGCCTGATTGAACAGAATCGCCTTGTTGATATCCAGCCCGCAGGCCAGGAGCGCCGCTGCCATCTCGCGGGTATTTGCGGTGAGTTCTGAAGGAATATGCGGCATCGAAATTGCGTGCAAATCCGCGAGGAAATAAAGGCACTCCATTTCATCCTGCATTTTGACCCAATTTCGGATTGCGCCCAGATAATTGCCCAGATGAAGGTTGCCAGTTGGCTGAATGCCGGAAACGACGCGCATGTGTTTTACTCGCTTGCAGGAGCCGCAGGCGAAACTGCACGCCGACGGAGAAGAGATTTCAATTCGCTGATTCGGTAAGCCCCTAACACCAAGATTGCTAGCGCATATACCGCGCCGCCCGCGTTCACTAATATCGATAGAACGGCAATGCGCCGCCACAATCCAGTGCCAAGCTGATCTTCGATGAGTTCATTACCGAAATAGAGCGAAACGCCCATAATGAATGCTGCCAAGACGATCCGCCACACCTTGCGCTTTAACCGATCATCCACCGCGATGTGGCCGCGTTTCCGCAATGTGATCCACAACAACGCGACGTTCACCCAAGCCGATAGGGCAGTCGCTACGCCAACACCAATATGCGCCAGTGGCCAAATGAGGATGAGGTTACCGATTAGGTTTACCAGCATTGCCCATAATGCCAGCCGCAACGGCGTTTTTGTGTCGCTGCGTGCGTAGAATCCCGGGGTCAGTACCTTGATCAGCACATAAGCAGGGACGCCGACCGAAAAGGCCATAAGCACAGCCGCTGTGCCGCGCGTGTCGGCGGAGGTAAAGGCGCCATGTTCGAATATGCCATGCACGATAGGAATTGCGGACACGATGAGCGCCGCGGTCGCTGGCATCGCGAAGAACAACGCCAGCTCAACAGCGCGATTCTGTGTATCGGAAGCTGCTTTGCTATCCGCGCCTGCAATCTGCCGCGAAAGCGCTGGCAAAATAGCTGTGCCAATAGCAATGCCGATCAGGCCAAGTGGCAACTGGTTCAGTCGGTCGGCATAATAGAGCCAAGATACCGACCCTTCGGGTAGAAATCTTGCCGCAAGTGAGGTGGAGATCAGCAAGTTGAACTGGATAGCCCCTTGCCCGATGGCGGCCGGCGCGATCAAAGCGAGCATCAATTTTACGTCGGGTGTCAGGCGCGGCAATGTAAGCTTAAGATTAACGCCAGCTTTGTGACATGCCCACATTAGCCACAGCAATTGCAGTGCGCCGGATACGGTAACCGCAATCGCTTGGGTTGCTGCCGTTTCTATCGGGGTGTCGCCGCGGAAGAATATCAGCGCGACGATCATGCAGATGTTCAGTAATATCGGCGCTGCGGCATTGACCCAGAAGCGGTTCAGCGAATTCAATATGCCCCCAAGCAACGAGACCAAAGATATCAGCGCCAGATAAGGGAAGGTAATGATCGTGAGGTGCCGGGCCAGCGCAAATTTCTCGGGCCCGCCATCGGGAAAGCCGCCGGTCATCGCCCAGACAATGGGGCCAGCGGCCAGCATCATGATAATCGTAAACAGCACCAAAAACGGGAACAGCACCGAAAGCACTTGGCTAGCGAATGTGCGCGCGGCGATCAGGCCACGGCCAGCCTCCTCGCGCTCGGCCTCTGTCATTTTCTTGTTAAACAGCGGCACGAAAACTGCCGCAAAAGCACCCTCTGCGAACAGCGCCCGAAACAGATTGGGTAAACGCCATGCGATTAAAAACGCATCGGAGGCAAGGCCAGCACCAACATAGCGCGCCATAAGCATATCGCGCACAAGGCCAAGCACGCGGCTGACTAATGTCAGCCCCCCTATGGTTATGCTGTTACGAACCAGGCTCATATGTGCACCTGGCGCAACCGGCTTCA
>NZ_JBIKPH010000190.1:0-3342 GCF_044357595.1 Sphingorhabdus sp. | reverse complement strand
GCTGTGCATGTCGCGTTGATTAACCAAAAAGCGGCGGACAGGGTGATGCATCATCTTGGACGCTGGCTAAATTTCAAAGGATGCAGTAATGCGCCTCAGGATTCCGCTGCTTCGGTAGTGGACTTGCGGGGCAATGACGCTGACATCTCCGCAATTGACTGACTAAGGACGGGTTCTGTTTCGATGAGTGATGATACCAATAATAAACCGACTTTGACGCGCAAGCCGCTCACTTTGAGCCGCTCGCTGGAGTCGGGCGAAGTCAAACAGACCTTTAGCCATGGCCGCACCAACAAGGTTGTGGTTGAGGTGAAGCGCAAGCGTCTCGTCGGTAAGCCAGGTTACGCACCCGAGCCAGAAGTGGCTGCACCGCCTCCGCCGCCCGCTGCCGCGCCTGTTGTTGCCGCACCAGCGCCCGTAGCACCCGCGCCACGTCCGACCGGCAATGACATGCTCAGCCGTCAGGAGCGTCAGGCAAAGCTGCTGCGCGAGGCCGAAGAAGCACGCCTTTCAATGCTTGAAGAAAGCGGCCGCCGCGAAACTGAACAACGCACTCAACGCGCAGACGAAGAACGTCAGCGCGCCCAAGCAAACCGTGAGGAAGCTGCAGCTACGCCGCCTCCACCACCTGTTGCAGAAGCGATTGTACCGGTCGTAACTGCTCCAGTGGAGCCAGTCGCCGAAGACACAAACAAGGACGGTGCCACCCCAGCGCCGCGTCGTTTTACGCCCGTTGAAGCGCCCAAGCGCCCTGAGCGCGAGCGTGAAGACGTTAAAAAAGCTCCGCAACGCCCAACGCGTGGTGCAGCGGATGACCGCCGCCAATCTGGCAAGCTAACCGTTACGCGTGCGCTTGAAGGCGATGATGGCGCCCGCGCGCGTTCGCTCGCGGCGCTGAAGCGTGCGCGTGAAAAAGAAAAGCGTTCGCATGGCGGAGGCAACCGTCAGGCGCAGGTCAAGCAAACACGCGATGTGGTCGTGCCCGAAACCATCACGGTGCAGGAACTTGCTAACCGTATGGCGGAAAAGGGCAGCGATCTTGTCAAGGCGCTTTTCAAGATGGGCATGCCCGTCACGATAAACGAAACCATCGACCAAGATACCGCAGAATTGCTCGTCGAAGAGTTTGGCCACAACATCACACGCGTGTCGGATGCCGACATTGATATCGCTCATGATGAAGACGTAGACGCGACCGAAACGATGAAGTCCCGTCCTCCGGTCGTGACCGTGATGGGGCATGTCGACCATGGTAAGACATCGCTTTTGGACGCCTTGCGCGGTGCAAATGTTGTAGCTGGCGAAGCTGGCGGAATTACGCAGCATATTGGCGCGTATCAGGTGAAGGCAAAGGATGGCTCTGTCATCACCTTCCTCGATACGCCAGGGCACGAAGCGTTCACGCAAATGCGTCAACGCGGTGCCTCGGTAACCGATATTGTGATCTTGGTCGTCGCAGCCGATGACGGCCTGATGCCGCAGACGATTGAAGCCATAAAGCATGCCAAGGCCGCCAATGTGCCGATGATCGTTGCTATCAATAAGGTCGATAAGGAAGGCGCAAATCCGCAAAAGGTGCGTGAGCGTCTGCTTGAGCATGAAGTTGTCGTGGAAGCTATGGGCGGTGAAGTTCAGGACGTCGAAGTTTCGGCGCTCAAGAAAACCGGCCTTGATACATTGCTTGAAAAACTGGCTTTGCAGGCAGAAGTCATGGAATTGAAGGCCAATCCCGATCGCGCAGCTGAAGCCGTCGTGGTGGAGGCGCAGTTGGACAAGGGCCGTGGCGCTGTCGCAACCGTGCTTGTGAAGCGCGGCACGTTGAAGCGCGGCGATATCTTCGTTGTCGGCGCACAAAGCGGGAAGGTTCGGGCTTTGGTAAACGACAAGGGGCAGCAAGTTTCGGAAGCTGGCCCCGCGACACCTGTTGAAGTGCTTGGCCTGACCGGTGTTCCATCGGCAGGCGACGTTCTTACGGTGGTTGAAAACGAGGCGCGTGCGCGTGAAGTTGCATTGTACCGTAAGGAACAGTCGACCAAAGTCCGCACGGCGCAGGTCACGCCAAATCTTGAAAATCTGTTTGATAATCTGTCCGCCACGCGTGCGATGGAATATCCGGTGGTTATCAAGGGCGATGTGCAAGGTTCGGTCGAAGCGATCGTAACTGCGCTCAACAATATCTCGACCGACGATATTAAGGTCCGCGTATTGCTGGCGGGCGTTGGTGGCATCACCGAATCCGATATGTTGCTTGCCGCAGCGTCGAACGCGCCACTTATCGGTTTCAACGTGCGTCCAAACGCCAAGGCAGCCGCCTTGGCCAAGCGTGACCGCGTACGTCTGAAATATTTCGACGTGATCTATCACCTGACCGCAGACATCGCCAAGGAAATGGCGGGCGAATTGGGGCCAGAAATTATCGAAACCGTCGTTGGGCGTGCCGAAGTCAAAGATGTCTTCAAATCGGGCAAGCGCGACAAGGCTGCTGGTCTTTTGGTCACAGAAGGCATCATCAAAAAGGGCTTGTATGCGCGCCTTACCCGCGAAGACGTCATTGTGTCCAAAACCACGATTGCATCGCTGCGCCGCTTCAAGGACAATATCGACGAGGTCCGTGCTGGCCTCGAATGTGGTGTCGTCTTGGCGGATACTAACGATGTCAAGGCAGGCGACATGCTTGAAGTCTTTGAGATCGAGGAGCGTGAACGGACGTTGTGATTTTAGCTCGGTCCTGAGAGTCGAGAATTATGGCTAAGCATAACGATACAGGTCCTGAAGGCCGCTCTGTCCGCCTTCTGCGCGTAGGTGAGCAATTCCGGCATATACTGTCGGAACTGCTTGCGCGTGGAGAGGTGCATGACGATATCCTCAACAGCCACAGTGTCAGCGTAACCGAAGTGCGGATGTCGCCTGATTTGCGGCACGCGACAGCGTTCATTAAACCTTTGCTTGGGGTGAACGAAGCTGTCGTCCTTAAGGCTCTGCGCACCAACACAGCGTTTTTCCAGAAGGAAGTCGCTGCCCGTGTGAGCATGAAATACGCTGCGAAGCTGAAATTCCTCGCGGACGATAGTTTTGACCAGGCAACCCATATCGAAGGTTTATTGTCGCAGCCAAAAGTTCAGCAGGATCTGACGGAGGATGAGGCAAGCGATCAAGCTGGCGACGCTGCGTAATGGCAAAGCTGTATTTCTATTATGCGTCGATGAACGCTGGCAAATCGTCCACATTGTTGCAGGCGGCGTTCAATTATGGCGAGCGCGGCATGACGGTAATGCTTTGGACCGCAGCGATTGATGATAGGCTCGGCTTTGGCGCGATTAGCTCGCGTATTGGCCTCGCAGG
>NZ_JBIKPH010000189.1:0-3367 GCF_044357595.1 Sphingorhabdus sp. | reverse complement strand
GGATGTACGATACCGAGCCCGTTGAGGCGCTGGGTGGTAGGCAGAGCTATTGGCCGCGCGGAAAGGTGATCGGTGGGTCAGGTTCAATCAATGCGATGGTCTATGTACGCGGCCAGCCGCACGATTTCGATGATTGGAAAGCCTTAGGTAACAATGGTTGGGGATGGGACGATGTGCTGCCCTATTTCAAAAAGTCAGAGGATTTCGACTGGCACAGCGCGCATCATGGCCAAGGCGGGCCACAACATGTTACCGATGCCTCACCCTTTGCCCACCCCATTTGCCGCAGCTTTATTGAAGCCGCGCAGACATTGGGCTTTCCTGCCAGCAGCGACTTCAACGGCTGTAAGCCAGAGGGCGTAGGCTATTATCAGATCAACACACGCGGTGGCTGGCGTGCATCAACTGCGAACGCGTTTCTGCATCCGGCGCGAAAGCGCAAGACGCTGAAGCTGCAAACCCGGGCGCAGGCAACGCGCATATTGTTCGAGGGACGGCGTGCAGTCGGTGTTGCGTACACGTCTAAGGGCGCAAGCGTAGAGGCGAAGGCACGGCGCGAAGTTATCCTGGCAGGAGGCGCAATTAACTCTCCACAACTGTTGATGCTGTCGGGTATTGGCGATGCAAGCCATTTGAAAAATGTCGGCATCGAAACGCTGGTCGATGCAAAAGCGGTGGGCCGTAATTTGCAGGACCATATTGCGGTGTCCTATTTTTACAAAGTGCGCACAGCAACGTTGAACGATGTCCTTCACCCGTTTTTAGGCAAGCTGCGGGCCGGTTTGCGCTACATTGCTGACCGGGCAGGGCCGCTGTCGCTGAGCGTTAATCAAAGCGGTGGTTTTGTGCGAAGCGACGCAACTAAAGCGCACCCTAATCTCCAACTGTATTTTAGTCCGGTCAGTTACACGAAGACCCCCTTGTCGGAACGAAAGCTTCTGAACCCCGATCCATTTTCGGCGTTTTTGCTGTCGCACAACCCCTGCCGTCCGACCAGCCGAGGGCATATTGAACTGACCAGTTCAGACCCTTCGCAATATCCTGCCATCCATCCGAACTATCTTGCGACGCAATCGGACATTGATGATGTGTTGGCTGGCAACCGGATATTGCGTGAGATCGCATCGACAAAGCCGCTTGCAGATATCATAACGGAAGAACTTATTCCCGGAGCCCATGTGGATGGGGACGAAGCTTTACTGGCCGATTTCCGTGCCCGTGCCGACACGGTGTATCACCCGACAAGTACCTGCATGATGGGGACAGATCCTGTCATTTCGGTCGTCGATGCCCGCCTGCGCGTTCATGGTATCGATGGTTTGCGGGTTGTAGACGCCTCGGTGTTCCCGACAATCACCTCGGGAAATACAAACGCGCCAACTGTCATGGTTGCCGAAAAAGGCGCGGCAATGATCTTGGAAGACGCAAAAAGCACGCGTTAATTTTATTTACCAGTTCTTTTTGACTGTGCTAACCCCATGCCATAGCGCGAATCTGGGGAGTGACGCGATGCATCCAAAGATTGACCTTAAACAATTACCGCCTCTGAAAGCACTTAAGGGCTTTGAAGCGGCAACGCGGCACCAAAGTATCCGCGACGCAGCAGACGAATTGTGTCTGACGCACCCTGCAGTCAGCCATCAGGTTCAACTTGTTGAAGATGCCCTTGGCGTAACCTTGTTTGTACAGGAAGGGCGGCACATCGTTTCGACGGAAGAGGGCAAAGTGCTCTATCCGTATGTACGCGCTGCGTTTGAATCCTTACTCGAAGGCGTCGAGGAAGTGCACCGCAACGCACTCGACAAGCCACTGCGTGTGCAAACCTATGTAACAGCTTCAATTCGCTGGCTCGCCAAGCGGGTGCCGCAGTTTTTGGCGGATCACCCCGAGGTCAAACTCACATTGAATACATGCGCGGTCGAATGGGAGTTTGATGATGTCCACGCCGATGTCGGTCTGGTCTATTGTGAAGCTGAACCTGATCCAGCGAAGTTTTATTGGATGCCGCTGTATGAATATGCGCTGTTTCCAGTATGCAGCCCGGAAGTGGCCGCTGCGATGGGGCAAAATCCATCCCCTGAAGCTTTGATGACCAAGCCTCTGGTTGCTATTTATACCGAAGTGCAAAATTGGGAAACTTGGTTTGCTTCGGCAGGTGCGCCGTTTGAACCATCTGTGCCCTATCTTATGGTCGATACCTTGGCCGTTGCGCTCGAAATGGCGCTCAATGGCGAAGGGATAGCCTTAGTTAACGGTCCTTTTGTTGATCAAGACCTTGCGGCTGGTCGGCTGGTGCAGCCTATTTCCCATAAGGCCTTATGCCCCGGCGCTTGGGGGCTCATCTGCCGCAAAGATATGAAAGAAAACCCGCGGATCCGAACTTTCATGGACTGGGTGTTCAAGAATGTGGAAAATAGCCGATAGGTCGCGGCGGATTATCGTTTCGGAACCACTTCATAGCCGCGCTCTTCGGGTTCATCGTCCACCATATCGGCCGGAAAGCCAGTACCCAAAACTTTGATGCCCAGTGGTTCTTCGTAACGGCGGATAATGTTTGGTGAAAATTCGCGAGAACCGAAGGCCTCTTCACCCTCTTTGAAGATTTTGACGATTAACGGCGACAATTCGACGGGGACATTGGCGGCGTGGGCGATTTTGTCGAACAAGCCGACATCTTTGCTGACCAAATCCATGGTGAAATTAATGTCGCGGCTTCCGTTGAGAATGACCTGGCTTTCAGTTTCGTGGACAAAGCTGTTGCCCGATGAAATGCGGATAGCCTCATATGTTGTATTCATATCAAGCCCGATGGCTTTGCACGTTGTCAGCGCCTCAGCCAGCGCAACGAGATGCACTGTGCAGAGATAATTGGTCATCACTTTCAATTGCGACGCGGTTCCCAGATCGCCGGTATGCAATATACGACGTCCCATTGTTGTCAAAACCGGCAGAACAAATTCGAACGCAGCGCGCGGGCCGCCGGCAAAAATTGCGATATTGCCAGTATCGGCGCGGTGACAGCCGCCGGAAACAGGGCATTCCATAAACATGGCGCCGCGCGCCTCGACCAGGGCCCCAAGCCGGATGATTTCACTATAATCGGTGGTGCTCATTTCAAGCCATACCTGCCCCTGGCGCATGACCTGCAGAAAGCCATCTTCGCCCTCGGCAACAGCTGAACTGGCGGCAGGAGAAGGAAGGCAGGTGATGATAAGATCTACAGCTTCGCCCAATTCTTTCGGAGAGGCGGCCGAAGATGCACCGCGCGCCACATATTCTGCAACAAGCGCATCATCTAGGTCGCGGACAGTCACTTCATGGCCATTGCGTATCAAGCTACCCGCAAGCTTTCCGCCGACATTGCCAA
>NZ_JBIKPH010000188.1:0-3385 GCF_044357595.1 Sphingorhabdus sp. | reverse complement strand
CGATTTGGAAACAAGCATTGATGTGGGTGACGGTCTGCGTCTGCGGCCCGATGCGGTCATCCATGTGCCCGGCGGGCGTACCTTGGTCATCGATGCCAAAGTATCGTTAAACGATTATCAGGACGCGTTTGACTCCGTCGATGATGATGTACGTGCCGTTGCTATGACGCGCCATACGCAGTCGATGAAAAACCATATCGAGGGCTTGTCGCGCAAGGCCTATTGGGACCAGTTTTCCGAGGCCCCGGATTATGTGATCATGTTTGTCCCCGGTGAGCATTTCCTCGCGGCGGCGCTTGAGCATGAACCGCAATTGTGGGACTTTGCATTCGATAAAAAGGTCCTTTTGGCCACGCCAACCAACCTTGTGGCGATTGCGCGAACCGTTGCCAGCGTATGGCGCCAAGAAGGGCTTGCGCGCGAAGCCAAGCAAATTGGCGCGCTGGGTAAGGAAATGTACGACCGGATTGCCGTTGCGGCGCAGCATCTTAAATCAGTCGGTAGCGGGCTTTCGTCTGCGGTGAACAACTATAACAAATTCGTCGGCAGCTTCGAACGCAATGTCATATCGACGGGCCGGAAATTTGCGGACCTGAATATCGAAACCGGCAAGCGCGATTTGGAAGAGGTTCCATTGGTTGAGGCGCTGCCGCGTTATGGCGAAGGTGAAACGGCGACGCCGATCGCCGATCAGCGCGAAGGCCCAGCATAAGAATTGGCGTTGCGGTTGCAATTATCCTGCGTTCGAATGTCGAAACTGGTTCAAAACCTCATAGGCCATCACTGCGGTCGCCACAGCTGCATTTAAGCTGTCTGCTTTGCCTTGCATCGGCATTTTGACGCGCAGGTCACACTGGCTTTCATAGTCGTCGGGCAGGCCCTGCGCCTCATTCCCCGTCAAGATAAAGCACGGCGCGCTGTAGCGAGCGGCTTGGTAATCGGTATCGGTTTGCAGGCTGGTGCCAACCAATTGGCCTGGGCCACTGCGCAACCAAGCGGTGAATTCCTCCCACCGGCACTGCACAATCTTTTGGGTGAAGATCGCGCCCATGCTTGCCCGGACAGACTCGACGGAAAAAGGATCGGTGCAATCATCTATCAGAATAAGACCACCGGCGCCGACGGCGTCACCGGTGCGCAACATCGTGCCCAGATTGCCGGGGTCGCGCATCGATTGGGCGACGAGCCATATGGGCGCGGTGCTGCGGTCTACATCCCCCAAGGCGGTTCCATGGTCGCGATAGACGCCGACCACGGCCTGTGCGTTGTCCTTGCCCGACAGCTTGGCCATGATGTCAGCGCTCGTTTCGATGACGTCGCCGCCGTTCGCCAGCACCTCTACCTCCAGCGTAACTTCAAGGTCATGTAACGGCCGGTCTTTGACACGAAACAGCATTTCGGGGAGAAAACCTGCCTCCCGCGCCTCAGTCATGATCCGCAGCCCTTCGGCAAGGAAAAGCCCTGCGCGCTTGCGCAATTTTTTCTCACGCAGCCCGCGGATTTCCTTCAGCAGCGGATTTGAAAACCCGGTGATCTCCCGGCGCATCAATCTTCGCCAAAACCGTCAACAACCAGACCAACAAGCTTTTCATTGGCGAGCTCCGCCTGTTCACCTTCAACGTGGATGATGATTTCGCTGCCCTGTGCTGCGCCGAGCATCATCAGGCCCATGATTGACGTGCCCGTAACAAACTGACCGTCCTTTTCGACTTCGACCTTAATTCCTTCAGGCAGGCGGCTAACGAATGTGACGAATTTGGCACTGGCGCGGGCGTGCAGGCCTTTTTGGTTGACGATCGTTACTGTCCTGCTGAGGCGGGTCACCTCGATGCCTCAAGCACTTCCGAGGCAACGCTGATATATTTGCGGCCGGCTTCGCGCGCGGCCGCTACAGCCTCTTTTACGTCCAGACTTTTGCGAGCGCTGTCTAGCCGGATGAGCATTGGAAGGTTCACGCCCGCGATAACCTCGACACGGCCGCTGTCGAGTAATGAGATTGCGAGGTTAGATGGCGTGCCGCCAAATAGGTCAGATAAGATAATCACGCCCTTGCCAGTATCGACAGTCTTGATCGCGGCCGCGATTTCGTTGCGACGCGCTTCCATGTCGTCATGCGGTCCGATGCAGATGGTCGCAACGTCCTTTTGTGGCCCTACAACATGTTCAAGGGCGACAAGAAATTCGCTCGCGAGCTTACCATGTGTGACTAAAATTAAACCGATCATGTGCTTTGACTGCCCTGTAGCGCCGTAATCCTGTTTGCGCCGTTAGCAGGCTCCTCAAGCGCGTCAATCGGTCTTGACGTCAGATTGCGATGCGACACCGTAAGAGCGAACCCGTCTTCGCGTAACCAATTGCCAAACGTTTCGGCCACATGCACGGATCGGTGACGTCCGCCGGTGCACCCAAATGCGATGTTTATATACGCCTTACCCTGTGCGTCGTAGAGCGGCAGCAGGAAGCGGAGCAAGTCGCGGATCTTCTGCAAGGCTTCGTCATATTTGGGGTCCGCCGCAACATATTCTGCAACGCTTGCATCCATGCCCGTCATTGGGCGCAGTTCGCTGTCCCAATGGGGGTTACGCAGAAACCGGAGGTCAAAGACAAGATCTGCGTTGTGCGGCACCCCGCGGGAAAAACCAAAACTCGTGACCGTGATGGTCGAATGTGGAGTCGTTGCGCTTGTGAAGCGCTCGCGGATGACCTGCTGCAAATCATACGCTGATAGCTTGCTGGTATCGACGACCGTTTCCGCCCAGCGGCGAAATGGTTCCATCAAATGGCGGTCAATCGCAACGCCGTCCATCGCCGGCCGGTCCTGCGCCATAGGGTGGCGGCGACGGGTCTCAGCATAACGGCGTTCGATTTCCACGCCAGCACAGTCAAGAAATAAAGTCATAATTTCTAGATTGGGCTGGGTCTGCAGCGCCTTGATTTGCTCAATTAATGCTCCAGCATCAAAACCGCGGGTACGGCTATCAAATCCAAGCGCCAGAGGGGTATTTGGACCATCTTCGCCACCCGATGCTGGTATTTTGAGCAACTGTCCCGCGAGTTTAATCGGGAAATTGTCGACTGTTTCCCAACCCAAATCTTCCAGTGTTTTAAGCACGGTCGTCTTCCCCGCGCCGGACACACCCGTGACCAACAAGATTTTCTGGGGTTCAGAAGATTTTTTTTGCTTCAAGATTCTACCCTCTCAATTGCAATGGCAGGGGATCTTGCCGCTGGCAGATGCCCAGCTTCAACGACGGAGCGAAGCGCCAGTTCGACCTTTAGCACACTGCTGACCTGAAATGGATCAAGCTTCACCAGCGGCACCAAAAAATCAGCGATTGTGGTTCGCATATCTTCGGCGGGCATGCGGTCAACATCCTTTGCGCAT
>NZ_JBIKPH010000187.1:0-3424 GCF_044357595.1 Sphingorhabdus sp. | reverse complement strand
CGTCAGATAAGGGACGCATTTGTCGCGGAACCCGGCAATGTCATATTGTCTGCCGACTATAGCCAGATCGAACTGCGCCTTGCCGCGCATTTTGCCGATGTGGCGCCGTTGCGCGATGCTTTTGAAAAGGGCGAAGATATCCATGCCCGCACCGCACTGGAACTGTTTGGCGAAGTGAACCGCGACACACGCGGACGCGCCAAAACAATCAACTTCTCCATCCTCTATGGCATCTCGCGATGGGGACTTTCAAAGCGTCTGGAATCTTCGGCGGACGAGGCGCAGGCGCTTATTGACGCGTATTTCAAACGCTTCCCCGGCATTTCCAATTATATTCAGGAAACGATGGCCACAGTGCGCGAATGTGGGCATTCAACCACCTTGTTCGGGCGCAAAACATGGTTTCCGCGCATCACCTCGCCCAACCAAGCCGAACGGCAGGGCAGCGAGCGTGCGGCGATAAATGCACCCATTCAAGGGACAAGCGCCGACATCATCAAACGCGCCATGGTGCAAATGGGACCGGCGCTTAAAGCTGCTGGCTTAGGCCACGTCCAAATGCTGCTTCAGGTGCATGACGAATTGGTATTTGAATTGCCGCAAGCCGATGTTGCGGCAGCTAGCGAAATCATCCGCAACGTCATGGCCAATGCCGCAGAGCCGCTGGTGAAGCTCAATGTGCCCTTGGGCATTGAAATCGGCACTGGACTAAGCTGGGGGGCGGCGCACTAAAGTCGCCGCCACGCTGCATCAGTTGTCTTTGGTTTCTTCAGTTTCAAACGTCAACGCAACGTCGCCATTGGCCGACAGGCGAACGGTGTTATCGTGGACCGAGGCAACCAGTCCGCCATCAATATAATGATGATGGCCTTCATGGCCGCCTTGTCCTAAATCTGACTTGGTCAGCTTGATGCGATTTCCTTCAACGCCATCAACGGTGCCAACATGAACGCCGTCAGCGCCTATAACTTCTGCATGTTCTTTAATCTGTGATAGGTCGGCCATCTTATGTTCCTTTGGTTAAGAACATAGCCAACGCTTGAAAATGCGTATGGGTTCCAACTGAACCACTTTGAAATCATACAGACCACGCCACAAGAGGCGGTTGCTTAACAGCTTCAACCGCGGTTGCGGGTTTGCGTATAGGTGCCGAGCAAGCGAACCGAGTTGCAGTGGAAGCGCAGTTCCTCGAGCGCCCGGTCCACGGCTGGGTCGCCCGGTGCGCCTTCGATATCGGCAAAGAATTCCGTGGCGGCAAAGCTTGCGCCGTTTTGATAGCTTTCAAGCTTTGTCATATTGACGCCGTTTGTCGCAAAGCCGCCCATCGCCTTATACAAAGCAGCGGGGATGTTCTTGACCTCAAAAATGAGGGTGGTCATCAACGTGCCGGTTAGGGTGCTGCGATCGACTGGCGCGCGTGAAAGGACAACAAATCGCGTCATGTTGCTCATGTCGTCTTGCACGGCATCGTTAATGGCAACCAGACCATATAAATCGGCCGCAATCGGCGGTGCGATGGCCGCAGCCGCCGGGTCGTCGTTGGCGGCAACAAACGCAGCAGCGGCAGCGGTGTCCGCATAGGCAACCGGAATTATGCCATTGGCGCGCAGGAAATGCCGGCATTGGCCAAGCGCTTGTGGGTGGCTCATCGCCGTTTTTATGACCGCGTCTGCCGATTTGGCCATAAGGCAATGGCGGATCGACATAAAATGCTCGGCAATGATGCTCAGGCCCGATTCAGGGAGCAAAAAGTGAATGTCGGCAACGCGGCCATGCAGCGAATTTTCTATTGGAATGATGGCGCACGCCGCCGTTCCGTCCTGTACCGCATCAATGGCGTCTTCGAACGAAAAACAGGGCAGGGGCAGGCAGTCGGCATCATATTCCAGAGCCGCCAAATGGGAGTTTGCCCCCGGCGCGCCTTGAAAGGCAATCGCTTTTGCAGGAAGTTCATGTGCAGCAAGCGTCATGTCTTTGACTATTGCCAGTGCAGGTGCGGGATAACTGTTCATAGGGCCAAGGCGTTAGGATAGGGAAACTTATCGGGCAAGTGTCGATTTGGACACTTGCACCCGCCAACGCCCGCCATTAGAGGGGCCCGTAGAACCGGCCGTCATTCTGCGCCGGTGTTTTAACGCACTTTCAAGGCTGATAAACAATGGATGATCGTAGTAACACAATTGCAGGCTGGGTTTTGGCAGGCGGCATCGTCGCGCTTGGACTGAGCATCGTCACGGGCATGTATTTCCACCCGGAGGCGCCTGAAAAAGAGGGCTTTGCCGTTGTTGCGGAGGCATCGGGCGATGCCGGCGGCGTCGCTGTAGTGCCTATCGCAACGCTGCTCGCGACTGCCGATGTCGCCAAGGGCGAAGCTGTTTTCAAGAAGTGCGCGGCTTGCCATACTATTGCACAAGGTGGCGCAAACGGCATTGGCCCGAATCTCTGGGCATCAATGGGTAAGCCACATGGCCATGTGGCTGGATTTGCTTATTCCGACGCGTTGAAAAGCGTTCCAGGTAACTGGGATTGGGAAGGCATGGACAAATGGTTGGCCAACCCAAAGAAATATGCGCCGGGTACCAAGATGACCTTTGCGGGTCTTGGCAATCCGGAAGAACGCGCGAATTTGATCTTATATCTAAACGCGCAAGGTTCAAACCTGCCTTTGCCCGCGCCTCCTGCGGCAGAAGCGCCCGCCGCTGACGCAGCCGCCGCCGATGCAGCAGCACCTGCCGCAGCACCAGCAGCAGATGCTGCCGCACCAGCAGCTGCCGCAGCTCCGGCTAAGTAACTCGGTTAAATCAATGTGACACTTCGTAGAAATCGCAGATGGCATCCCATGCCTCTTCTGCGGTTTCTACGAATTGGAAAAGTTCCAAGTCACGCGGGCTGATGACGCCCTCGAGCATAAGCTCCTCAAAATTCACCACGCGGTTCCAAAATTCACGCCCGAACAGCAGGATTGGCATCTTTTTGATCTTGCCCGTCTGAATCAGTGTGAGCAGTTCGAAAAACTCATCAAAGGTGCCAAAACCGCCGGGGAAAACCGCGACCGCGCGTGCCCGAAGCAAGAAGTGCATTTTGCGTAACGCGAAATAATGGAATTGAAAGCTTAAACGTGGCGTCACGAACAGGTTTGGCGCTTGCTCGTGCGGAAGCACGATGTTGAGACCAATGGATTCTGCACCGACATCATGTGCACCGCGGTTTGCAGCTTCCATGATCGAAGGACCGCCGCCTGAGCATACGACGAAATGGCGACGGCCTTCTTCATCGGTGACATTGGCTTTTCCGGCCAGCTGCGCCAAATGGCGGGCTTCGGCGTAGAAACGTGACTTCTCTTTCATCCGCTCAGCGATGATTGTCGCCCGCTCGCCTTCAGCCTCGGCCAACAATGCCTCTGCGGCTTCAGGCTCGGGAATGC
>NZ_JBIKPH010000098.1:0-9357 GCF_044357595.1 Sphingorhabdus sp. | reverse complement strand
AGGCCCTCTTCCAACGCGGCACGAATGCCTCTGAAAAGGCCAGCGCCGTCAACGGCCACATCCCATTTGTTGATCGCGATGATGAGGGCGCGGCCCTCTTGAATGACATGGTCCGCGATCTTCAAATCCTGCACCTCAAGACCTTTGGTCGCATCCAGCAGCAGCACCACCACTTCGGCAAAATCGATGGCATGGCGCGCGTCGGCCACGGACAGCTTTTCGAGCTTGTCCTGTACCTTGGCACGCTTGCGCATCCCTGCGGTGTCGATCAAGCGCACACGGCGTTCGGTCAGCATCGGTGGGATGTTGCCCTCTTCGTCGGGCTCGCGTTCCTTGGGACTTGGGTCTGTCCAGATCCAATCGACCGAAATACTGTCGCGGGTAATCCCTGCCTCGGGCCCCGTTATCAGCCGGTTTTCGCCCAAAATCTTGTTAATCAGCGTCGATTTTCCGGCGTTCGGGCGGCCCACAATCGCCAGCTTCAATATCGCATCTGGCGCTTCGGGGTCAGGCACTTCAAACGCGCCACCGTCAATATGCGGCAGCAGGGATTGAAACAGATCGGCCATACCCTCGCCATGTTCACCGCTGATCGCGATGGGGTCTCCAAAGCCAAGCGCATAGCTTTCCAATATGCCGTTATCGCCTTGCTTGCCCTCGGCCTTGTTGACCGCAAGTACCACGGGCGTCGCACTGCTGCGCAGCCAGCGGGCAATTTCTTCGTCAAGCGGGGTTATGCCAACGCGGCCATCGATCAGGAACAACGCCACTTGCGCGCCTGCAATCGCCGCCTCGGTCTGCATCCGCATTCTACCCGGCAGGGTCTCGGGATCTTCATCCTCATAGCCTGCGGTGTCGACGATGGTGAATTCCAAGTCGAACAGACGTCCTTCGCCTTCACGGCGGTCACGGGTGACGCCCGGCGTGTCATCGACAAGCGCGAGTTTCTTGCCAACCAGCCGGTTGAACAAAGTGGACTTGCCGACATTGGGCCGACCGATAATGGCTACCGTCGGCAACATGCCGGTACTTCTCCTTTAAGGCTTATCCACGAAACGCGGAAATGCGCCCAGAATCATCCAGAATATATAAGATATTGTTGGCCACAATTGGTGCCAGCGACACATCATTGCCAACGTCAAGAACCTGCGTTGCTGTGCCTTCGTCGGGCGCTACGGACCAAACCGCACCATGCGAATTGGTAATGACCAAGCGGCCACCGGCAAGGACGGGGCCATACCAGCTGATTGGCTTCTTTTTCTTCTTTTCATTCTTGTAGCGCTGCAGCTTCGAAATCCAGCGGATCTTGCCGGTGGACCGCGCGACGCACAACAAACGCGCCTCGTCGGTCATGACAAACACCCATTCGCCAGAGGTGACCGGCGTCGAAATACCCGCGATGTTGATTTCCCAAATGCGCTGGCCGCTCACCAATTCGTACGACGCCATACGGCCACCCTTGCCCAGCGCAAATACGCGGCCGCGGTCGATGACGGGGTCAGCATCAATATCCGTTAGTGTCGACACCGATGTCGACATCGCGGTGCGGGACAATGTGTCGCTCCACAGGCTACGGCCATTTTCGTACCGATACGCAGCAAGCTCGCCGCTGGAATAGCCAGCGATAATCGTGCCTTGCGCCGCAGCAGGGGCGCCAACACCAAAGATGCCCGACGCAGCAACAGGGCCAGCTTCGTTCCATTGTGCTTCACCATCGCTTTGGCGCAGCGCGTAAATCTGATTATCTTGCGTCATCACATAGACATTGCCGTTGGACAAGGTCGGTGCACCGCGCAAGGGACCTGCGGGGCGCTTTTTCCAGACAAGCGCGCCCGTGTCGGCGGCAAGCGATGCGACATCGCCGACGCCATTGGTGGCAAATACGTTCGTACCGGTTGCGCTGACGCCGCCGCCAAAGCGCGACGGTTTGCCGTCCTTTTCGATTTCTAGTGCGTTGGACCAGATTTGCGCGCCCGTGTTCGCATCAAATGCAGTGACGCGGGCCGTCGTGTCGACGACATAGATGCGCCCATCGCTCATCACTGGGCTAGCAGCCAAGCGTGCACGCGGGTTGGCCCCTGTTACTTTTGCCGTCCAGATGCGCGAAAGGCCTTGGCCAAGCTCCACATGGCCGGGCGATTTTGATGCGTTGCCGCCGGGCTGTGCCCAAGCTTCGTTCACGGCCGCTGGCGGGAGAGTGACCGCGACACCTGACAAGGCAGGATCGACCTCGGTGTCACGCTCGATGCCCAAAATGTCGACGCGGTTGCCGATGGTTGGTGTGTTGTTCTTTTTGCCAGAATCGCCGCGCACACCGTCAATTACGGCGCAGCCACCCAATGTTGTCGTTGCGGCGAGAGCCAGAAGCAATTTTGCTATAGTCTTCATTATCACTCTCCCTTGGAGGCAGTTTCATCCGCCTTCGATGCCGCATTGCGCTTTGCGTCAACCTGAACGGTATCAATGCCCAGCGCGCCCGCCATTTGTTGTGCACGGCTACGCAATGTTTGCGGCAAGCCTTCCTGCTTTGCAATCTGCGCAAATATTGGGCCCGCAAGATTGTCTTTGCCCATTTTGACATAGGCTAAGGCGGTCAATTCGCCGGCGCTGCCGAACCATGGATGGCCTGGTACCGCAAGGGGCTTAAGCGTATCAATAACCTGCTGCGGTGCGATGGTATCAAATTCGGCGCTCACCTGCCGGATAAGCGCCAAGTCGCGAAAGGTCTGCGGCAGGGTGTCGTCGCTTGCGATCTTGCTATATAGCGCAATTGCCTTCTTGGTCTGACCTTCTTCGCCCAGCAAATTGGCTTCTACCAATTGCGCCATCGCGCGATATCCGGGTTGGTCAGCCTTGGCGAGGGTAGCCAGCTGTGCGCGCGCTTCTTTGGCTTGGCCCGCACGCAATTTGTCCATTGCGTCGACAAAGGCTTCACTCTGCAAGTCGGCGGCGGCCTGTCGTTGATTATGATAAATGATCCAACCGCCAAAGGCGAGCAGGCCCGCAGCAACTGCGGCCAAAAGCCAGCGGCCATAAAGCTTCCAAAATGTCGTCAGATCGCTTGCGCGGACGGCATCATCCACTTCGCGCAAAAATGCCTCGTCGCTTCCGCTCCTGTCTTGGTCAGGGCGCTTTTCTGTGGGTGTCAAAGCCAAAAGGGCCTCCGCATACGGTTAGTCAAAAATGGTTGGAGACGTCCTTAGCTCGACTTGGCGCGATAGACCAGCCTGCTTTACACCGGCTGGTATAGCTGATCGGGTCCGGGGAAGCTACGGTCGCGCACGCGGGCGGCATATTCGCGCACCGCGTCTTCAACGCTGACGCCCATATTGCCGAATTTCTTCACAAATTTCGGCACACGGTCGAACAATCCCAGCATATCTTCGGCCACCAGCACTTGCCCGTCGCATTGTGCCGACGCACCAATACCGATGGTAGGGCAGGCAACTTTTTGCGTTATTTCAATGGCGATAGGTTCAAGCACGCCTTCGATGACCATGGCAAATGCACCAGCGTCGGACATTGCCATGGCGTCCTCAACAATCGATTTGGCTTCTTCGGGGCTTTTGCCGCGCACGCCATAGCCACCCAGAATGTTGACCGCTTGTGGGGTAAGGCCAACATGCGCCATCACCGGAATGCCGCGTGAGGTAAGGAATTCTAACGTCGGAGCCAGCACTTTGCCGCCTTCCACCTTAACGCCAGCAGCGCCCGTTTCCTTCAAGAGCCGCGAGGCGTTAATGAACGCCTGTTCGGGCGAGGCTTCGTAAGATCCGAACGGCATATCGACGATCACCGCCGCGTGATAGCTGCCGCGCACAACCGCTGCGCCATGTGCTGCCATCATTTCCATAGTGACGGCAACCGTATGGGGAAGGCCATAGATGACTTGCCCAAGCGAGTCGCCGACGAGCAGCATGTCGCAATGCGGGTCCATCAATTGCGCCATGCGCACCGTATAGGCCGTCAGCATCACCAACGGTTCGCCGCCCTTGCGTTGCCGGATGCGCGGCACGGTCAGGCGCTTCATCGGCGAAGGCGTCGGGTTCGCGCGGCTGGTGGATGTATCGAAAGTGAGCGTTTTAGGATGTGTAGACATGGGGCAAGGGCTTAGCGGCTAAACGCCGCGGGCAAAAGCAAATTGAGTCGGCCCCTTATTGCCGCGCCGCAACCGCCTCCGCCACATTGTCGCTGAAAAAGCCGTCGATGCCGGTCGCGAGAAAGGCTTGGATTTCGGATTTCAGGTCGCCGATGCCGCGCGGGTCAATGCCCGATTTTTGGGCCAATGGCAGAAAGTAATTTTCGCGGCGGAACGTCCATAAGTGGACCGCAAGACCCACTTTATGCGCGTCGGTAACAAGCATCGTTGGCGCGCCCAGATTGCCAAGCAAAGTGCGCGGGATGACCAGCGCCTTATTGGGGCCAACGCCATCGGCATATGTTGCAACGGTTTTCAGGCCCTCTGCGGTCGCCATTTGCGGATAAGTAAGGTCGCTCCGGTCCGCCGGACTGCCCTTTTCATCCATCAACTGGATCAGCCGCAATTTGGTTTTGGGCCGCAACGCCTTCAGATTCTCCACTTCGAACGACTGAATGAACACAGGTGCGCTTTTTTCGACATGGCCATATTTGGTCAGCGCCGCCAATAACGGTCCCTCATGCGGCAGGCCAATGCTGGCAAAATAGCTGGGGTGCTTGGTTTCGGGATAGACACCAATCGTCCGTCCCGTCGCGGCGCTTTGCGCCTTGGCTAGCGCGAGGATCTCGTCAAAGGTCGGGATTTCGAACTGCCCGTCATAGGCCATATTGGCGCTTCGCAGTTGCGGCAGGCGTTCCTTGGCGCGCAGGGTCTTGAGTTCGGCGAGCGTGAAATCTTCTGTAAACCAGCCCGTCTTTTTCTGGCCGTCGATGGTCTTGGTGGTTTTGCGGTCGGCAAATTCGGCCTTGTCCGCAATGTCGGTGGTTTCCGAAATCTCATTCTCGTGCCGCGCGACCAATATGCCGTCCTTGGTCAGGACAAGGTCCGGCTCAATATAATCGGCACCTTGGTCAATTGCACGGCTGTAGCTTGCAATGGTGTGTTCGGGCCGCTCACCCGAGGCACCACGGTGTGCGATGACAATGACGTGGCCTTCGAGCGGTTTTTCCATGGCTTGGCTTTCCGAAATGGAGAAAGGCGACAGGAGAATTGTAGCGATCAGAAGCAGGTGCAAGTGGGTCATAAAGGCTCCATGCCCGCGCGACGTTTCACTTCTGCGACAAAAGCGCATCCCATTCTGCTTCTTTAAACCCGACGAGCAAAGTTTGGCCGCCTTCGACCACGGGCCGTTTAATCATCGACGGGTTGGCGACCATCAAGGCGACGGCCTTGGCCGCATCAATATCGGCCTTGTCAGCATCGGGCAGCTTCTTGAACGTGGTGCCTGCCTTATTCAGCAGCTTTTCCCAACCAACGACTGTGCTCCAGCGTTCCAAATCATCCGCAATCGCGCCCGCCTTTTTATAGTCATGGAAATGATAGCCAAGGTTGCGGGCATCAAGATAATTGCGCGCTTTCTTGACGGTGTCGCAATTGGGGATGCCATATAAAGTCAGGGTCATGTCTGGGGTCCGTAGTTGATTTCGATTTTTTCGGCTGCCGCGACAGCAATCGTGCGCGCTGCGTCGGTGTCGCTGCTGTCTACCCGCGCGAGCGTTACCGCCATGCGGCGATAGGGGCGGGTGACTGGCTTGCCAAAGATACGCGCGTCGACGAACGTATTATTGCTGCCCAGCGCAAGTGCGTCGGCGAGGCCAGTGATCGTGAAATCCTCGGCATCGCGGTCGGCTAACACGACCGCGCTCGCCGATGGCCCAAGCAAGTTTATCGCGGGAATAGGCAGGCCAAGAATGGCGCGTACGTGCAAATCAAACTCGGTCAAAGTCTGCGACACCAAAGTCACCATGCCGGTGTCATGCGGCCGTGGGCTCAATTCGGAAAAGATAACTTCGTTGCCCTTCACAAAAAATTCAACCCCGAATAGACCAAAGCCGCCAAGCGCATCGACGATCTTCGCCGCCATATCCTGCGCAGATTTCAACGCCGCTGCCGACATTACCGCTGGTTGCCAACTTTCCCGATAATCGCCGCGTTCCTGACGATGACCAATCGGCGGGCAGTAATGGACGCCGTCGCGCGCGCGGACGGTCAGCAGAGTAATCTCATAATCAAAATCGATAAATTGTTCGGCAATCACGCGCAGCCGGTCACCACGCATCCCTGCAGCGGCATAGTCCCATGACGCATTGATATCCGTTTGCGCCCGCATCGTGCTTTGCCCTTTGCCCGATGAGGACATTACCGGTTTTACAACCAAAGGAAGGCCAAGCTGGTCTGCTGCCGCGTGCAGTTCTTCGCGGCTTTCGGCGTAAAGATAACGCGAGGTTGTCAGCCCCAATTCGGATGCGGCTAGATCGCGGATGGCATCGCGGTTCATCGTCAATTGCGCCGCGCGCGCCGATGGCACGACTGTAAAACCTTTTGCCTCATAATCTGCAAGCACCTCGGTGCGGATCGCTTCAATTTCGGGCACGATGAAATCGGGTTGATGCTTTTCAATCGCCGCGCCAAGCGCCGCGCCATCAAGCATGGAAAAAACCTCGGCTTCGTCAGCGACTTGCATAGCTGGTGCGCGGGCGTAGCTATCACAGGCAATCACATGGCAACCAAGACGCTTGGCCGCGATCACAAATTCGCGCCCGAGTTCGCCCGATCCAAGCAATAATATTTTTGCAGTTGGTGTCATTTATAATGCTCCCGCCGGTCGCCGAAATCACGCACGCGCTTGCGCCATGCGCGATAGCTGCCGGGCTTTAACTGTGTGCGCATGATGACTTTTATCTCGTCGGGCGTCACCTGATGCTGCGCCGATATCTGCGTGAAACTGATATGGTCGGACAGCGCCATTTCGACGATTTCGCTAATCTGTGCGGGCGAAAGCGGGACGGTCATGCGGACGAAACGCCTATTCCCACTCAATCGTTCCGGGTGGTTTTGATGTATAATCATAGACCACGCGGTTGATGCCTTTGACTTCATTGATGATGCGCGTTGATACGCGGCTCAGAAAGGTGCTTTCAAACGGATAAATGTCCGCGGTCATGCCATCGGTGGAGGTTACCGCGCGCAAGGCGCAGACATTGTCATAGGTGCGGCTATCACCCATCACGCCCACGGTGCGGACGGGCAAAAGGACGGCGAATGCTTGCCAGATCGCGTCATATAGTCCGGCATTGCGGATTTCTTCGAGATAGACGGCGTCCGCCTTGCGCAACACATCGCAGCGTTCCTTGGTCACTTCGCCGGGAATACGGATGGCAAGGCCGGGGCCGGGGAAAGGATGGCGGCCGACAAACTGGTCGTTAAGCCCAAGCTCACGGCCAAGCACCCGGACTTCGTCCTTGAACAATTCGCGCAAGGGTTCGACCAATTTCATATTCATCCGCGCAGGCAGGCCGCCGACATTATGATGGCTTTTGATCGTTACCGATGGTCCGCCGGTGAAGCTGACGCTTTCGATGACATCGGGGTAGAGCGTGCCTTGCGCCAAGAAATCTGCACCGCCGATTTTCTTGGCTTCTTCGTCAAATACGTTGATGAATTCAGCGCCAATGAATTTGCGTTTCGCCTCAGGGTCGGTGACACCCGCCAAGCCTGCCATGAAGCGTTCTTCAGCGTCCACGACAACAAGCGGGATGTTATAATGGTTGCGGAACAAGTTTTCGACCTGTTCGCGTTCATTCATGCGCAGCAAGCCATGGTCAACAAAGACGCAGGTCAGTTGCGCGCCGATCGCCTCGTGAATGAGGATTGCGGCCACCGAGCTATCGACGCCGCCCGACAGTCCACAAATGACCCGGCCTGAGCCGACTTGCGCCCGGATTTCGGCGATCTTCGTCGCGCGAAATTCGGCCATCGTCCAGTCGCCAGCCAGGCCGCAGACATTGCGGACGAAACTGGAAATCAGCTTCGCGCCATCTGGCGTATGGACCACTTCGGGGTGGAACTGGATGCCATAATATTGCCGCGCTTCGTCGGCGATGAAGGCATAAGGTGCGCCATCGCTGGTCGCGACGACTTCAAAGCCGGGCGCAAGGCTTGTGACCTTGTCACCATGGCTCATCCACACCTGATGCGTCTCGCCACTTTCCCAAAGGCCATCGAACAAGGCGCAGGGTTTTTCCACCGCAATCGATGCGCGGCCAAATTCGCCGCCGTCGCCTGCGCTGACATGTCCGCCCAGCTGCATCATCATCGTTTGCTGGCCATAACAAATGCCAAGAATGGGCAAGCCGCTGTCGAATACGCATTGCGGTGCACGCGGGGAATCGGCGTGCGTGGTGGAGGCTGGGCCACCTGACAAGATGATGCCCTTTGGTTGCATCCGCGCAAACGCGGCTTCGGCATTGTTGAACGGGGCAATCTCGGAATAGACCCCGGCTTCGCGCACACGGCGGGCGATAAGCTGGGTGACCTGCGATCCGAAATCGATGATCAGGATGGAGTCGGAAGGCTGAGCGGATGAATTAGAGTCTGGCATGCCAAGCCGATAGTGATACTGGCGCGCGCTGTCCAGTTGCCACCGCTGTCTTTGACGCGCTATGCTGGGTGCGTGAGCAAGAATGACACCCGCCGCGCGGAGATTATCCAGCGATTGACCGATTATGTCCTGGCAGAGGGATTGTCGGCGGCAAGCTTACGTCCGCTGGCTAAGGCGGCGGGCACCAGCGACCGGATGCTGCTCTATTATTTTAACGACAAGGCGCAGATTATTACTGCGGTGTTGGAGCAGATTTCGGCGCGGTTGGTGGAATTGATCTCCGCGCGGACCGCGTCCGAACCCCTGCCATTAGAACAATTGCGCCGCCAATTTGCCGACATTTTGTTCGAAGACGCGTTGTGGCCCTATATGCGCATCTGGCTTCAGGTTGCGGCGCGCGCGGCAATGGGGGATGCTTTCTACCGCGCGGTTGGCGAGCAGATTGGACGTGGCTTTTTAGAGTGGGGCAGGGCCCAGCTGAAGTCCGACACGGACGCGCAACGCGATATTGATGCCGCCCGCTTGCTGGTCAGCATGGAAGGCATGCTGTTCCTGAAAAGCATTGGCCTTGATGATGTAAACGCCAAGGCGCTTTAGCGGCTGCGCGCGGCCCGTGCGCGGCCCAAAAGAAGTGCTGCACTATCGCCCTTGTTCCGATATCCTTCGATCAACAGATAGCCTGCCAAAAACGGCGCGCCAAGATTGAAGGCCGCAAAGCCGAGTAAAAGTCCGTTCAGCGAAAATGCGTGCCGCCATGCGACCCAAGCGCCAGACATTA
>NZ_JBIKPH010000186.1:0-3467 GCF_044357595.1 Sphingorhabdus sp. | reverse complement strand
ACCCACGCGTCATAGCCAATGCGCGCGCCTGTTGGGGCGTGGCCCTTCAACCAGTCAGCAATGCTCGTTTGCGGCACGCCCACATATTGCCAATGTTTGCCATCGACCTGCTCGCGTACTTGAAGCGTGTAGCGACCATCGGTGAAGATCGCGGCCTCTTCGGACAGTACGACCGCTGACCCCGCTGACCCGCCAAAGCCCGTGAGCCAACCAAGCCTTTGCGCATAATCGCCAACATATTCCGACATATGCTCGTCGCAGATAGGAACAACGAAGCCGTCCAGTTGTTCTTTCTTCAATTGTGCGCGCAGGGCGGTGAGGCGGGCTTCATAGGTAGACATATCGGACTTCCGTTCATATGGTTATACCATTCATATAAGCGAGGAAGTTGTCTCATGAAAGCACCGCTCCCACTGATTTTTGCAATCAGCGCATTATCCTCGCCCGCAATTGCCCAGAAAGAAGCCATGACCGAAGAAGCTACCGCGCAAATAAAGCCTCCAATCGCCACCAAGCGTCCGCATCAGGCAACCTATCATGGGGTGACCCTGACCGACGATTATTATTGGTTAAAGGATCAAAGTTATCCGACGATCGATGATGCCGAGATTTTGACGCATGTAAAAGCAGAGAACGCCTATTTCGAAGCGCAAATGGCGCCGCAGGCACAGCTTACGGAAACGATTTTTCAGGAAATGAAGGGCCGCGTCAAAGAAGACGACAGTTCGGTCCCGCAAAAGGACGGCGATTATATTTATTGGTCGAAATTCGAAGAAGGCGCGCAATATCGCAAGCATTATCGCAAGCCAGTCGCCGGTGGTGCGGATCAGCTCATCCTGGATGAGAACGAACTTGCGAAGGGCAAGGAATATTTCCGGCTTGGCGCTGCCGAAATCAGCCCCGATGGCAAAATACTGGCCTATGCCTATGATGATAATGGATCGGAACGGTTCGATTTGCATTTCCGCAATCTCGATACCGGTGCGAAATTGGGTGATATCATTCCCGGCACTCTGTCCAGCATCGTCTGGTCATCGGACAGCAAGGGGGTGGTCTATGGCCTCGCCAATGAAAATTGGCGTACGGATAATGCCTGGTATCATCGGCTTGGCGACGAGCTGACCAAGGCGAAATTGCTGTATCAGGAACAGGATATTGGTTTTGGCGTCGGCGTTGGCCTGACCGCGCAGGAGGATTGGATTGTCATTGGCACGGGCGACAATGTCACCAGCGAAGTGCGTTTGGTGCCCGCCAATGATCCGACCGCTACCCCCATCATGGTGTCCCCGCGTAAAACAGGGCGGCAATATAATGTCGATGTGCGCGACGGGACGCTGTTCATTCTGACCAACGATGACCATGTGAACTTCCGCGTTGCTACCGCCAGTATGCAGGCGCCGGGCGATTGGAAAACCCTGATTGCCGGTTCCGACCGTCACTATCTAACTGGCCTGTCTTTGTTCAAGAATTTCTATGTCACCGAAGGGCGCATAGATGGCCTCGACCAAGTTGAAATCCGTGATTATGCCGATGCAAGCAAGGTTCAGGCGATCAAATTTCCAGAGGCAAGTTATGACGCCGGCTTGGGCGACAACCCCGAATATGATGTGACGAAGCTGCGGCTTGGCTATGAATCGATGGTCACGCCGGACACGGTGTTTGATTACACCCTTGCCGACGGTCGTCTGGAAACGTTGAAGGTGCAGGAAATCCCCAGCGGATATGACCCAAGCCAATATGTCACCGAGCGCGTGATGATCACGGCGCGCGATGGTACGCAGGTGCCGGTGTCTATCCTCACCAAAAAAGGTTTCCAGAAGGACGGCAGCCAGCCCTTACATCTCTATGCTTATGGCGCATATGGCTATGCCACGCCGCCGGGTTTCAGCGCAAACCGGCTGTCCATGGTCGATCGCGGATTTGCCTATGCGATTGCGCATATCCGTGGCGGGGATGACTTGGGCTATCAATGGTATCTCGACGGCAAGCTGATGAAGCGGACCAACACGTTCAACGACTTTGTCGACGCGGCCACGGGGTTAATTAGCTTGGGGTATACCGGCAAAGGCAAGGTGACCGCGAGCGGCGGCAGCGCGGGTGGCGAATTGATGGGCGCCGTTGTCAATCAGGCGCCCGAGCTATTTGGCGCGGTGGTCAGCCATGTTGCCTTTGTCGATGTGCTTAATACTATGCTCGACAAGGATTTGCCGCTTACCCCGGGAGAATGGCCAGAATGGGGTAACCCGATCACGGACAAAGCCGCGTTCGACTATATCCGCAGCTACTCGCCTTATGACAATGTGGCGGCAAAGGCCTATCCGCCGATGCTGTGGACGGCTGGCTTAAACGACCCGCGCGTGACCTATTGGGAGCCAGCGAAGATGGTCGCAAAGCTGCGTGACATGAAGACCGATGACAATGTGCTTCTGCTCAAAACCAATATGGGTGCTGGCCATGGCGGCAAGTCGGGGCGTTTTGAACGCTTGCGCGAAAATGCCGAAGAGGCGGCGTTCCTCGTCTGGCAAATGGGGTTGGCCAAACCGAAAAAATGACGCCGTTTGACCAATCCTTCACCGCTCAACCAGACGATATTGATGCACTTGGCCACGTTAACAACGCTGTCTGGGTAAGGTGGATTCAGGATATGGCGACGTCGCATTGGCAGGCCGTTGCTGCGCCTGAACATATTGCGGCCTATTTCTGGGTCGTGACGCGGCACGAGATTGACTATCGCGGGAACATTGCCGCAGGCGAGAGCGTGACGGGGCGCACATGGATTGAGAGCCAACCCAAGGGTGCGCAGTTCGACCGGCGTGTTGATTTTGTTGACGGCAAGGGCAAGGTTATTGTGCGGGCAAATACGACGTGGGCAATGATTGATAAGGCAACGGGGCGCCTTGTCCGCGTCCGGCCAGAGGTTTCTGCACCGTTTTTGGCGTGAGTGGTTTAGCCCTTACCCTAGAAATCTATCGCAACGCCCTTTAATTCCCAGTCACCATAACGCACAGGATCTGGTCGTTCGGCATCGGGCTCGGGTTCTCGGCCGACTTCTTTCGGCTCGGGCACCGGAGGACTTTTGGAGAGATATTCCGGCGCTTTAACATGTGGTGGACGCGTGCCCATAGTTCGAATTTCCTTGAGCGAAATGGCTTGAATGGAATATCGGCTTTTACCTCGGCATTTGCAAGATGTGGCATCGCAAGTTGGACCGTGCAGAAGCGCTCTTCACTTGTTTCGCGCACACGCCTAGTGCGCTTGGGTATGACTGAAGAAATTTCCGGCTTGCCCACCCGCCGCGCTGCCCTGCGCCTGCTTGATACCGTGATGCGTATGGGCACCCCGATGGACCAAGCCACCGCTAACGCGACCAAGGGCCTCTCGCCGCCTGATCGTGCGCTGGCGATCGCGATTGCGCAGGAAACTTTGCGCTGGGCGGTTGATCTCGACATTTTGATCGACAGCAAGAC
>NZ_JBIKPH010000185.1:0-3505 GCF_044357595.1 Sphingorhabdus sp. | reverse complement strand
AGCTCGACTATATTGCAAGCGCTGTTCCGTATTTGAGGCGTTCCATAGAAAACGTTGAGCTAACATCACTCAGTCCGGGTACTGCGGCTATCAGTTCTTGGTAGATACGATCATAATGCGCGATATCTGCGACGGCGATCTTAAGCAGATAGTCAACATCCCCGCTCATGCGATGACATTCTATTATCTCAGGAATACTGAGTATTCCGGCTGCAAAGGACGCCAGCCAATCGGGCGTATGCTTGTTTGTTCGAATTGACACGAAAGCGGTGACGCCCAATCCTAGCTTTACCGAGTTTAAAATTGCTACGCGGCGCTCGATGATCCCTGCATCTTCCATTCGTTTGATGCGCCGCCAGCAAGGATTTGTAGAAAGGCCAACTTGCTCACCTATATCCTGGATCGAATGCGTGGCGTCACGTTGAATTATTTCTAAGATTCGCCGATCGATAGTATCAATTTTCACATTTTCGCTCATTTTTAGGTTTATAAACTAATTTATAAATATAATCTAGAAATATTTGGGAACATTTTCTAGTAATACTCTGTTATCTAGGCGGCAAATTGACATTCGAATGAGAAAGCACCGCTATGAGAAAATTATCGCGCCTTTTTGTTGAGCATCCAGAGACTGTTGGAGAAACATATTTCCAGCATCTGCGGCAAGCATCTGGGTTTGCTGTATGCATGTTCTGCGGCGGTCTCGCTTGCCTAATGCATGGTTTGTTTCCCTTTATGTTCGAACGCACTGGCAGCGACAAAATACGAAATCTTCATAGCCGAATGGTCATGCGCCGCAGTGAACAATCGAGAGCTAAATGGACAGAGGAAGATCATCGCGGAAAAAAGGTCTAAAAAATGGGCTCGTTGGGTCTGCCTGAAAGCTGGCTGAGTCGGCGGTCGGCGGTCGGCGGCATGCTTCTTTGCTCATTCATTGCAATTATTGCAGGTGCAATCAACTCCGTATCCGGCGTACCTACTATGGTATTGGCGCTCGTGCTGGGTGTCGGCGTCCGTGCCGCTTTTAATCAAAAAGTTGAGATCGTAAACCAAGGTGTGAGCTTTTGCGCCCACTCAATTTTGCGAATTGGCATCGCCCTGCTTGGATTTCGGATTATTGCTGCAGACGTCATGTCTTTAGGCTGGAGCACTGCCGTTATTGTTCTTGCTACCTTGGCTGCCACGCTTTTTGGCGGGTACATGATAGGCAAGGCGTTCGGTCAGCGGAGTGATGTTTCTGTCATATCAGCGACCTCGATTGCTGTTTGTGGCGCGTCGGCGGCCCTTGCGGCCTCGGCGGTACTCCCCCCGCGTGAAGGGCTGGACCGGGAGACCTTAACTATAGTTGTCATCGTTTCCATGCTTTCGGCCATTGTGATGATCGCTTACCCGATGCTGACCAAGCAACTGGGCTTTGATGCTCACTCTACCGCACTTGTTTTGGGAGCTGCTATCCATGATGTTGCACAAGTCGCAGGGGCAGGTTTTGCAATTTCGCCGGAGGTCGGTTTGGATGCCGTAACAGTGAAGATGGTTCGCATCGGTTGTTTACTTCCGGTAATATTCGCGATCGGAACATTGAGAAACGTTCACGGGTACTCCAGTGCGAAATTGCCGATAAATAGACTATTCCCGACGTTTCTCCTTTCTTTTCTTTTGTTCGCGTCGGTCGCAAATTTAGGACTTGTGCCAGCGGCAATTGTCAAATTGGGTGGGGAAACTGCAAGTTGGGCTCTGACTATATCAGTTGCCGCGCTGGGTCTTAAAACGAGCCTGGACGAAGCCTGCTGCATGAACCATCGGCTAATTCTTACCCTCGCCGCTCAGACACTTTGGCAGCTCGGCAGCGTTCTGTTTCTCATTCTTGCATTCCGTTGAAAGTTGGTCGCATGTTCCAGGGCGTTCCAAAGCCATGCACAGACGCAGTTGTCCGAGCAGTGTTCCCCGTCAGCACCAATGGCACAGATTTGATGTTTGTATATTAAACGTCGCCGGCTTGAACGCCGCCAGACAATCCACGCGAGCGAGCTCCGCATAGACATGCAGCATGGCCTCTTCCATCGCCGGATTACGCCAGTTGAGATCGGGTTGTCCCTTTGAGAAACGGTGGAAATAGAATTGCTTTCTAGCGTGGGACCTTTCCCAGGCAGATCCACCGCCCCCGCTCCAATTGTTGGGAGGCGCCATGCCATCGTGCACGTTACGAAAATAAGTCGTGCACGTTATAAAAAAGTCTTGACAAATTTTCATGATCAACTGAAATGTCCGGACAACTTTATTGGGCCTCAGGGGGAATGATGATTACTCGCAAGACCCTGCTGCTCGCCGCAACTGCGGTCTGCGCGATTTCCACCACGGCGCCAGCACAGACCGCGCCTGTCAGTCAAACGTCTGATACGCTGAGCGCTGTGGCTCTCGCCGACAACGCCAAAGAAATCATCGTGACAGCGCGCAAAAAGGAAGAGCGTCTTTTCGATGTTCCGCTGACGATCTCGGTGGTCGGCGCGGAGGCCATTGATCGCGCCAATCTCGACAATCTCGACAATATTTCTTCTTATCGCGGACATCCATACCGGCCTCACAATTCACAAAGAGTTTAAATGGATGAGTGATTTGTTCGCCGTCCTCGCCATCCTCTTGGTTATCTCAGGCCCACTAATGTGGTTGCGCCGTAAATGGATCTAACGCCAACTAGATGAACGCAAACACGCACCCGTTTTAAACTGGAAACAATCTCAAATTATCTGACGACGGACACTTAAACATGAAGCGAAGCATCTCCTGTATCGCATTAGCTCTGGCCTTAGCGATGGCGCCAATGGTGTCAGCACCGGCACTAGCGGGGGCAAAAATCGATTTCGCGATCTATCGCGGCCCCGCTGGCACGGATGTCGGATATTTGCTTTTCGTGCGGACGGTGAACGGACCGCTCGACCATATCTTCGATACAAAAAAGCTTCCGTTCAGTTGGAACCCTTCCTTTGCACCGCGTACTCCGGAGCACCTCAAACCCTATGCAAGATCCTATGTCTAGCCGCCGCTCGGGTAAAAGTCCCGCGTCGGTCCATGCGGCCCTCGCGCTGCTTACCGCAGCCTATGTGCTGTCCTATGTCGACAGGACCATCATAGCGCTCATGGTGGGGCCGATCAGGGCCGACCTCGGGCTGACCGACACGCAGTTCAGCCTGCTTGGCGGCCTGGCTTTCGCCGTCTTCTACTCGACCTTGGGTGTACCCTTCGGCTGGTGGGCTGACCGGGGTAACCGTCCCAGGATCGTGGCGCTTGGGGTCTTCTTTTGGAGCGTGATGACGATGCTATGCGGTTTCGCCCGCAGCTTTACAGGGCTGTTTCTGATGCGCGTGGGCGTCGGCGTGGGCGAAGCGGCGCTCTCGCCCAGTGCCTATTCACTGATCGCCGAAACATACCCGCCAGACCGCGTGGGCCGGGCACTATCAATCTACGGAACGGGCATTTACCTCGGGGTAGGCTTGAGTTTCGTCCTGGG
>NZ_JBIKPH010000015.1:0-28317 GCF_044357595.1 Sphingorhabdus sp. | reverse complement strand
CGGGCGCATCCTCTGGATTGACGGTGCGCGAATAGACATAATCAGGCGTTTCATCCCATGGGTCTTCAAGCACCTTGCCTTCCGACGATGTGTGCAAAAGGTTCGCGTCCGTCGAAAACGGGCTTTCCCCGCGCTTGTCCTTTGGCACGGGGATCTGATGCTGCTCGGCCCATTCAATCAAGCGCGTGCGGCTCGTGAGGTCCCATTCACGCCAAGGGGCAATGACTTTAATATCGGGGTTCAGCGCGTAAGCCGACAGCTCGAAGCGAACTTGGTCATTGCCCTTACCGGTTGCGCCATGTGCAATCGCGTCGGCGCCGGTTTCAGCCGCAATCTCGATCAGCCGCTTCGAAATCAGCGGGCGGGCAATCGATGTACCCAACAGATAATCGCCTTCATAACGCGCATTGGCGCGCATCATTGGGAACACAAAGTCGCGGACAAATTCTTCGCGCAAATCGTCAATGTAAATATGGTGGTCCGGCACGCCCATCAGCACCGCTTTCGCGCGCGCAGGTTCAAGCTCTTCGCCCTGACCCAAATCAGCGGTGAAGGTGACAACTTCACAACCATATTCGACCTGCAGCCATTTCAGGATGACGCTGGTATCGAGTCCGCCCGAATAGGCCAGAACGACTTTTTTAATGCTGTCTGTCATGTCACATTTTTTCCGAAGCTGAATATCTGCGGCGCGCCTAACAGTTTAGGCGGGGTTCGACAACTCCCAGAACTGCCAAAGACCTAGAACCAAGAACAGCGCAGCGGCAATTTTGTGCACGGTACGCAGCGAAATTTTTGCCACGAGTTGCTCGCCCAGAAAAACAGCGGGGATGTTTGCGATCATCATCCCCAATGTTGTTCCGGCGGCGACTGCCCAGACCGCATGATATTGCGCGCCCAAAGCAATAGTCGCGACCTGCGTTTTGTCGCCCATTTCGACGAAGAAAAAGGCGATGGTAGTCGCGACAAAAGCGCCGCGTTGTGACGCAACGTTGATATCATCATCCACCTTGTCAGGCACCAGCGTCCATGCGGCCATCAAAATGAAGCCAGCGGCGACTGCATAGCGGAATGCCTCGCTCATGAAGATTGAGGCAAGCGTACTCCCCGCCCATGCAGCCAACGCATGATTGGCGATAGTGGCGGTGAATATGCCCGCGATGACGGGTACAGGCTTTTTGAAACGAGTGGCGAGCAATATCGCCAGCAACATGGTCTTGTCGCCGATTTCCGCAATCGCGACGAGCAAGGTAGAGGTGAAGAAGATTTCCATAACAACATCCAGGTCAGGCAGTTTTTCGACGCAATGCCACCGGCCATCCCGCCCAACCGGTACGGATTGCCGATGCCATTGGTCTCGCCTTGAACCATGTGATCGTCTCCGATCTTATGGTCCCACATGCACCATGACCTCTCAGCCAAATATGTTGATGCATGTCTCGTTCGTTTTGAACGACTGGCTACTCCCCAGATGACGGGACAGTCCTTAAGCAATGATCCTTAAAGAAGCAAGCAGGCCGCTATTTTGATGGTGTCCGGTTAATTGCAGACAAATTCTTACCGCGACCCATTTGCGGGATTTTAAACTGCCGCCGATCGCGCATATGGCGGCAGGGATATCCGTCCGGCTCTAGGGCTTGTCTGCAAAACATTTGCGGAGTTTGATGGTTTTTTAATAACGCGCCAGCAAATAAAATGCCATCGCAGTTTTTTCCTTTTGTCGTTGGGCAACTGCCGTTAGGGGAGGCGCAACACTATAAATCTCCCTGGGGCGCCTTTTTTGCTGGAGCCAAAATATGACCAAATATGTAACGCGCGCCGGGCTTCGGATTGCCGCGCAGCTTGTTGAGTTTACCGAAAGCCGTGCCCTTGCTGGCACTGGCATTGCTGCGGATACTTTGTGGCAGGGCCTAACCGACATCCTTGACCGCTTTGTGCCGCACAACCGGATGCTGCTGGCCAAGCGTGACGATATTCAGGCGCAGCTAGACGCATGGCATCGCGCCCATCCCGGTCCAATTACCGACATGGCGGCCTATCAGGCGTTCCTGCGTGACATTGGCTATTTGGTCCCCGAGCCAGCGCCATTCAGCATCGGCACGCAGAATGTAGACCCCGAAATCGCTGTTATGGCAGGGCCGCAACTTGTCGTGCCAAGCCTTAATGACCGCTTCGTCCTGAACGCCGCCAATGCCCGCTGGGGCAGCCTATATGACGCGTTGTATGGCACCGACGTCCTGCCCGCGCCAGCTGCACGGCCCGGCGGTTATGACACGGATCGTGGCGCGGCAGTCGTGGCCTATGCGCGCAGCTTCCTCGACGAAGCCATTCCCGGTTGGCTGGCGGCTTTGGCTGGCGGGGAAAGCCTATATTTCGTTGCAAAAGCGCATGCCGGTGACGCCGCGCGTTATCTGTTCAAACATCACGGCCTGCATATTGAAATCTTGGTCAATCCGCAGCATTCTGTTGGCGCGACAGATGAATTGCACATCGCCGATGTCATCCTTGAATCCGCGCTCACGACGATCATCGATTTGGAAGACTCGGTCGCAGCAGTCGACGCCGATGACAAGGTTGCAGCCTACACCAACTGGCTTGGCCTCATGCGTGGCGATCTTGTCGCCAGTTTTGACAAGGGCGGAAAGACCGTCACCCGGGCGCTTGAGCCGGATCGCGACTATGATGGCCTGGCGCTGGCTGGTCGCAGCCTGATGTTCGTCCGCAATGTCGGGCATCTGATGACCAATCCAGCCGTTCTATTGCCCGACGGCAGCGAAGCACCCGAAGGTATATTGGACGCGCTGTTCACGTCGCTCTGCGCGCTTCATGATTTGAAGGCACTTGGAACCCACCGCAACAGCCGCGCTGGCAGCATCTATATCGTTAAGCCAAAGATGCACGGCCCAGAAGAAGCTGCCTTCACCAACGACCTTTTCGACGCTGTCGAAGATGTGCTTGGCCTCTCGCGTCATACCATCAAGGTCGGCGTAATGGACGAAGAACGCCGCACCAGCGCGAACCTTGCCGCCTGCATTCACGCCGTCCGCGACCGAATTGTCTTCATAAACACTGGCTTCCTTGATCGCACTGGCGACGAAATGCACACCGCGATGCAAGCCGGCCCTATGATCCGCAAAGCGGAGATGAAAACGTCATCCTGGATTCAGGCTTATGAGGCGCGCAATGTCCAAATCGGCTTGGCCTGCGGCCTCAGCGGCAAGGCGCAAATCGGCAAGGGCATGTGGGCTGCACCCGATATGATGGCGGATATGATGGTGCAGAAAATCGGCCATCCCAAGGCAGGGGCGAATACCGCATGGGTTCCCTCGCCCACGGCAGCGACGTTGCACGCCATACATTATCATGCATTTGACGTCTTTGCCCGTCAGGCGGAACTCGCCAAGGAACCAACGCCGGGTCTTGATCGATTGCTGACCATTCCCGTCGCGCCTGCTGGCCAAAATTGGTCAGACGAAGACGCGGCCCAAGAATTGGAAAACAACGCCCAAGGCATATTGGGCTATGTCGTACGCTGGATTGACCAAGGTGTTGGCTGTTCCAAGGTACCCGATATTCACGACATCGGCCTTATGGAGGACCGCGCGACCTTGCGTATTTCATCGCAACATATTGCCAATTGGCTGCTGCACGGCATTGCGACCGAGGCGCAAGTGGACGCCGCGCTGATGAAGATGGCCGCGAAAGTCGACGCACAAAATGCTGGCGACGCGTTATATGAAAAACTGGTCGAGGACAGCCTCGCGTTAAAAGCTGCGCGCGCTCTCATTTTTGAAGGCCTTACGCAGCCCAATGGTTATACCGAACCGCTGCTGCACAAATTCCGTCAGGAGAAGAAAGCGACGGTTTAACAAGGCCTAGGGTAAGGGCCACTTAAGCCTCCGCGTCGATAAACCGTTCAGCGTCAAGCGCCGCCATGCAACCCGTGCCTGCACTGGTACATGCCTG
This sequence comes from Sphingorhabdus sp., assembly GCF_044357595.1. Classification (GTDB taxonomy): domain Bacteria; phylum Pseudomonadota; class Alphaproteobacteria; order Sphingomonadales; family Sphingomonadaceae; genus Sphingorhabdus_B. Next base: position 24,351 of record NZ_JBIKPH010000015.1, on the reverse strand, counting down.
ACGGTAGATGTGGTCCATCACATCGCCGCAGGCAAAAACGCCGGGGACGCTTGTTTCAGTTGATTGTCCTTCGAAGCCACCGCGCACTTTGATATAGCCGCCCGCCATATCGAGATGGCCTTCAAAAATGCCGGTGTTTGGCTTGTGCCCAATGGCGATGAAAACGCCATGCAGCTCAATATCTTCTTTACCCTCGCCATCGGTGGACGCTATGCGCATGCCTGTGACGCCCATTGCATCGCCCAGAACTTCATCCAGCCTGTGGTTCCACTTAATCGTGACCTTACCCTCTGCCTCACGCGCGAACAGGCGGTCTTGCAGGATTTTCTCCGCTTTTAACTTGTCGCGGCGATGTACTAAGGTCACATGGCTTGCGATGTTCGCCAAGTATAGCGCCTCTTCTACAGCGGTATTCCCGCCACCGATTACGGCCACTGGCTTGTTGCGGTAAAAGAATCCGTCACAGGTCGCGCAAGCCGACACGCCTTTGCCCATGAAGGCAGTTTCACTGCGCAGGCCAAGATATTGTGCGCTCGCGCCTGTGGCAATGATCACCGAATCAGCGGTGTAGTCGCCTGCCCCGCCAGTCAAAACGAATGGCCGCTTCGAAAAATCGACCTTTTCGATATAATCATTCTGGATTCTCGTGCCGAAACGCTCGGCATGCTTGCGCATCCGCTCCATCAATTCAGGCCCCATGACGCCTGCATCATCGCCGGGCCAATTGTCGACTTCGGTCGTGGTCATCAACTGCCCGCCTATTTCGACGCCCGTAATCATCATCGGCGTCAGGTTGGCGCGCGCGGCGTAAACGGCAGCAGTATAGCCGGCAGGTCCAGAGCCAATAATGACGACAGGTGCGTGGCGATTTTCGGTCATAGAAGGTCTTTCTGATTCTGTTGGCTCGGGACATAGGCATTCGTGTCACGCTGGCCAAGTGTGCAGCCTAACTTATCCCCATCAAATTAGGGCTTCACAAGTCGGCAGGTGCAACCTATCAGTCCGACGTTGTTTAGGATTAAGGGAGTTTTTCATGGCCAAAGTCACGGTAATTTCACGTAACGGCGAAGGCCGCGAAGTCGAAGCTGAAAACGGCCTGTCGCTGATGGAAGTCATCCGCGACAATGGTTTTGATGAACTGCTGGCTCTGTGCGGCGGTTGCTGCTCTTGCGCCACCTGCCATGTGCATATCGATCCTGCCTTTGCCGACCGTCTGCCTAAAATGAGCGAGGATGAAAACGATCTGCTCGATAGCACCGACCACCGCAACGAAACCTCGCGCCTGTCGTGCCAAATTCCCGTCAGCGATGCGCTTGATGGGTTGATCGTGACCATCGCAGTTGAGGATTGATTTCGGCGGCGTATAAAAGCTGACCTAACGCCCTCCCGCAAGCAGGAGGGCGGGTTAACCCCGCATGGCGCTGCCAAGCGACTCCCCAAGCACGGGATAGCCATGCCCGTCGGGGATGCACAGCCAACTTCCGTCCGCGCGCTGCTCCACAAAAGTCAGTACCGTCGATACCGGATGTTCCGCCGCATGCGCAGCGGCGGCATCAAAGTCACCAAACATAGCAAGTCGTTCCAGATTGCGCCGCGTCGGGAAGATGATTTTCACCTCGTCGCGATCAGCCTTCTCGAGAACCTCACCCGCGGTGGCCCAAAACAGCATCCGGTTTTCGGTTTGGTCAACGGTCGCCAGCGGCGTGGTATCGCCAGCATCGACGAGATAAAAACGCGTATCGAAAACCCGGCTAGCATTTTCATGGGCAGGCGGCCGCCAGCGCGACCATGGCACCAGCTGTTCAAAATCGGGCGCCCAGCCAAAACGGTTGCACACAGCCTGAAGGCTTTCGCCGTCATGCAGCGCAGCACGGGCATCAATGCAGTTGGCTGCATCCGAAACACCAGAAAGCCCAAGCGCTAAGCCCGCTTCCTCAATCGTTTCACGAATTGCGGCAAGCCGCGCAGCCGCCTCATCCAGCGGCAGGGGCCCGCCCAACATCTGGGCATAATCAAAGTCGGCAGGGTCAACCTTACCACCGGGAAACACCGCAGCTCCGCCCGCAAAGGCCATTGCCTTGACTCGCTCGACCATCAACAACAAGGGCGCGCCGCCATCCGGATTGACGCGAAAAATGACCATTGTGGCCGCAGGCGTCGCGATAGGAAGCGGTTCGCCGCTGATTGGGTGATTAGTAAGTTCAGGTTCCATGACATTCACTCAAGCATGCTTTTGAACGCGTTAGAAGCGGCAAATGCGCATGGATGCAAGATGCGGCAAAAGCCTGCCTTGAAATTGGTTCACTTTTGCCCCATTTCTGGGGAGGAGCGCGGACTTGCGCTTTTAGAACAAATCTGGAACAAGCTGAACTATGTCACTCACCCACATCAAGGTGCGCGGTGCGCGCGAGCATAATCTCAAGGGCGTCGATATCGACCTGCCGCGCGACAAGCTCATCGTCATCACTGGGCTGTCAGGTTCGGGCAAGTCCAGCCTCGCATTTGACACCATTTATGCCGAGGGGCAGCGCCGCTACGTCGAGTCGCTATCAGCCTACGCCCGCCAGTTTCTGGAAATGATGCAGAAGCCCGATGTCGAGCATATTGAGGGGTTGTCCCCCGCCATCTCGATCGAGCAGAAAACTACCAGCCGCAACCCGCGCTCGACGGTGGCGACCGTGACCGAAATATACGACTATATGCGGCTTTTGTGGGCGCGCGTGGGTGTGCCTTATTCGCCCGCGACGGGCCTACCGATCACGGCGCAGACCGTCAGCCAGATGGTCGACCGCGTCATGGCCTTGCCCGAAGGCACACGCGCCTTCCTGCTCGCGCCAGTCGTTCAAGGCCGCAAGGGCGAATATCGTAAGGAACTCGCCGAGTGGCAGCGCTCGGGCTACACCCGCGTACGCATCGACGGCGAACTCTACGCCATCGAAGAAGCACCCGCGCTCGACAAGAAATACAAGCATGACATTGAAGTTGTGGTTGACCGCATCGTCGTCAAAGACGGCATCCAGCAACGCCTCGCCGAAAGTTTTGAGGCGGCGTTGAAGCTCGCCGATGGGCTGGCCTTTGTCGATCTGGCTGATACGACCGTGGCGGAGTTGCAAACCACCAACGCTGACAGCGTGCCAACCACATTCGGCGAAGCGCGCGCGACTTTTGTCCCCGCGCCGAACGTCACTGGCGGCGCGATGAAAGGCACTGGCCTGCCCGCCAACCGCATCGTGTTTTCGGAGAAGTTCGCCTGCCCAGTCTCGGGCTTCACGATCGCCGAAATCGCGCCGCGCCTGTTCTCGTTCAACGCCCCGCAAGGCGCCTGTCCGGATTGTGACGGCCTTGGTGAGCGGCAGGAATTTGACCCGCAACTGGTGGTCCCCAACGAACATCTGTCGTTAAAAAAAGGCGCGATTGTGCCTTGGGCAAAATCCAACCCGCCAAGCCCTTATTATATGCAAGTGCTGTCCAGCCTAGCGAAAGCTTATGGGTTCAGCCTTGAGTCGACTTGGGAAGATTTGGCGCCGGACCAGAAGCTTATCATTCTGCACGGCACCGGCGGCATGCCCGTTGAGCTGACCTTCAAGGACGGACGCAAGGAATATACCGTCCGCAAGGCGTTTGAGGGCGTCATCGGCAACCTCAACCGCCGCCTGCTGCAAACCGACAGCGCGTGGATGCGGGAAGAATTGTCAAAATATCAAACGTCGCAACCATGCGAAACCTGCCACGGCGCGCGGTTGAAGCCGGAGGCACTCAGCGTCAAAATCGCGGGCGTCGATATCGCCACACCCACGAAAATGAGCGTCGGTGACGCGCTGGTCTGGTTCGGCAGCGTTGACCAGACGCTGACCAATCAGCAGCAGCAAATTGCCAAGGCAATCCTTAAGGAAATCAACGAACGGCTTGGCTTCCTCAACAATGTCGGGCTGGATTATCTCAACCTTGACCGGACTAGCGGCACCTTGTCCGGCGGCGAAAGCCAGCGCATCCGCCTCGCCAGCCAAATCGGCTCCGGCCTGTCGGGCGTGCTCTATGTGCTCGATGAGCCTAGCATTGGCTTGCACCAGAAGGACAATGACCGCCTGCTTGCAACGCTGCGCCGCTTGCGCGACTTGGGCAACACCGTCATCGTGGTCGAGCATGACGAAGACGCGATCCGCACTGCAGACTGGATCGTTGACCTTGGCCCCGGCGCTGGCGTCCATGGCGGCACGGTCATGGCCGAAGGCACGTTGAAACAAATCCTGAAATCGAAAGACAGTCTGACCGCCGCCTATCTCAACGGCACGCGCGAGATTGCGGTCCCCAAGACACGCCGCAAGGGCAATAAGAAGAAGCTGACCGTCCACAACGCCCGCGCCAACAATCTGAAGAATGTCACCGCGAGCATTCCGCTGGGCACCTTCTGTTGCATCACCGGCGTATCGGGCTCGGGCAAGTCCAGCTTCACCATCGACACGCTCTACGCATCGGCAGCACGCAGCCTGAATGGCGCGCGCGTGATCGCCGGCGCGCACGACAAGGTCACTGGCCTTGAACATTGCGACAAGGTGATCGACATCGACCAATCCCCCATTGGCCGCACGCCAAGGTCAAACCCGGCGACCTATACCGGCGCGTTCACCAACATCCGCGACTGGTTCGCGCAATTGCCCGAAAGCGCCGCGCGCGGGTACAAGCCGGGGCGTTTTTCGTTCAACGTCAAGGGCGGGCGCTGCGAAACCTGCAGCGGCGATGGCCTGATCAAGATCGAAATGCACTTCCTGCCCGACGTCTATGTGACGTGCGAGGAATGCAACGGCAAACGCTACAACCGCGAAACACTGGAGGTCAAATGGAAGGGCCTCTCCATCGCCGACGTACTCGACATGACGGTGGAGGACGCGGTCGAGGCGTTTAAGGCCGTCCCCCCGATCCGCGACAAAATGGCGATGCTGGCGGAGGTTGGCCTTGGCTATGTCAAGGTCGGGCAACAGGCAACGACCCTATCGGGCGGCGAAGCGCAACGCGTCAAACTCGCCAAGGAACTCAGCCGCCGGTCCACGGGCCAGACGCTGTACATCCTCGACGAGCCAACAACCGGCCTCCATTTCGAGGATGTCCGCAAACTCCTCGAAGTGCTCCACCGTCTGGTCGAACAGGGCAACAGCGTTGTGGTCATCGAACATAATCTCGACGTCATTAAGACGGCGGACTGGATCATCGACATGGGTCCCGAAGGCGGCGTTAAGGGCGGCGAGATTGTCGCCGAAGGCACGCCGGAACAGGTCGCCAAGGAACCAAGGTCATATACCGGACATTATCTCGCGCCCATGCTTGCGAAAGCAAGCTAGGGAGCGCCCGCCGGAGCCTTGGCGAAAGTGGATGCTTGCGAAGGCGAAGTAACCCAAATCCTCCCCTGCAGGGGGAGGTGGCAGCCCGAACGGCTGACGGAGAGGCCAGCAACGAGGAAGTTGCGCAGGGGCGACAAAGACGGAAACAACGCAAGGCTATTTCGGGGATTACGCACCTGTCACCGTAATTTGCCAAGCATAGTGAAAAAGTCTTGACGGTCCATTGTTTATAACAGCGGATCGGTGACAGATGCAACAACCCCTATACAGGTTTCGCTTGCAATGTAGGATTTGCTTTGAGATTCTGTGCTTCAGGCCCACAATTGGTGCGCGACCCGCTCTTTGAACATATTGATCCCCATCCCGGCTTTCGGACCCGGTAAGCCAACCTCTCAATGTTGAAGTAAGTTTACAGAAATACCGTATTTTCCGCACAAGTTTGTAAACTTAGGGAATGACGGTGAAAGGAGCGATACCCCCTAAACCTGCGCTTTTCTCTGTACCGAAAGTAAGAACCACCCCCACACGCCCCCTCGCCAACGCAAGCTTGGCCGTGTAAACACTTCCCATCACGCCCCTGTCACGCGCTGGTCATCATGGTCTGCGATTGGGGGCCAAGCTTTTTAAGGAGTATAGCATGCGTAAACTGTCATCCGCCCTATTGGCGTCCTGCCTGATCACCGCGCCGGTTATGGCCCAATATGCGGTGCCCCCTGCGCCTGCGCCTGCGTCGGCGTCGGCGACGACCGTCCTCCCGCCCGCGCGCGCCATCGGCACGCCGCCGATCACCACCAGCGAAGGCTATTTACAAGCGGGCGCAGCTGAACTTGCACGGTTGGAGGCGGACAAGCCCAACAATCGCAAGGCGCGCAATGTCATCCTGTTCATCGGTGACGGCATGAGCGTCACGACATTGACCGCTGCGCGCATTTTTGAAGGGCAGCAAAAGGGCGTCGACGGCGAATCCTATGTCGCGCAAATGGACCGCTTACCGCACACCGCCTTGGTCAAAACCTATTCACATGATGGCCAGGTGCCCGACAGCGCACCGACCGCAACCGCGATTGTCTCCGGCGTCAAAACGCTGAACGGCGTCATTGGCATTGGCCCGCAAGCCATCGAGGACAATTGCAAGGCGAGCGAGCCGTATAAAGTTAAATCCTTGTTCGAAATGGCCGAGGATAAGGGATATGCCACGGGCATCGTGTCGACCGCGACCATCACCCACGCCACGCCCGCAGCAACCTACGCCCACACCGCGCAACGCGATTGGGAGGTCGATGCCAATATGCCCGCCGCCGCCAAGGCCGAAGGCTGCATCGATATTGCGCGGCAAATGGTCGAATGGCCGCATGGCGATGGCTTTGAGGTCATGTTGGGCGGTGGACGTCAGCATTTCATGCCCAACACCGCTGCTGACCCCGAATATGCTGGCAAAATGGGCAAGCGCGCCGATGGCAAGGATCTGACCGCAAGCTGGTTGGCCGCCAACCCCAAAAGCGCTTATGTCTGGAATAATGAAGGCTTTGCCGCGGTCGATGCGAAAAAGACGAGCAAGCTGCTTGGCCTGTTTGAACAATCGCACATGCAATTTGACGCCGACCGCACCGCGACCGGATCAAAAGAACCATCGCTCGCCGAAATGACAACCAAGGCGATCACGATGCTGTCCAAGAACCAAAAGGGCTATGTCCTGATGGTCGAGGCAGGCAAAATTGACCATGGTCACCATGCCGGCAACGCCTATCGTGCGTTGCAGGATACGGTTGCGCTGAATGATGCGTTGAAAGCGGCGATGGACAATGTCGACCTCAGCGATACGCTAATCGTCGTCACATCGGACCATAGCCACGTGTTCACCATGGCGGGCTATCCCGAGCGCGGCAACCCGATCCTCGGGCCTGTGGTTGACCAGAAAGGCAAATCGACTTTGGCCTTTGATGGCAAGGGCTACACAACCTTGGGCTATATGAATGGCCCCGGCGCGGTCACGACATTGCCGCGCCCCGACCCGTTGAAAGAAGATACGCAGACGCTGAATTACCGGCAGCAGGCGTTGATCCCGACCGGTTCCGAAACGCATGCGGGCGATGACGTTGTCGCCCGCGCCGCTGGACCAAAAGCGCATTTGTTCAAAGGGACGATTGAACAGAACACGATCTTTCAGATCATGCGCGCGGCATTAGGTTTTAAATAGGGGCGCGTTTCAAATAAGGCGGGCTTGAAAAGCCCGCCACGCTGCCCACATTTCTTGTTCGGGGGTTTCTGGACAGAGGAAAAGCCATGAAACGAATAATCACAGTTGCGTTGTTGCCCCTCGCGCTGGCCGCATGCGGCGAAGGCGGGGCATTGAACGATACAGTGAAGGTCATCGTGCGCGAGTCCATCATCGCCACCTGCACCACCGCCGCCAGCGAACAAATCCCCGAGGGCATTCAGGTCGACGTCAATCAGGTCTGTGGCTGTGCAGCCGGCAAGGTTATGGACGGCAAAAGCGTATCCGACCTTGTCGCCAATCCGCCCAGCCCATCCGAGGGCATTGCCAAATTACAGGCCTGTTTAAAAGAGCTTGGGCCCGTGACGGTCAATCCAGCCGCAGGATGAAGCGCAAACAAAACCCCGTCCGGGGGAGGGTTCCGGACGGGGTCGGTTTAGCCCTCAATCGCCTGCTAGGGGGCAGTTGAGGACGTTCACTCAGGCCGCCGAAACGACCCAAAAGCTTATGGCATTACGACAGTATCGACGACGTGGGCCGTACCATTCGACGCAACCACGTCAGCTTCGGTTACGGTTGACTTCCCGCCCTTAGCATCGGTCAGGACAATCTTGTCACCAGCCATGCTGGCTTTCAGGTTGCCGCCATTCAGCGTCTTGATGGTTGCAGTGCCCTTGCCGTCTACGATCATCTTGGCAAGATCACCCGACTTCACATTGCCAGCGACGACGTGATATTTCAGTAAAGCCGCAAGCTTGTCCTTGCTTTCCGGCTTCAACGGGCCATCAAGCGTTGCCTTATCCACCTTCGCAAATGCGTCGTTTGACGGCGCAAAAACGGTGAATGGACCGGTGCCCGACAATGTTTCGCCAAGGCCAGCAGCGGTTACTGCGGTGACAAGTGTCGATAACTGCGGGTTTCCTTGCGCCAATTCTACGATGGTCTTGTTGCCCATTGGTTCACTGGCAACCAGAGTGTCAGTTGCCATTGCATCGTTCTGGACAACTTCGGTGTCCGTTGCTGCTGGCGCTTTTTCGCTGCCGCTGCAGGCCACTAAGGCAAGCGCGGACAGACCGGCTGCCCAGGTAAGTGTTAATTTCTGCATCATCTAAATCCTTCCGTGTGATCCCCTCAACGCAAAAGAACGCGCGACGAAGGCGAAAGGGTGCATGGCAAGAAAATATATAATTGGGCTTTCTGTCCGGGTCGATATACGGGCGCATGATGATTGGCCTTGCCCCTGTCCTGCGCACAGCGACAACTGCCCTTGGCAGCATTAGCCCAACGCCGCGCCTTGATGCGGAGCTTTTGTTGGCCCACGCGCTTGGTATCAATCGGTCAGCGATGCTGCTGCGGCAGGACGAACTTTGTGTACCGGACAGTTTCGGCGCGCTACTCGCCCGGCGGGTTGCCGATGAACCAATAGCCTATATTACTGGCACGCAAGCGTTCTGGGACATTGAATTGCACGTCACGCCCGATGTCCTTATTCCCCGCGCGGACAGCGAAACCTTGCTTGAGGCGGCAATAGACTGGTTTGCGTCTAACGAAGCGCCTTCCCGCATCGCAGACCTTGGAACAGGCTCCGGAGCGTTACTACTGGCGGCGCTGTCGATATTTCCAAATGCGCAAGGATATGGCATGGACGCCAGCCAAGCGGCACTTGCCGTAGCGCGCGATAATGCCGAACGCTTGGGCTTTGCCGACCGAGCGGAGCTTGCGCACCGCGATTGGACAAACACAGGTTGGCAGGTTGGATTAGGGGTGTTTGACCTCATCCTGTGCAATCCACCGTATATTGAAGACGGCAAACAGCTTGCCCCAATGGTGTCTGCGCATGAACCGCATAATGCCCTGTTTGCGGGCGCAGATGGACTGGATGATTACCGACTTTTGATCCCACGATTGGGCGCGTTACTTGACCCGCGTGGGGTCGCGTTCTTTGAAATTGGCTATAATCAGGCAGAATCAGTTCAACGACTTGCCTCAGACGCCGGTTTTCTCACAGAACTGCGCCATGATCTTGCGGGCAATTCGCGCGTCATTCGCTTTTCGCTTGGAATCAAAGAATAGTAAGACTAGGACGTAATGGCATCGCAGCAAAAACTCCGGTTTAACGGTCTTTTAGCGCGAAGCCGCCCCCCAGCGCAGATGGACAAATTGACAGGGTCGATGCTGACCCTAGCGCAACCCAAACCGGGTTCAGGGGTTCCATGTAACATTAAGTGCCAAAACAGAGGACGGGTCAGCCCTGATGAATACCAACAACAGGCAACAGCAGAATAACAACAATCGTCGCCGCGGTCGTAATAACAACAGCAACAACAACCGGCAACAGAACAACAACCGCAGTGGTTTTGACTATCAAAATCTGATTGATAATCGTGCGCGCGGCAACGCAGCGCAGATGCTCGAAAAATACAAGAAACTGGCACAAGATGCGCAGTTTAATGGCGACCGTGTCAATGCAGAATATCACCTGCAATTTGCCGACCACTATTTCCGTGTGCTCGCAGATTTCCGCAGCCGCCAGGAAGCACGTCAGGAACAGCAAGGCGAACGCCGGCCACGTGACGACGCGCGCGATGACAACCGCGACGATTGGCAGAATGACGATCGTTCGACCAATTATGATCGCTCACCAAATTATGACGATCATCCATCGTCCGGAAACGCAGAAGCCGCATCCGATGAGGACTCAAGCGACAGCGATCAACGCGACCAACGCGAAACGCGCGCCGGTCGCCCGGAACGCAGCGAACGTCCTGAGCGCAGCGAACGCCCCGCAAATAGCCGGAGCGCAAATCGAGGCCCACGCCGTCATCACAGCGAAGACCATGATGACGCTCCTGCTGGCCTCGACCTTGCAGTCTTGCCGCCTTCGATTGCAATATCGTCAAGTGAGGATAACAGCGCAGGTGAAAAGCCAGCCCGCAAGCCGCGTACGCGCCGGGCAAAAGCAACTGGTGATGAAGAGGTTTCAGCCGCAGCAGAATAATCGTGTGGAAGCTCCGCGAGGGCGCTTCAACTATAATCTGTCGGCTAAAGGCGAGCAGATAGCTTGAGGAACACCGTTGCGGTCAGGCCCTCAGGCAATGTCCGTAGCTTATGCTCATCGTCAAGTGCGACGAAGGTGAACAGACCTTCTGTGACTTTCACCTCTTGCTGGCCACGCGCACGCGTTGCAATCACCTCGACCCGAACCCCCATTGAGGTACGCCCGCGCCGCTTGGAAGATTTTGAATACTTTCGGTCAACGGTCGACTTCGTCCGCAAATGGATCGTCAATAGCCTCATCATGTCCCGAGCCGCTCGATAAAAATACGAGGCCCATAAGTGCAGCCGTAAGCATGATGGCGCCAAAAATAGCGCCTGCGGTCGCAATGAAAAAGTGGATGGAAACCATACCGTTCTGCCACCAGAAGGTGCCCAACGCCGCGACAGTAACAATCAATGTCACGCCGAACATCCAGCGCATGAGTCGCCAATATCTCTGCCAAGCAAAGCTAGCATATAGGGGATCATCGAGGCGGGAGGGACGTGTCATGTCTTGATAAGTCCGCCTTATGCTATAAGTTCCATCCGGGGCAAGAACATAGGGAGAGAGTCGATGACGATTTCTGCAATACTGGCCAATCACCGTCCGGACGTGCTGACGGCATCACCGGATGAAAGCGTGGGAGATCTCGTGGTTCGTTTGGCGGAGAACCGGATCGGCGCACTTCCTGTGATAGACGGCAAGTCCGTTATCGGCATTTTCTCCGAGCGCGACATTGTCTACGGGGTCGCCAAGCATGGCGCAGCCTTCCTAACCAAGACGGTTGCGGATACAATGACCGCACCTGCCATATCCGTCACGCCTGATACGGCAATACTGTACGCGTTATCACTCATGACCAAACGCCGCATCCGCCACTTGCCAGTTATCAAAGATGGTGCCCTTGCTGGCTTTGTGTCCATCGGTGACTTAGTAAAGCACCGGATCGAAAAAATTGAAGCCGAAGCCGCGGCCATGCGCGATTATATAAACATGGCATGAACGGGGCGCCACTACCGCCATTGACGACTAACGAGGTTGTAAGGGCGTAGCGGCGCCAGCCGGCGGCTTTGTCACCGGCGGGGCCATAATGTTATTAGACGGCACATATACCGGCTTGAGCGCATATTTCATGTTCCAGTCCGCCAAGTCGCCTTGGTACTTCACATAGGCATCATAAAAATTCACGAAGAGAGTATCTATATCGGTCAGGCCGCCCATGGCATATTCGGCCAAGGCTTCCTTCGGCACCTGATTAGCCTCCGTCAGCTTGCGCAGTGACATGTCGCAATATTGAGCCCGTACTGGCGGCAGAGCGAAGTAATTGTACAAATCGGTCAAGTTCGTGTCGCGAATGCGCAAGCCGTTTTGCGTGGGGTAACGCTTCACATATTCGCGATCGACTGCCTTGCTGGTCTTTGACAACAGCACCTTATGGATAACGATGAACCTGTTATATTCCTTCGCAATTTGTCCCCAAACTGGCCCTTGGCAATTAAGCGCGGCAACATTCATGGCTGACCGAAAATGCCAGATCTGTTCATCGCGGCTAAGACCGCGATTGGGCGTAACGCGAACGCCATCCAAGCCGATTGGCGGAATAGTTATTGATACAGCAGCACCACCGGGCGGCAGAGGCATCGCAGGCGTAGCTGGAGACAGAGGTAGAGGAATGGGCAGTGGCGCCACCTTAACTGGCGCAGGCGCGCAAGCTGCGGCTGCACCAACGAGGATGATGGCTGCAAGATTCTTAACGCCCCAGCGCATTATTTAGTCTCCGGTTTGGTGAAACTGATTCCAACAAGATTTTACAAGGAAAGAAAAGCCCTGTTCGACAAAATCCCAAAGAAAATAGCCCAGCGGTTTCCCACTGGGCCATCATTTTCTGTCCAAGCTTAACCGCTGATGATTATTCGCGGCTACCAAGGAAGCTAAGCAAAAACTGGAACATGTTGATGAAGTCGAGATACAGCGTTAGCGCGGCCATAACCGCAGCTTTGCCAATCATTTCTGGACCTTGCAGGTAGAAATACTCGCTCTTGATACGCTGTGTGTCATAAGCCGTCAGACCTGCAAAGATGAGCACACCCGCAGCGCTGATCACCCAATGAAGCGTATCAGAACCAAGGAAGATGTTTACGATAGATGCCACGATCAAGCCGACCATACCCATCACGAGGAAGCTTCCCCAACCGCTGATGTCCTTCTTTGTAGTGTAAGCCCAAAGGCTAAGCCCAGCAAAAGCTGCGGAGGTAGCAAAGAATGTCTGTGCAATGGATTCACCGGTGAACATCATGAAGATGCGCGCCATCGAAAGGCCCATCAGGACTGCAAAACCCCAGAACATTGCCTGAAGCGTTGACGCCGAGAATTTGCCCTGGCCAAAACTCATCGCCAGTACAACCACCAGTGGCGACAAGATAATCACCCAGCTCATGATGCTTGGGTTAGTCATTAGGTTTTGCGCCAACTCGGTTTGCGCAAACAGCATCGCGACGACGCCGGTGAGCAGTACGCCCGACGCCATATAATTATAAACCTTGAGCATGTGCGAACGCAGACCGGCGTCAAAAGCGGCGTCACCGGCGCGTGAGCCGACACCTGCAAGACTTGACTGGGCCCCGGTTACCCGCGGATCGGACCACTGTGCCATGACTTATTTCTCCTCAAAACACGGCACTATAGCCGCATGAACATGATATTGGAGGAAATCGTCCCAATTTCAAGTAAAACACGACATACAAATAATGAATTTTTTAAACCAATCCAGCCACCGCAAGTTGAATTGTAATTCATGTTGCGCCCATTGCCCGTTGTGCTAGCCCTGCCCTTATAAGTCGATAACCGCGTTTGAGGGAGAGGTCAGTGAGTGGGACGGTCGAAGGCGAACGGAACAAGTCGGCTCCCGTAGAGCGCGACGCACCTTCCCCAGAGGCCAGCAGCTATAGCTGGTATGTCCTGATGGTACTGGTTGTCGTCTACATTCTCAATTTCATCGACCGGCAAATTCTAAGTATTTTGGCTGTTGATATTAAGGCCGACCTTGGCCTGACAGACGCCGACATGGGGTTTTTGGGAGGTGCTGCCTTTGCGGTTTTTTACGCCTTATTCGGCATTCCGCTTGGGCGGCTCGCAGATAACTGGAGCCGCGTGAAGCTGCTTTCGATTGGCCTTGCCTTATGGTCAATTATGACCGCCCTATCTGGCTTTACGCGCAACCAAGCAGAATTGACCATGGCGCGCATGGGCGTAGGCGTTGGGGAAGCAACCGCAAGTCCGACGGCATATTCGCTGATTTCTGATTATTTCCCGAAAAGGCAGCGCGCAACCGCGCTCGCGATTTACTCGTCGGGACTGTATATTGGCGGAGGTGTTTCACTTTTTCTTGGCGCACTCATTGTCCAGAGTTGGAACGCGGCTTACCCGCAAGGTGGCCCGCTTGGACTATCTGGTTGGCATGCGGCGTTCGTCGCCGTTGGTATTCCGGGCGTGCTGGTCGGGTTATGGGTCGCTTCATTGCGTGAACCCGTGCGCGGCGCGATGGATGGCCTTGTTACCCCGGCGCATCCCACCCCATTCAGAACATTCGCGCAAGACCTTTCGATGATAGTCCCGCCCTTCACCCTTTTGGGTGCCTATCAGCGTGGTCCTGCAGCACTCGTCATCAACCTTGCAACCGGAGGCGCGATTGCTGCTTTTGCTTATATGATGATCCAACTCACAGGCAATTTCCCGCAATGGTCGGCTGTTGGCTTTGGCTTCTACGCGGTGTTCTCATGGGCATCATCGCTGCGCGCAAAAGACCCAGCGACCTTCCGTTTAATTTGGGGCACGCCAGCATTTATCTGTACCACCATTGGCTATGGCCTGGTGGCTTTAGCTGCCTATGCACTTACCTTTTGGTCAGCACCTTATGCGGAAACGGTTTTGGGCCTACCCAAGAAAGAATTGGCCTTCATCCTTGGCGCAAATGGAGCCCTCAGCGGATTTTTGGGAGTTATCATAGGCGGACGGGTCGCAGATGCGTTGCGTAAAAAGAATCCAGCGGGTCGCATCCTCGTCGTCATCATGGGCGTCGTGGGCCCCATTATTCCCATTGGCATTGGGTATACCACCGATAACGTGATCTTGTTTTATGTAATGAACTTCGTCGCCGTCATGCTCGGTGCGACGGCACTTGGCGCGGCAGCAGCCACCACGCAGGACCTGGTGTTGCCACGGATGCGCGGCACAGCGACCGCAGCGTTCTTCTTGGGCACCACGCTCGTTGGCTTGTCCTTTGGGCCTTATATTGTCGGTCAGATTTCCGATCTCGCTGGAACAATGGTCGATGGAAAGCTGGTGGGTGACTTGCGCGTCGGCATTTTGTCGCTGATCGCGGTCGCGCCTGTCGCCTTGGCTTTGCTAATCGCCGCATATAGGACGGTGCCCACCGCGGAACGGACAATAGTTCAGCGTGCCCGTGACGCAGGAGGGCCGGTTTAATCAAACGATTAAATTCGGCTTGACGCCCATGTCAACTTACTGCCATTGAAGTGCGCATAACCGCAGGCCCATTTTGCAGGGGATTTTCACATGTCACTCGATACCATTCCACGTACCGCTTATAATGAAGATCATGAGGCGTTTCGCCAGTCAGTACGCCTGTTCCTGCAAAAGGAAGTCGCGCCAAATGCGAAAAAATGGCAGGAAGCTGGAATTGTCGATAAATCCATCTGGCCCAAAGCGGGCGCAATAGGAATGCTGTGTCCAACTGCCCCAGTCGAATATGGCGGTCTTGGCCTGGACTTTGGTTACAACGCAATTGTCGATGAAGAATCGGCTTATTATGGTGGCGTTACAACCGGCTTTTCATTGCAGTCTGACATCGTCGTAAACTACATAACCAGCTATGGCAGCGAAGAGCAGAAGAAGCATTGGTTGCCCAAGATGATCGCTGGCGAAGTGATTACCGCGATTGCGATGACCGAGCCCGGCACTGGAAGTGATCTGCAGGCGATGAAGACCACTGCCAAGAAAGACGGCAATCATTATGTTATCAATGGCAGCAAAACCTATATCACCAATGGCCAGAATGCCGACCTGATCTTGGTCTGCGTAAAGACCGACACAGAAATTCAGCCAGCCTATAAGGGCATGTCGATCGTGCTTGTCGAAGCGGAGCGTGAAGGTTTCAAGCGTGGCCGTAACCTGGATAAAATTGGCATGGATGAGGCCGACACGTCGGAATTGTTCTTCGAAGATGTTCGCGTCCCCATGACTAACTGCTTGGGCGAAGAGGGCAAGGGCTTCATCTATCTGATGAGCGAACTACCGCAGGAGCGCCTTTCGATCGCTGTTTCATCTATGGCGAGTACACAAAAGGCGTTTGACGAAACTGTCGCTTTTTGCCGCGACCGGATCGTCTTCGGCAAACCATTGCTGGATTTCCAGAACACCCGTTTCGTTTTGGCTAATATCAAATCCAAGTTGCAGGTGGGCTGGGCGCATCTCGATTGGGCATTGAACCGCCATTACAAAAAAGAACTGACTGCTGAGGAAGGCGCGGCTGCCAAATTGTGGCACACCGACCTTCAGTGGGAAGTCGTTGATGCCTGCCTGCAATTGCATGGCGGTGCCGGGTATATGAACGAATATCCTATCGCCCGCATGTGGCGCGCCGCACGCGTAACGCGCATTTTCGGCGGCACGAACGAGATCATGAAAGAACTTATCGGTCGCGGTCTTTAAACACCGAGAACATCATTATGCTGAACTTGTTTCAGCATGATGCACAGCAGTTTGTCATCCTGAAGCAATTTCAGGGTGACGAATTTTATTGAGGTTCCTTCCTATGCCCAAGCCGCAAGCATGGCAGCTTGACCCAGCCAACTATCCATTCAGCCACCGCACAGAAACACGGTTTGCAGATATGGATTTGCTTGGCCACATCAACAATGTCGCGATGGCTGGATTGTTCGAGCATGGTCGCGGCATGTTTAATCACGCAATTGAGGTCCAACGGCGAGCGCCGGGGCAACGCTGGCTGATTGTCAGTGTCGCGATTGAGTATATCGCCGAGGCGCATTTCCCCGCGCATGTCGACGTAGCGTGCGGAATTCTGCGCGTGGGCGACAGCAGTTGGCAGATCGCGTCTGCAGCCTTTCAAGGCGGCGAGTGCAAAGCGACTTGTATTACGACTATCGTGCTGACCGACGAAAAAGGGCCAGCGCCTTTACCGAAGGACCTGAGAGAGGAATTTGAACGGCTGAGCGTTAAGACCGCTTAATCGGCAAACACCCCCGGCCTCTTCTGCATTCCCGCCATAACAGCTTCGACCTGATTGGGCTTGCGGATAACGCGGGCCTGGCGGACGCTTTCGGCAATCAATATCGTGTCTTCGTCCATATCGGCATATTCATTGAACAGCGCCTTTGCCTCGCGCATCGCCTCTGGGTTGCGGTCCGCAATCTCGCGGGCAATCGCCAAGGCACGGCTGTGGGGGTTTTCATCCACGAAGGTGGCAAAGCCCAAGCTGAACGCCTCGGCCCCCGAAAACTCGCGGTTAGTGTATGTAAGCTCGCGCAGCATATCCTCACGCACCATGCCACGCCACAAGGCATAGCCACCCATATCGGGGATAAGGCCCCATTTCATTTCCATCACGGCCATCCGCGCATCTGGCGCGACCACGCGGATGTCAGCACCACTGGCAATTTGCAATCCGCCGCCAAAACACACGCCATGGACAGCCGCGATGACTGGCATTGGAAGTTTGCGCCAAAGCATCGCGACTTGCTGGAATGTGTTGGCGTTGCCATGCGTCCGGTCGGCCAGGCTGCCCATCCCGCTGTTCGCACTCGCCCCACCATTCGCCATGCTGGCCATATCAAGCCCGGCACAGAAGCTGCGCCCTTCGCCCGACAGAACCACCGCGCGCACGCCCTTCAGGGCTGCAAGCTCTTCACCTGCAGCGATGATCCCCTGAAACATCCCTGGATCCAGCGCGTTCATCTTGTCCGCGCGGGTAAGCCGGACGTCTGCGACGTGATTGTCGATAGAAATGGAAACGCGGTCGTTCATGCAGGGCTCCTGTTCAGTGCAAATTCTACCAGTGGTAATTGGTCATTGCCAAAATACATTTTCGTGGTGTCTACAAATATCGTCGGCGATCCATAGCCGCCGCGCGCGATAACCTCATCGGTGTTGGCACGCAGACGGGCCTTAACCGCGTCAGTCTGTGATTCAGCGCGCATCGCTTCGCCGTCGAGGCCGACGCTGTGCACTACGGCGACCAAAACATCGGGATCGTCGAGATTTTCCTGCGCGCCAAAATAGCTTTCAAACGCGGCCCGCGTGAACTTTGCCAGTGCTTGCTGATCACCCTCCAACGTACATGCCATCCGCATTGCATTGATACTTTTTGCAGGATGAAACGCGCTTGGGAAATTGATTTCGATGCCCGCCAGCGCCGCCCAATCCTTCATCACGCGCCAACTATGTTTGAATTTGGGGTTATCCGCCGATTCTCGTGCAGCATATACTGACGGATTGACCGCATTGAACACACCGCCAACCAATATCGGCCGCAAGCGCACTGGCGCGCCAGTGCGTTCCATTACGCCTGCAAGATTGTGGAAAGCGATATAGGTCCACGGGCTTGAAAGATCATAGAAAAATTCAATGCGGTTGCCGCCCATATCACTCTCCGTTCACGTGATGTGCAATAGCATTGCCGTTGAGTAATTGAAGCCGAATATTTCAGTCTGCGGCGCTTGGCCATAGGTTCCTGCGCTTGTCCCTGAATTTGCACCATTTGCCTTACTTATGCTTGACCATAGCCTGTCTTAATTTGACTTTAACCAAAACGCGTTACAGGTACGGAGGCGCTAAGACGCCCGATTGGTTGGGGACAGGGTCGTGGATTACACATTTGATGTTTGAAGGCGGAGACACACGGCTATCTACGCCTGGTGGGGATGCCGCCATTATGCTGCCTAACTCCATCACCACATCAATGCGGCACAGCCCCGAAACCCCCACTTCTGGGGTAAGCTGGCGTACGCGTCTTGCGAATTTCGATCTTGTGCCGGACCTTGGCGAGGATATCGGCTCAGTCCGCTGGTTCCGCGGTCTGGCTACCTTGACTTTGTTAAGCGTTGCCGCGCTTGCACTGGCTCCCGATTATGGTCCAATCTATGGCGCAGAACCATCAATGCCGACAGACGCCGAGTTTGAAGAAGCCCGTGCGCAGATGATCATGCCCATCGCGTATGGCAGCGACAGCGGCAAACGTATGGCCGCCACCGACGCTGTCGTCGCGCTAGCCGGTAGCCCGGAGCGGCCGCGTATCGAACTCACCGCATCCTTGGGCCGCGGTGACAGCTTCGCCCGCATGCTGCAACGCTCTGGCGTTGGCGGCGACGAGGCAGCGAACGTCGTCAATATGGTGTCAGCGGTTACCACTTTATCCGACATTGAACCTGGCACACCCATTGATATCGTGCTTGGCCAGCGGCAGTCCAAAGACCAGGCACGACCGCTTGAATCGGTTGCGTTTCGCGCACGCTTTGACCTCAATCTTGAAATAAACCGTGAAGGCGGCAGCTTAAGACTGAACAGGAAGCCAATTAACGTCGACAACACACCGTTGCGTATTCGTGGAACGGTAGGCAGTCAGGGCATTTACCGTTCGGCACGGGCGGCGGGTGCACCAACCGCGGCTATTCAGGATTATCTGAAGGTTATTGCCGCGCGGGCACCATTATCATCTATTCGCCCCACCGATGAATTCGACATCATATTGGACTACAAACGCGCCGAAACCGGCGAGGTCAAAGTAGGCAATCTGGTATATGCCGGCGTTGACCGTAATGGTAAAACCGCGATCCAGATGTTGAAATGGGCAGTAGGCGACAGCAGCCAATGGTTTGAGGCATCTGGTGTTGGCGAATCCAAAGGCGCGTTCAGTAGCCCCGTTAACGGCGGAGTAACATCAGGATTTGGTAGCAGGCGGCACCCGATCTTGGGCTATATGCGCATGCACAGTGGTCTTGATTTCAAGGCTAGCTATGGCCAACCAATCTTTGCCGTAACCGACGGCGTCGTTGCTTATGCAGGTCGCAAAGGTGGATATGGCAATTTTGTGCAGCTCAATCATGCCGGCGGCCTTGCCAGCGGCTATGGCCATATGAGCCGGATTGCCGCGCGTCCCGGCAGCAGAGTGCGTCGCGGGCAAATCATTGGCTATGTGGGATCAACTGGCCTGTCGACTGGTCCGCATTTGCATTATGAACTGTATCGCAACGGGCGGGCTATAAACCCGATGTCAGTCAAATTCACACAACGCGCGCAGCTTTCGGGCAGCGACCTCGCGCGGTTTAAGGGCAGCCTCCAGCGCCTGAAGTCGGTAAAGGCAGGCGCAGCACTGACACCGTTGCAGACTGCACCAAAGAAAGACGAAGCGCCCAAGCGGGAAATCGACCGGCTAACGTTTCGGGATGGCCGCTTGCCGACCAGCGGATAAGGCGTTGAGGATATGGACCATCGACGCTAAGTGGAGTGGATGACCGATATATCTTCTTTTCCAAACAGCCGCCTGCGCCGCACCCGTAAAACTGGCTGGAGCCGGGCGATGGTCTGCGAGACCATGCTTTCTCCTGCCGATCTCATCTGGCCATTATTTGTAACCGAAGGGCAGGCCGTTGAAGATCCGATCTCGACGCTTCCGGGCGTTTCGCGCTGGTCAGTCGACCAGATTGTCATGCGCGCTGCCGAAGCTATTGAATTGGGCATACCCTGCATCGCATTGTTCCCAAATACGCAGGCTGACCGGCGCAGTGATGACGGTGCCGAGGCGTCTAATCCCGATAACCTCATGTGCCGCGCCATTCGTGCGATCAAGGAAGCGCATGGCGACCAGATTGGCGTCCTCACCGATGTCGCGCTTGACCCGTATACCACCCATGGGCAAGACGGTTTGATCGATGATGACGGCTATGTCGTGAACGACGAAACCGTCGCGGCACTCGTGGACCAAGCGATCAATCAGGCCAATGCAGGCGCTGATATCATTGCGCCAAGCGATATGATGGATGGACGTGTGGGCGCCATTCGCAAGGCGCTTGAAATGAACGGGCACCATAATGTCCAGATCATGTCCTACGCCGTCAAATATGCCAGCGCCTTTTACGGCCCGTTCCGTGATGCAGTGGGGTCACGCGGCCTGCTAAAGGGTAACAAGAAATGTTACCAAATGGATCCGGCCAATAGCGACGAAGCCATGCGCGAAGTGGCAATGGATATTGCCGAAGGCGCGGACAGTGTCATGGTAAAGCCGGGTTTACCTTATCTAGATATCGTTCGCCGCGTGCGTGAACGTTTTGATGTGCCTGTGTTCGCATATCAAGTGTCCGGCGAGTATGCGATGATTGAGGCCGCCGCCGCAGTGGGCGCTGGCGACCGCGATGCACTTGTGCTCGAGACGCTCATGGCGTTCAAGCGCGCTGGATGTTCAGGAATACTAACCTATCACGCGGCATTGGCGGCGCGTTTGCTTAAAGGGTAACGCGTAAACGCAACCGCCCTCCGCACTTTAAGCTATGGAAAAACAAATGACCAATCCCCGCCCAGATGTCAGCATCATCACGTTGAATGGCAAAAGTCCGCAAATTCACGATAGTGCCTTCATCGCGCCGGGTTGCCGAATTATCGGTGATGTTACCATCGGCGCAGAGGCCAGCATTTGGTACAATTGCGTCATCCGTGCGGAGGTAAACCGTGTGGTTATTGGCGCGCGGACAAATATTCAGGACGGCAGCATCATCCACTGCGACGGCCCCATGCCGGGGGTCGAGGACGGCTTTCCAACCATCATCGGCGATGATGTGCTCGTTGGGCATAATGTTATGCTGCACGGTTGTATTTTGCATGATCGTGCCTTTGTCGGCCTATCCGCGACCGTGATGAACGGCGCAGTCATTGAAGGCGATGCGATGCTGGCCGCTGGCGCGATGCTAACACAAGGCAAGAGGATCGAGGCGCGCCAATTATGGGCAGGGTCGCCAGCACGCTTTGTCCGTGAACTTGACGACGCCGCCATCATGGGGATGCGGCTTGGCGTTGCGCATTATGTCCTCAACGCCAAGGCTCATGCCGCTGCCATCTCCGAAGCTTAAAACTGCGCGCGAATTGTGAAGCGACCGTTGATCGGCGCGCCCGTTGAGATATTGTTATTGTTGTGCGCGTCCGAATAATAATTGGCGTCAAACAGGTTTTCGACGTTCATCTGCAACTGCACCGTGTCGCTTACGTCATAAAACAATGCGGCATCAATCCGCGTGAATGCAGGTAGCTTAGTAGTGTTCGCGGTCGTCCTTATGGCGGCAAACTGGCTCGATTGATGGATGATCCCAAGACCGACCGCAAAATTGGAATGGAGGTCATAGCGGTTCCACAGGCTCGCCTGTTGTTTGGGTACTTGCCCCAAACGCACGCTGTCATTGCCCACCAATTTGGCGTCTTGATAGCTGAAGCCGCCATGTACTTGCCATTGGGACGTAATCTTACCCGTCGCTGCCAGTTCAACGCCTTGCGTCCGGGTTTTGCCAATGTTGATACTCTGCAACGGGTTAAGCGGGTCAGGCGTAGTGGCGTTGCTGCGTTCCAGCTGAAAGGCCGCAAACGTAAGGTTCAAATTGGGCTGCACATCCCATTTTGCGCCTACTTCATAGTTCGTGAATTTCTCCGGCGCGAGGTTTTCCTGTGAAACCGTCAGCGATAAAAACTGGTCGCCTGAACGCGGCAGGAAAGACTGGCTGTAGCTGCTGTAAAGCGAGATATTTTCCTGCGGCTTAAAGATGACACCAAGCCGTGGGCTTACCTTTTCATCCTTACGGGCAAAGGGCCGGTCGATTGCGGGAAGCAAATCCGTACCGCTGATGTCGAAACTATCATAGCGAAGGCCAGCGACAACATCGATATGGTCGCCAAGGCTGATCTGGTCCTGAACATAGACTGAGGAGAAGGTGACATCTGACACAGTGTCACGTGTCAGCATGTTGAAGGCTACGGTCGGGAATACCGGATTGGCAAGGTTCAGCGTGCTGCTGGAAAGCGCGCCGTTGAAACGGCGGTTTGCGGATTGCTGGTCACCATATTCGGCGCCAATAAGAATTTTATGCGCCAAAGGACCGGTTGCGACATCCCAGATCAGATTGGCCTGCGCGATGAAATTTTCCCGTTGTGTCGGGTCGCTGTACGCGGCCAAGGCGACGGTGCCATTCTGGGCACTCGCGGCACCATTTGCATAGACGTTCACATAAGTCTTGTCATAGTCGCCATATAACATCGTCCCGCTAAAGCTGAGGTTGGTTGCCAATTGGCCATCAAGCCGAAGCTTTGCAATTTGCGCCTCAAATCGGGTGCGGTTAACGCCGGGCGTGCCAAAAAACTGGTCACGATAGCCAGAAATGGGCCGGTTCGGTTGGCCTGCCGCGGTCGCGACGGACGGGATGCCTCGGTCTGTTGTGCGGTCGTCATTCACATATTCATAGGAGAACCCGAGCTTCCAAGCATCGTTGAGGTTAAAAGCGATATAGGGATTCCATGCATAGCGTTCTCCGCCAACATAATCGCGGTGGCTGTCGAGATTTTCGTAGACCGCATTGATCCGCACTGCTGCGGCCCCACTTAACGGCGTGTTCAAATCTACCGACGCATCATATGCCCCAAAACTGTTGATGCTGGCTGGCCCGGCGTAAATGAAATCATCGATCACAGGAGATTTCTGAACACGGTTGATGATACCGCCGCCGCCGCCACGACCAAAGATCAACGCATAGGGCCCTTTGAGTATCTCGACGCGCTCAATGTTATATAGGCCGCGATAATATTGCACGTCGTCACGAACGCCATCGAGGAAGAAATCTGCGGTGGTGTTTTGACCACGCAAGGTAATCTGGTCGCGATTGCCCTCACCCTGCCCCACAGTAGTGCCCGGTATGTAGCGCAATATGTCGGCCAAAGAATGGTGCGCCTGATCATCCAATTGTTCGCGGGTCACCACATTGATTGTCTGGGGAATGTCGATCAGCGGCGTATCAGTCTTCGTTGCCGTGACCGAGTTTGATGCAAGATAGCCATCATCCATGCCGGTAACGATGATTGTTCGGCTATCATCGCTTGCATCAACATCATAAGCAGCTCCTTCGGCAAAGACTGGTTGCGCGCATAAGGATGCTGACAACACAGCGATAAGCGACGAGGACAGCCGGAACATAAAAAAACCTTTTATTGAGAATAGTTCGCAAAATCGATTTCCGGCACCTATTGAGAATCGTTATTATGTGCAACTAAAAATTTTGCCAATTTTGCCAATTTTGGTTTGTTTTTGGTACAGGGACACTTAGGTGCGGAACCGATTGTGACCTCTTAGGAAGAACTCGAAAAATGCACGCAACAATCTGGCACAATCCCGATTGCGGAACATCGCGCAAGACGCTTGCCATCCTTCAGGAAACAGACGGCGTCACAATTGACGTCATTGAATACCGCAAACAGCCATTTGACCGCGCAACGCTGGTCAAGTTGTGCGCCGACGCGGGACTAACGCCGCGTGAAGCACTTCGGACACGCGGCTCACCCGCCGAGGAACTGGGTCTTATTGATGGCGCTTCGGCAGACCATATTCTCGACGCGATGGTAGAGCATCCCATTTTGGTCGAGCGCCCCTTTGTACGAACCGATAAAGGTGTTCGTCTTTGCCGCCCTCAGGACATAGTGCG
>NZ_JBIKPH010000182.1:0-3516 GCF_044357595.1 Sphingorhabdus sp. | reverse complement strand
ATAAGCTATTGCTGCAATACTGCACGGCGTGCGGCACGCATCAATTCTACCCGCGCGTTATCTGCGCGAACTGCATGTCCGAACAGCTTGAATGGCGTGAAGCCAGTGGGCGCGGCACTGTGGAAACCTATACTATCGTCACGCGCGCCGTATCAGATGCTTATGCGGCCGATGTCCCCTATGTCATCGCCCTAATCACTCTTGAGGAGGGACCGCGCATGATGAGCAATGTCATCGGCTGCGACGTTGAAATCGTCAAATGCGGTCTCGCCGTCGAAGTCATTTTCGAGCAGTGGTCGGCTGAAATCACTATGCCCAAATTCCGGCCTGCCACAGGTCAGCTAGCAAGTTAGGCCTGGATCCAGGGCCTAAATACCGGCCTAATAAACCAACCTAGTTCGCCGCGCGGTCACATCGTGTTAGCAAGTCGGTCCGCGTCGGTAAATGCCTGTGCCATGGCTGCAGCAACAACATCGTCAGGCCCGAAGGTGCCCGCCACGCGAACTGCGCCGATGTCAGTCACGCCGATGAACCCGAGCCATGCCTTCAAATATGCGAGCTGGAAATCTAGCCCGTCGATTTCGGGCAGGCTGCCAAAGGGCATTGCGCTGGCAGCAACGATTATCGCACGCCTCCCCTGGGCCAACCCCTCGACATTGCCATCGCTATCGTTGCGGAATGTCAGGCCCGGCTGGGTCAAGATATCAATATATTGTTTCAGCCGATACGGGATGCCGAAATTCCACATTGGCGTGGCTATCAAATAGCTATCAAATGACAGGAATTGATCAGTCCATTTCTTCAGATCCCGCCATGCGTCTGCCTGCTCGGGATCAACCGCGTTGCCGGCGAGCAAATGATAGCGACCAGCAACTGCATCTTGATCAAACGCGGGTAAATCTATGTCGAACACGTCAAGACGCTCGACTGATAACTCTGGATATCGCTCTTTAAGGCGTGTCAGCAAACGATCGGCAACCATGGCCGATCGCGACCGTTCCTTGCGTGGACTGCCCCCGATATAAAGCAGCCTATTCATTCAACGTCCATGCCGATGTAGATGACACCGTCGATTATTTCGACGTCCCATACATTTATCGGCAATTTGGTTAATGTCCCCATGGCAGAACCATCCCGCAAGTCGAAGCGCACACCGTGCGCCGGACAGAAGATATGAAACCCCTTCAATTTGCCGCCTTCGAGGGCCTGCAAGGCATGGCTACACCTGTTCTCAATCGCGAACACGCCTGCGGCGGTGCGGGCGACAAGCACAGACTTTCCATGCAGGGCAAACGTACGGGTACCATTTTCGGGAATATCGGTCAGCGGCGCGACGGCAATTTTCACGGTTTCAGCATCCTTGATCAACGGTGTGTCCTATCGGTCGAAAACTCATGAAAATCCCTTCAGAAAATCCGTACCCTTCGCCCTCCGAAGATGCCTGAAGTACCTTCAAAAAGCAAACATGATTGTCGTTTCAGGTTAGCGCTCTATACGAGAATCCAGCACTTTATAAAGGTCATGGGCTATGGATGCGAAGACGACGCGGCGGATCAAAGACAACATCGCATTCGAAGCCGCGCGTACTAAGCCGCCGGCGGGATTTCCGCGGCTGCCCGACATAGCAGCGGCCCGCTACATCGATCCGCAATTTCTTGAACTGGAAAAACAGGGTCTTTGGAAGCGCAGCTGGCTTTATGCCGGCCACACTAGCCAAGTCGCCGAACCGGGCAGCTGGCTCCTAACGCGCAATACGGGGACGCCCATTCTGATCGTGCGTGATCTGCAAGGTGAATTGCGCGCCTTCTACAACACTTGCCGCCATCGCGGTGGCCCACTTGTCACGGAAGAGGCCGGTCAGAGCCGGGGTTTTGTATGCGGCTATCACGGCTGGAGCTATACGCTCGATGGTCAGTTGAAATCCGTACGCGACAAGCGCGATTTCGTCGATCTCGACTTTGCCTGTCGGTCGCTGCTGCCCGTCCGCTGTGAAACGCTTGGAGGCTGGATTTTTATCAACGAGGACCCTGATGCGCTAGGGTTGCTCGAAAGCTTGGGACCTTTGGAAAGCGAACTTCGGCAATTCGATCTCGACAATCTCATGCTCGTCCATTCGCGCAGCTATGACGTACCATGCAACGTGAAAGTTCTGCTCGATGTATTTTTGGAAGTGTATCATCTAAAATCGATCCATCAGGACACGGCCGATCGGTTCCTCGATCACCGCGGTATGACCGCTACTCTTTGGCCGCATGGCCATTCACGGATGGTCACGCCCAATCGTCGGCCCGATTGGATCGATCCCGGCACACGGGGAATGCCGGAAATCCAAAGCGTCACCGAGATACCCCGCATAAACAATGTCAGTTACAACATCTTTCCCAACATCGTGATGCCCCCAACGGCAACGGGTATACCCATGCTTGTTTTCTGGCCGCAATCAGCGAACACGATGCGGATTGAATGCCATTGGTTTGGCCCCAAGCTTCCAGCAGAAAATCTCAGCCCGCTTTGGGACACGCGGATCAAAAATTTTGAAACGATCCTGCTCGAAGATCTTAGGTTTGCGGGGAAAATTCAAGAATCAGTCGAAGGTCCTGGGTTCATAGGCATCCCCCTCAACTATCAGGAACGCCGAATCTATCATTGGCACGAGGAAGCAGATCGCCGGATAGGGCCCGAGCGCGTGCCGGCTCACATGCGCGTCGAACCGATGCTTGGCGACTGGATTGAAGATCTTTGACCTAAATATCGCCTGGCGCGGCTGTGATTATTTTCCGCCAGGTGTGAAGATCATCAGCAGATTACCGGGCATATGGTTATAAAGACCATAGCCCGAGTTAACGACGACATGGCCATTGGCCACTGCCGCACCCGGGCCACTCATGCCTCCGCCCCTCGATGTCGAACCTGAAATCGTCTTTACGGGCAATGTTGTGTCCACAGTCCATATCGGTTTGCCAGTACGGCTGTCATAGGCCCTAAAGCGACCATCAAGATGCCCCGCGAAAACAAATCCTGTTAGAGCCGTAACTGCCGAGGAAATGCCAGGATCACAGTTTGCTCTCTTGCCGCAAACGTTATCTGCTAATGACTTCCAGAACACTCGGCCAGTTGCGCCATCGATGGCGTGAAGACCAGCTCCGCGCAACTTTGCATTGTAAACGCGGCCGTCGTTCGTATCTTCCATGTCGTTGATTGGAACGTACACAAGACGCCCTTGCGCTGCCATCCCAAAATGGACGCCGCCCTGCGTTCCCCCATGCCCAAGGGTCGTTTTCCAGACAGGCTTCCCGGTGTCCGGGTCAAGGCCGAACACATCTGCCGATTTCTGTCCTGCGACGATCATAGTTTTTCCGCCACCAATGGGCACAAGAAGAACTGAAGCTGCCACATCAAGATCAGGGCCGTTTTCCTTAGGGCAATTGTCATTGCCTATCATGCAACCAACATTCCAGGCATCGCCCTTGGTCAGCTGCGACTTCCAAATTCGCTTGCCCGTTTTTGCATTTACCG
>NZ_JBIKPH010000183.1:0-3516 GCF_044357595.1 Sphingorhabdus sp. | reverse complement strand
CCGTCATGGAAGGCGCGGCTGGCGCGGACCATATGCCAGATTTCGCGCGTGACGCCGTGCATGTAGATGGCAAGGCTGACCCCGCCATAACAAATGAGCGCCAGTCTGAGTTCTTTTTCGCGCATATCAAGGGTGTGGCATTCCGGCTGACCACGCGCAAGCACCGAATAATTGTCTATTATGCCTTGAGTTCTTGATATGTTCTGCTAATTTAGCGGCATGGCAAAAGCAAAGCGCAAATATATCTGTCAGGCATGCGGTTCGGAGTCCAACCGGTGGCAGGGGCAATGCGACGATTGCGGCGAATGGAACACATTGGCTGAAGAGGCCAGCGCCACTGTTTTTGAACTGAAGCATCATCTGCATTCGGGCGGGCGTGCGGTTGAACTGTCCGGGCTGAATTCGGACATCAAACTTCCCGATCGGGCATCAACAGGCATATCCGAATTTGACCGCGCACTCGGTGGCGGCCTTGTGCCGGGTTCGGCGACCTTGCTCGGCGGGGATCCTGGCATTGGTAAATCGACGTTGCTGTTGCAAGCGGCAGCCAATCTCGCGCGGCGTGGGCTTTCCGTCGCGTATATTTCTGGCGAAGAGGCGGTTGATCAAGTGCGCTTGCGTGCGCGCAGGCTCGGGCTTGGCGACGCGCCTGTGCAGCTTGCGGCCGCAACCTCGGTCCGCGACATTTTGACGACGATGGCACAGGGCGCTCCGCCGGCATTATTGGTCATCGATTCCATTCAGACCATGCACAGCGACCTGATTGAAGGCGCGCCCGGCACGGTCAGCCAAGTGCGTGCGTCTGCACAAGAACTTATTCGCTTTGCCAAAGAACGCGGCACGGCGTTGATGCTCGTTGGTCATGTTACAAAGGACGGCACGATTGCCGGACCGCGCGTGCTGGAACATATGGTCGACACAGTATTGTCGTTTGAGGGCGAACGCAGCCATCAATATCGCATTTTACGCGCCTCCAAAAACCGGTTCGGTGGGACCGACGAAATCGGCGTCTTTGCGATGGTTGAAGAGGGCCTGACGGAGGTTGGCAATCCTAGCGCATTGTTCCTGACCGACCGGGCCGAACAGGTTACGGGCGCGACGGTATTTCCCGCGTTAGAGGGGACGCGCCCGGTTCTCGTGGAAATTCAGGCGCTGACGGTTCGGCTGTCGAGCGGCGCGACGCCCCGCCGCGCTGTCGTGGGCTGGGACAGTGGCAGGCTTGCGATGATCCTCGCGGTGCTTGAGGCGCGTTGCGGGTTGAGCTTTTCAACGGCCGAGGTGTATCTCAACATTGCGGGTGGATACCGCATTTCCGACCCAGCCGCCGATCTTGCGGTTGCCGCGGCATTGGTCTCTGCCTTGGCGGAACGGCCACTGCCGTCCGACGCGGTTTTGTTCGGCGAAGTTGCTTTGTCTGGGGAAATTCGCCCCGTGGCGCATGGCGCCTTGCGGTTGAAGGAATCTGCTAAGCTTGGCTTTAGCCGCGCATTAGTCCCGCCGTCGGTAAAAGGTCAGGCGGGTATTTCGACGCAAGAGTTCCGCACGCTTGCCAATCTCGTTGACCATATGCTGGGACGTCCCTAAATCTAATCATATCCCTAGGGGCAGTCGGCGCGCCGCAAAGCAATATGATCGGTTGTCTGTTCGGGCATCGGAGTACACAGCGATCCGCAAGCACTAAACATTGCGTTTCAACCAAATGGGCAAGAGGAACAGATGACGGCACTTGATATAATTGTTCTGTTTCTGCTCGGCAGCGGGGCTATATTCGGTTTCTTGCGTGGCTTTGTGCAAGAGGCGCTGTCGATGATCGCCTGGGTGTTGATTATCGTTGCTGTCCGTATGTTTCACGCCCCTGCGACGGCCGCTCTGGCTGAGGCCGTGGGCTCTGGCTCGGGCGCAGCGGTGGCGGCCTTCTTGGCGATTGTCATTGTGATTTACGCGCTTGGCAAATGGATTTCGCGTTCGCTTGGGGCGAAGTCGCGCAAGTCTTTGCTTGGTCCTGTTGATCGCATGCTTGGCTTCGGATTTGGTCTGCTCAAGGGGCTGATCATGGCAACGTTGATATTCCTGCTGTTTGTGATGGGCTATGACATGGTTTACGGCGCAGACGAGGGGCGACCGGAGTGGATGACCACTTCGCGGACCTATCCGCTGCTCAACGCCAGCGGAGAGGCCATGTCGGAATTCGTCCGCGAACAAAGCGCTTCACGTGAAGCCTCTCCCTCGGCGGCGGACTGATGGACTCGGCGCTCTACAACCGTGACATATTAAGGTTGGCAACGGCTTTGGTCGCCAATCATCGCCTCGATGATCCGCAAGGCACAGCGGAAGTGCGATCACCTTTGTGTGGCAGCAGGATCCAGGCAGATGTCACCACCGACGCTGCGGGTTGCATATCGCAGCTTGCCTTGCGCGCGAATGCCTGCGCGCTTGGTCAGGCCTCGGCCGCTATCTTACAAGACAATGCGATTGGCTTGGACATATCTGAGATTGCAGATTTACGCGACGGCATCGCGTCGGCGCTAAAGCGTGTCGGCGAGATGCCAACGCGCTGGCCGGACCTCGCATTGCTTGCTGCAGCGTGCGATTATCCATCGCGCCACGCGGCAATATTGCTGCCTTACGACGCGATACTTGCTGCGGCTAAAACATGGAATGTGCAGACCTGATGGCGGATGCCCCGCACAACCTCGTCGCTGATGTGATGTTGGGCGGGGTCGTGCTGCTGGGCGCTGCACTGATTGCCGTGTTGCTTTTTCGCCGCCTTGGGCTGGGCGCTGTGCTCGGTTATCTCGTCGCGGGCATTGCGATTGGGCCAGACGGACTAGGCCTTATTGGCGCGCCCGAGACGATAATGGCGTATTCCGAAATTGGCATCATCTTGCTTTTGTTTCTGGTTGGACTGGAATTGTCCCCAAGCAGGCTGTGGCTATTGCGGCGTGATATTTTCCTTTTTGGGCCGCTGCAGGTCATTTTATGCGGGCTTGGTATGTTTGCTGTGGTGCATTTTGCCATGCCAAGCTTTAGCTGGGAAGCGGCCTTGGTCCTTGGTCTGCCTCTCGCATTGTCGTCCACAGCGCAGGTGCTGCCATTGCTGCAGTCGCGCGGTCGCATGAAGACCGATTATGGCGAAAAGAGCTTCTCCATTTTGCTGTTTCAAGACATTTCGATTGTGCCCATGCTCACCATCGTTGCCGCTTTGTCGCGCGCGCCGGCACTGGAGGGCGCCATTGAAGGGTGGACTCTGGCCCTGTACGCTGTGCTCGCAATTGTCGCGCTGGTTCTGGCAGGGCGTTATTTACTGTCGCCATTGTTGCGGCTGGTCGGTAAGATTTCGGAACGGGAATTGTTTATCGTCACTGGCCTGTTCACGGTATGCGTCAGCGCTGCGGTGATGCAGGCGATCGGCGTATCGCCAGCGCTTGGTGCGTTTGTTGCAGGCGTGATGCTCGCGGATTCGCCGTATCGGCATGAGCTTGAGGCGGACATTGATCCGTTTCGATCAATCTTGCT
>NZ_JBIKPH010000184.1:0-3516 GCF_044357595.1 Sphingorhabdus sp. | reverse complement strand
AACTTCAACAATGCTGAAACCTACGGCGCGCGTTTGGCGCTCGGCATTGATCTGGATGACAATTGGACCATTAAGCCAACCTTGATGGGGCAGGTTCAGAATACGAATGGCAGCTACGCGCAGGAACGTTCCGGCCAGACCACTGGTGAGCTTCAGACGGTGCAATATAACCCAGAGGGCAGCCGCGATAAATGGATTCAGGGCGCACTGACGATTGAAGGAAAGATCGGAAGATGGGATGTTACCGCGACAGGCGGCCACTTGCGGCGCAAGACTGAAACACAATTGGATTACTCCGATTACGCCTATTTTTACGATGCGCTGTCCGGTTACGGTAACTATTTTTACGATAATGCCGGCGATCTGGTAAACCCGAACCAGTATATTCAAGGCATTGACCGGTATAAGAAAAGCTTTGGTGAATTGCGTGTCGCAAGCCCCGCGGATGCGCCATTGCGCTTCATCGGCGGTCTTTTTGCGCAACGTCAGTCGCATAATATTGAACAGAATTATATCATCGACAATATTGCTGACTCCATCACTGTGACGGGTACCAACAGCAATATCTGGCTGACCAAGCAAAAGCGCGTCGACCGCGATTACGCGGCCTTCGGTGAATTGACCTATGATCTGACAGAGAAGCTGTCACTCACCGGTGGTTTACGTTATTATAAGTTTGATAACTCGCTTCAGGGCTTCTTCGGATTTTCTGGTGGCTATTCGAGCAAGACCGGCGAAGCCGCCTGCCTCAACACCGATGGTTCAACGCGGAAGGCCAATCCCAGAGGCACGCCCGTGCCGATCCTTGTCGATGGCAGCCCTTGCACCAACGTGGACAAATCAACGTCGGACACGGGTTTCATTCATAAGTTGAACGCAACGTACAAAGTTACCGACGATGTTTTGGTCTATGCCACATGGTCGCGTGGTTTCCGTCCGGGCGGGATCAACCGTCGCGGCACCTTGCCGCCTTATGGTTCGGACAAGCTCGACAATTATGAACTCGGTTGGAAAACCACATTCGGTGCGTTCCGTTGGAACGGCGCCGTATTCCAGGAAGATTGGAATAACATCCAACTGTCGTTCTTGGGTGCGAACGGCCTCACCGAAATCCGCAACGCTGGCGTTGCGCGTATTCGCGGCCTTGAAATGGACGCTGGCTTTCGTACTGGCGGGTTCAGCTTGAACGCTGGATTCAGCTATAATGATGCGAAGAGCCAACGCGATTTTTGTAAGATAGCCAACGCAACTTTTAATTGCTCCACGGCGGGCAATGAATTGCTTGCACCATCCGGTTCGCGTCTTCCTGTGACCGCTAAGGTTAAGGGTAATGCAATTGCACGTTACGAATTTCCGATTGCAGATTGGAATGGCCATATACAACTTGCGGCCAACCACATTGGCGGACGCAGGAGCGATTTGCGGCCTGTTCAGAATGCCATCAAGGGCAATTTGGATGCTTACACCACGGCGGACTTCTCCATTGGTGTGAAGAAAGACACGTGGGACATTGAAGCCTTTGCCACCAACCTGTTCGACACACGCGGCGTGGTAAATACCGGGGTACAGTGTCTTGAAACGGTCTGCGGCACGGGTGTCACGGCATCAACGCCAACGGGCGGTGCGTTTTATGATGTCCTCATCAAGCCGCGCGTGATCGGTCTGAAATTCTCGCGCGATTTTTAAGGTTTCAATTTAAGTTTGTTGCCACTGGCAACAGGGGAGGAGAAGCCGGATCTGAAAAGGTCCGGCTTTTTCATTGTCCCCCGCTAAAGTCCTCAGGCCAAGTCCTCAGGCCAAGTCCTCAGGCAAATATCCGTTTGAATATACTCCGGTCGGCCAACACTTCTGCCGCGCAGTTATGCCCCGGTGCGCCCGTGACGCCGCCACCGGGGTGGCTGCCTGCGCCGCACATATACAGGCCCTTTAGCGGGCCACGATAGGCGCCATGGCCCAATATCGGGCGGGCAGACCATAATTGGTCAAGGCTCATATTGCCGTGCATGATGTCGCCGCCGACCAAGCCGAATTTGCGCTCAAGTCCCTTGGGGCTAAGAATTTGGTGACCCAAAACGGACGCGCGGAAGCCGGGTGCATAGGCCTCAACTGTGCTGATGATATCGTCTGCGGCCTTGCCCTCTTCGGCGTCCCAATCGCGCGGCGTGCCATCCGCATTGGCAGGTAACTCTGGCGCAAATTGCTGACAGAATAGGCTGGCGACATGTTGTCCCGCAGGCGCAAGGCTGTCGTCGACGGTGGACGGGATAAGGATTTCTACGATTGGCTTTTGCGACCAACCGTCACGCTTCGCATCCAAAAATGCGCGGTCCATATAATCGAGCGTTGGGGCAATGATGATGCCCGATTGATGATGTTCGCCAGCTTCGGGCAAGCACGTGAATTTGGGCAATTCCGACAAGGCGACGTTCATCCGGAATGTGCCGCTGCCTGCCTTGAAACCCTTTACGCGGCGTTTGAATTCCGGTTTCAAGTCGGCATCGTCGAACATGCGTTCGTACAACAGCTTTGGCCCGACATTGGAGATCACGCGGTCGGCTACGATTTCCTCGCCGCTTTCAAGGCGCACGCCCGCAACCTTTTCGCCATCCACCAATACCCGTGAGACAGGCGCCTCGAGGCTGATTTCTACGCCAAGATCGCGGCATACCTTGGCCATGATCTGCGTGATGGTACCCATGCCGCCAATGCTGTGGCCCCATGCGCCCTTGTTGCCATTCACTTCACCAAAGACGTGGTGCAGCAATACATAAGCACTGCCCGGCGTATCGGGGCTGGCATAATTGCCGACAACAGCGTCAAAGCCGAATGCCGCTTTCACCGCCTCGCTCTCGAACCAGCTATCCAAGAAGCTGCGCGCTGATTTCGTGAACAGTTCCAACACGTCGCGTTGCTGCGACAGATTAAGCTTCGTCAAGCCACGGCCCTGCACAGCGGCGTCGATTAACGTTTTGAGGCCATCACCGACATTGGGTGGCGATCGCAACGCAAGGTCGCGCAGGACATCTGCGACGCCTTCGAGCATGTCATAATATTGCGGCAAAACGGCCGCATCATGCTTTGAAAAGCGCGCGAACTCAGCTTGCGTCCGCTCCAGCCCGCCGCCGAGTTTCAGATAGCCGCCATCTTCCTGCGGTAGGAAATTGGAAATGGGCCGCTCGATTACGCGATAGCCATGGTCGACCAGCTTCATGTCCGAAATGACCTTCGGCTGAAGCAGGCTTACCGTATAGCTTGCAACCGAATTGCGGAAACCGGGGTGGAACTCTTCGGTCACAGCAGCGCCGCCGACCACATCGCGGCGCTCGACAATCCGGACCTTCAGGCCGGCGCGTGCCAGATAAAAGGCGCAAACAAGGCCGTTATGGCCAGCGCCAATGATGAGGGCGTCATATTTTTTGGTCATTTTTTGCTCCAGCCCGTTGCGGGGCGCTGTTCGAGGCGGGCCTCGGGAATGATGTTGCGGATTTGGCGGCAGAAGCTTTTCAGGCACACTTC
>NZ_JBIKPH010000181.1:0-3555 GCF_044357595.1 Sphingorhabdus sp. | reverse complement strand
CGCATGGCATTGGCCGTCTTGATCTGGTCGAGAACCGTTTCGTTGGTATGAAATCGCGCGGCATGTATGAAACGCCGGGTGGCGAGATTTACGCCCGTGCCCATCGCGGCATTGAAAGTATCACGCTGGATCGCGGCGCGGCGCATCTGAAAGACGAGCTGATGCCGAAATATGCCCAGCTCATTTACAATGGCTTCTGGTTCTCGCCGGAGCGTGAGATGTTGCAGGCCGCAATAGACCATAGTCAGGAACATGTGTCAGGAACTGTGCGGCTGAAGCTCTACAAGGGCCTCGCCAGCGTGGTTGGCCGTAAGTCGCCGAATAGCCTGTACAGCGAAAAGGTCGTGACCTTTGAAGACGATGCCGGCGCATATGACCAGAAGGATGCAGCAGGCTTTATCAAGCTGAACGCTCTTCGCCTGCGGTTGTTGGCGCAACGCGGAAAATAACAGCGGCTGGCCGCGACTAATTTTCAACGCATAGCATTTTGATCGGTCTCGAACAGGACGTTTTCTAGGCTGACGCAGAGGTTTAATTGCCTAATTAAACCTGATACGCTCAGCGCGAGGATAGAGGAGAGTCGGCATGCATGATCTTGTTATTCGTGGTGGAACCGTGGTTGATGGCACAGGCGCGGCGCGCTTTGTTGCTGATGTTGCAGTGGACGGCGGTATAATCACGGCGGTTGGACATATCAGCGCGCAAGGCCGCGAAGAGATTGATGCAACAGGCAAGATCGTCGCACCCGGCTTTGTCGACATCCACACCCATTATGATGGCCAAGCGACTTGGGACAGCGAGATGGGTCCGTCGAGCTGGCATGGCGTCACCACGGTCGTCATGGGCAATTGCGGCGTTGGCTTTGCGCCGGCGAAAAAGGACAAGCATGACTGGCTTATCGGCCTGATGGAGGGTGTTGAGGATATCCCCGGTACCGCATTGGCCGAGGGGATGAAATGGGATTGGGAGACCTTCCCTGAGTATCTGGATGCGCTTGAGCGCCGCCCGCGCACCATCGATATTGGCACGCA
This sequence comes from Sphingorhabdus sp., assembly GCF_044357595.1. Taxonomy (GTDB): domain Bacteria; phylum Pseudomonadota; class Alphaproteobacteria; order Sphingomonadales; family Sphingomonadaceae; genus Sphingorhabdus_B. Next base: position 2,524 of record NZ_JBIKPH010000181.1, on the reverse strand, counting down.
AGTTCCGCACGGCGCGTTGCGTGCCTTTGTCATGGGACAGCGCGGGGCGGATAATGAGGCGCCAACCGAAGCAGACATCGCCGAAATGGCGCGGCTGGTGGAGGAAGGCTTGCGCGCAGGGGCTTTGGGCTTTTCCACCTCACGCACGGTGTTGCATAAATCGATTGATGGCGAACTTGTCCCTGGGACCACGGCGACCGAACCCGAGTTGGTTGGTATTGGCCGCGCCATGGGTAAGGTCGGGCATGGGGTGTTTGAGCTAACCACCGATTTCTTGGAAGAATGGGACGAGTTCGGCTGGATGGGTCGGTTAAGCCGCGAGACAGGGGTGCCCATCGCCTTCACCATGTTGCAATCGCCCATCAAGCAAATGCCGTGGACCGAGCAAATGGCAGGAATGTGCAACGCCAATGACAATGGTGCCAATCTGGTCGCTGCGATTGGCCTGCGCGGTATCGGCGTCATCATGAACTGGCGCGGCTCGGTGCACCCATTCATGCGCAAGCCAAGCTGGCAGAAAATCGCAGGACTGTCGTGGGATGAGCAGAAAGCAAAACTGTCCGACCCGGCGTTCAAGGCTGCGATGCTGGCGGAGGACAATTTGCCGCCGCCGTCGGTTGATATGGCCCCATTCTTCATGCTGGTGACTGCCGCTTGGGCCATGCAATTCCCGCTGGGCGATGGCTTCAGCTATGAACCCACACGCGAAGAAAGCATCTTTGGCTTTGCACAGGCTGCAGGCAAAGAAAGCGCCGAATATGCCTATGGCCAGTTGATGGCCGACGACGGGAACGGCATGATTTACCTGCCGATATTGAATTATATGGATGGCAATTTGGACTTCACCAAAGAACTGCTCCAGCGTGACGATATCGTCGCATCGCTGTCTGACGGCGGCGCACATTGCGGGACAATTTGCGACGCGGCGTCACCGACATTCCTGCTCAGCTATTGGGCGCGCGACCGTAAGGCCGGAACAATACCGCTCGAGTTGGCCGTCAAACGGCAATGTCGCGACACCGCGCGGCTTTATGGATTGAATGATCGCGGTGTGCTGAAGCCGGGCTATCTCGCCGATATCAACGTCATCGATTTTGACGCCTTGAAATTGCTGAAGCCATGGCTGGCGTTCGACCTGCCCGCCGGTGGCAAGCGTTTACTGCAAAAGGCTGACGGCTATGTCGCGACGATAAAATCGGGCGTGGTGACCTTCCGTGAAGGCAAGATGACCGGCGCCTTGCCGGGTATCGTTGTGCGCGGCCCGCAGAATGTGCTGATGGCCGAGGCGGCCGAGTAGGGGAGCGACGCGCAGATTTTCTCAATCGGCGTCGTATTGATAGTAAGGCCTTGAAAAGATTTCAAGGCCTTACCTTTATCGGATTAGTTTAGATCAAACCCGCATCGGCATTAGGACATACAGCGCCGCTGATTTGTCATTCTCACGGATCAAGGTCGGCGCGCTGGCGTCGGCCAAATGCAGTTCGACGATGTCGCCTTCGATCTCGCCCAGTATGTCCATCAAATAGCGCGCGTTAAAGCCGATTTCGAAGCTATCGCTGCTATATTGGCCGGACACTTCTTCGGCCGCAGTGCCGTTTTCGGGGCTGGTGACGGACAAGGTGATCTTGTCTTTGTCGAGCGCCATTTTGACAGCGCGGGTTTTTTCGGTGGCGATAGTCGCCACGCGGTCAACGCCTTGGCTGAATGCCTTGGGATCGATGCGCAGCAGTTTGTCATTCGCAGTTGGAATGACACGGCTGTAGTCGGGGAAGGTGCCATCAATCAGCTTCGATGTCAGGATAACGCTGTCGAAGGTGAAGCGAATTTTGCTTGCCGACAAATCGACCTGAATCACATTGCCGCCGCTTTCATCAAGCAGCTTGCGGATTTCGGCAACGCATTTACGCGGCACAATGATGTCGGGCATGTTTTCTGCACCTGCAGGGCGCGGCAAGGTTACGCGGGCCAGACGGTGCCCGTCGGTTGCCGCCGCTTTCAGAACCGGTTCTGCGTCATCCGTGACGTGCAGGAAAATACCATTCAGATAATAACGCGTTTCTTCGGTCGAAATCGCAAAGCGCGTCTTGTCGATGATCTGGATCAGCGAGCTTGCAGGGATTTCGAACGATGTTGGCAGTTCGCCTTCGGCAATCGTCGGAAAATCGTCGCGCGGCAGTGTTGCAAGCGAGAAGCGGGCACGGCCAGCGTTGACAGCCATTCGACCATCGGCAGCATGCAGCTGCACTTGCGAGCCATCGGGCAATTTGCGCGCGATTTCAAATAAGGTGTGCGCGGACACGGTTGTCGCGCCTGGCGTTTCGACATCGGCTGCAAAGGTTTCGACAACCTGCAAATCAAGGTCTGTCGCGGTCACCTTGATCTTGCCGCCTTCGCTGGCTTCGATCAGAACGTTGGACAATATGGGTATGGTATTGCGCCGCTCCACAACAGATTGGACGTGGCTCAGGCATTTCAGCAGGGTCGCGCGTTCGATCGTGGCTCTCATTCAAATTCCCCTTGTCGG
>NZ_JBIKPH010000180.1:0-3600 GCF_044357595.1 Sphingorhabdus sp. | reverse complement strand
GAAAAAGTCCATGAAAGCCCAATCGATCCTCGAAACCATCGGCAACAGCCCGCATATCCGCATGGCACGTATGTTTCCGCATGCTGAGGTATGGATTAAATCGGAACGATCAAACCCCGGCGGGTCAATCAAGGACCGTATTGGCCTTGCTATGATTGAAGCGGCCGAAAAGGATGGCACATTAAAGCCCGGCGGCACGATCATTGAACCCACATCTGGGAACACCGGAGTTGGCCTTGCCATGGTAGCGGCAGTCAAAGGCTATAAGCTTATCCTTGTGATGCCCGAATCCATGTCTTTGGAACGCCGCCGCTTGATGCTGGCTTATGGGGCTTCGTTTGACCTGACTCCCCGTGAAAAGGGCATGAAGGGTGCGATTGAACGTGCGCTTGAATTGGTGTCCCAAACCACGAATTCTTGGATGCCGCAACAGTTTGAAAATCCCGCCAATATCGACGTCCACACCCGCACCACTGCGTTGGAGATTTTAGAGGATTTTGCAGATTCTCCCATCGACGCCATGATCACAGGAGTTGGGACAGGTGGCCACATTACAGGTTGCGCGGAGGTCTTGAAAAAGGCGTGGCCCAACTTGAAAGTGTTTGCGGTTGAACCAACGCTGTCCCCCGTGATCAGCGGTGGCCAGCCAGGCCCACATGCAATTCAAGGAATTGGCGCTGGTTTCATTCCGGCCAACTTGCACACGTCGTTACTCGACGGTGTCATTCAAGTTGATCCAGATGTTGCCAAGGAAACCGCGCGCCGTGCCGCACGCGAAGAAGGCATGCTGGTGGGTATTTCATCCGGCGCGACGCTTGCCGCGATTGCGCAGAAGCTTCCAGATCTGCCCGCGGGAAGCCGCGTGCTTGGTTTCAATTATGATACTGGCGAACGCTATCTTTCGGTTCCGGACTTTCTGCCGGTCGAATAAACAAAAATGCCGGGACTCATCATCCCGGCAATTTGTTACCTAGCAAAGCTGGCTGTTGTTAGGCGGCCGCAAACATTTCCGGTGTTAGCGCCATGATAGCCTCACTTCCTGCTTCAATCTTGCGGCGCAGTGCACCGCAATCAGGTAAATAGCGCTCGGCGAAGTAGCGCGCGGTCACAAGCTTCGTTTCATAGAATGCCGCGTTGCCCGCCCCTGCATCCAATGCTTTTTGCGCACTTTGCGCCATACGCAGCCATTGCAAGCCAAGCGCAACGATGCCCATGATATGCATATAATGGTGCGCGCCAGCGCCAATGTTATTCGGGTTTGCCATGCCATTTTGCATGAACCACATGGTTGAAGCCTTCAAATCACCACTGGCTTTTTCAAGACGGGTGGCCAGATCGGCAAGTGGGCCGGATTTCGCGGTTGCGCATTCTTCATCCACAATCTTAAAAAGCGCCTGAATAGCACGGCCACCATTTTGCGCGAGTTTCCGGCCGACCAAGTCCATCGCCTGCACGCCATTGGTGCCTTCGTAAATCATCGCGATGCGGGCATCGCGGACATATTGTTCCATGCCCCATTCGGCAATATAGCCGTGGCCGCCATAGACTTGCTGGGCATTGGTTGCGACTTCATAGCCCTTGTCGGTGCCATAGCCCTTAATGACCGGCGTTAAGAGGGATAGCAGATCGTCGGCCATCTGGCGTTCTTCTTCAGTTTGCGCGTGGTGCAGCAAATCGGCCTGTAACGCACCCCATAAGCACAAGGCGCGCATGCCCTCGGTGAATGCCTTCGCATCCATCAACATGCGGCGGACGTCGGGGTGGACGAACAATGTGTCGGCCTTTTGCTCAAGGTCTTGCGGTCCAGTCAGCGCACGCCCCTGCCGGCGGTCTTGCGCATAATATACTGCGTTTTGATAAGCGACCTCAGCGACGCCAAGGCCTTGCTGCCCCACGCCAAGCCGCGCGATGTTCATCATGATAAACATGGCGGCGAGGCCCTTATTTTCGTCACCGACAAGAAAGCCGGTAGCATCATCATAATTCATGACGCAGGTAGCGTTTCCGTGGATCCCCATCTTATGTTCAATGGAACCACAAGACAGCGTGTTGCGCGCGCCGAGCGAACCATCATCATTCACGAGGAATTTAGGCACGATGAACAGCGATATGCCTTTCACACTATCCGGTGCGCCAGGGGTTTTGGCCAACACGAGATGAATGATGTTTTCGGTCAAGTCGTGCTCGCCAGAAGAGATAAAGATTTTGGTGCCCGAAATCGCATAGCTGCCATCGGTATTCGGCACGGCCTTAGTGCGGATAAGGCCAAGGTCGGTTCCACAATGCGGCTCGGTCAGGTTCATTGTCCCGCCCCATTTGCCCGAGATCATATTTGGTGCATATTTGGCCTTCTGTTCGTCGCTGCCCTTCACCAAGATTGCGGACACTGCACCTTGAGTTAAGCCAGGATACATCGCGAACGCCATGTTGGAGCTTGCCATCAACTCCTCAAACGCCATGGAGACGATGTGCGGCATGCCCTGCCCACCGAACTCTACCGGCCCCGACAATGTGCCCCATCCACCTTCACAAAAGAGCTTATAGGCTTCTTTGAACCCATCTGGCGTGGTGACGCTACCGTCTTCATGCCGGGTGCAGCCCTGCAAGTCGCCAACTTGGTTTAACGGGAAAAGAACCCCCTCTACGAACTTCGCGCCTTCGGTCAGGATTGCGTCGACCATATCGGCGCTCGCGTTTTCAAAACCTGGCAGATTGGCAAAGCGCTCCACACCCAATACTTCGTTGAGAATGAACTGCATATCGCGAACTGGGGCGGTGTAGGTTGGCATTTTTGATCCTTAAGGTTTGCAGTGCGTTTTTCGGTTAGGCTGCTGCTGATTTTTCCGCGGCCTCGACCTTTTCCACCGTTGAAACAAATTCAGTGAGCTCTTTGATCGCGCTTTCAATATCGTCGCGCTGCGCCTTCAAAAGATTGATCCGGTCGCGGCATTTTTCAATGGTCACCCGGCGCTGAATATTGCGGCCGTCATTCAGGTCATAAAGATCAATCATCTCGCGGATTTCCGCGAGGCTGAAACCAACACGCTTTGCCCGCAATATCCACGCCAACCGGGCGCGGTCACGCGTCGAGTATATCCGGGCCAAACCCATGCGCTCGGGGGAAATCAGCCCCTGATCTTCGTAAAAACGCAACGCGCGGGCCGTTACCTCAAATTCGAGGGATAGGTCGGATATCGTAAACGAATCCCGATTGAATGCATCCGGCGTATCGATCGTCGCATCAGCCCGTCTTTCGTCATGCGTAAAAGATTCCATGGCGCCTTCCCTCTTCGTTGCACTAACGTCACTAGTTTACGTTAGCGTAAACGTCAATCGTGGAAGTAACGGCTTTTTGCGCGTTAACGAAGCATCAGGCGGATGATGCCGGTGGGTAATTGTCGATAGCTTTCGACACCGGGGCTTCTTGCGTACTCGTGGTCTCCACAGGCGGCATAGTTGGTGCCAATATTGGATCAACGACAGGCTTTGGTTCTGGCCTTTTCACGGGCGTTGCAGTGTCTTGGAGAACGAATACTTCTTGGTCTAGTCGCGTCACGCCAAATAAGGCCTTCGCAAATGCGAGCGGCAATCTGATGCATC
>NZ_JBIKPH010000097.1:0-9741 GCF_044357595.1 Sphingorhabdus sp. | reverse complement strand
CGCGCTGCTGCGCAAAAACTCAATTGCTTCGCCTTCCGAGACGACCTCTGCATATTTGGCCTGAAGATCGAATAAATTTGCGTCATGCGGCGCCGAATGGCGGTCGCCACAGGCATCACGAACAACAAAGGGTGCAAAGCCCGACTGGAGCGCATCCAGTGCGGTTGCGCGCACACATCCCGACGTCGACAGGCCAGTGATAAGCAACGTATCGATGGCCGCGGTCGTGAGGATGTCCGTAAGCGCAGTTCCAAAAAAGGCCGAGGCAAATTGCTTCGAGATGATGCGTTCGCCATCCAAGGGTTGAAGCGACGGCGGAAATGCGCCGTAGGGCGAACCTTTCACAAAAACACGGAGCGACGGAATTTTCTTGTAGAATAAACCGCCATCCGCGCCGTCCTTTGCATAGACGACATTTGTGAAAATCACCGGAATGCCGGCTGCCCGAGCCGCAGCCAAGAGGCGTATGTTGCTCTCCAAAGCATCCTCAACATGGGCGTAAAGAGGCGACGATTTGTCCAAATACGCCATCACAAAGTCGACGATCAGCAGTGCAGGGCGCTTGCCAAAAGACAAGCGACCATCAAACGCACCAACATAGTTTGCCGCCAGATCGTCGTCCTCTTGGGGCATCAGATTGCGCCTGCCACTTTCAGCCGATCGAGTTCCTGTACTTCCACACCCAGCAGTTCGCCGTAAATCTCGGCATTGTGCTGCCCGACTATTGAGGGTGCAGGCGACCGCACGCCGCTTGGCGTCGCGGACATTTTGGGAAAGGCGCCTTGCATTTTCAACTTGCCATAACGCTCGGTCTCGACCTCGATAATGGCATCGCGCGCCTGAAAATGCGGGTCGGCCAACATCTCGGGCGCGCGGTAAACGCGGCCTGCTGGGATGGAATATTTGATCATCAATGCGTCCACTTCGTCAACGGTCAACGTCGCGGTCCATGCATTAATGCGTTCGTCCAGTTCCAACTGATTATGGCCACGCGCCAAATGGGTTGCATAACGTGCGTCGGTGCCAAGTTCAGGCATACCCATAGCTTCTGCCAAACGTTGCCACAGCGAGTCTTTGTTCGCGCCAATCATATACTCGCCGTCTTTGCAGATATACACATTGGAAGGTGCAATGCCCTTAAGGATGGAGCCCGATCGTTCGCGAATGAACCCGCTATGGTCATATTCAGGAACCAGTCCCTCCATGACTTGCAACACGCTTTCATACAAAGCGGCGTCAATAACCTGACCCTGACCGGTGACGCTGCGATGGTGCAATGCCGCCAGCACGCCCATGCACCCATAAGTTGCGGTCAGCGTGTCACCAATGGAAATCCCCATGCGGCTTGGGGGACGGTCGGGTTCGCCAACAATATAGCGCCAGCCGCCCATGGCCTCGCCAATGCCGCCAAACCCTGCACGGTCCGAATAGGGCCCTGTTTGGCCATAGCCGGACATGCGTGCAATGATGAGGCTGGGGTTTTCCGCCAAGAGGGTGTCTGGCGCAAAACCCCATTTTTCCATTGTGCCGGGTTTGAAATTCTCGACCAGAATGTCTGCTTTGCCGATCAACTTGCGGACAAGCGCCTGTCCTTCGGGGACACGCAAATTGGCCGAAACAGATTTTTTGTTGCGCGCGATGACTTCCCACTGCACCTTTTCTGCGCCTTGGCCCCAGACACGCATGGGGTCACCGGCACCCGGTGGTTCCACCTTGATGACCTCAGCGCCCATATCGCCAAGCAACTGTCCGCAAAACGGACCAGCAAGCAGCTGGCCGAGTTCAACAACGCGCAACCCCTTTAGTGCGCTCACTCGGCGGCTTCCAAAGTTGTCCAAACCGGCTGGACAGGCGCGCTCAGGCCTGTCTCAACTTCGCAACTGGCACGCAATTGTTCAATACTGGGTCCATAATTGAACAGGGAAAGCGCTGCGCGTTCTTGCCTTAACTTGGCACGCAGCGCGTCGGTGGCCCCAGCGTCTACTTCGCCATGCGCATTTGCGATTACGCCATAGGCTTTTGCGCCGGCCACAGTGACAAGCCCTTGCACAATCTCTTTACCAACAAGGGCAGGGTCGCGGTCAAGGGCATCGCCCCAGCCACCGCCGCCCCATGTGATGAAGTGCAACTGATCGCCCTCTTCTACATGAACGTCTTCAACCTTGTTGCCGATAATCTGCGAGCTGCCGTCGGCCTTTTCGAGGATTTTCCGCGCACGTTTGCCGGGTTCACCGCCATTAACACCCCATGGAGGCACGAACCAACGATCATCATGGATCGAAATTGTTCCGCTGGCGAGGAAACGATAGGTCATGTGAATGCCATTTCCGCCGCGATGCAGCCCAGCACCGCCACTGTCGGGTTCTGTTTCATATCGTTCGATGAGCAGCGGGAAGTAACGCTCCAGAAACTCGTTAGGCACATTCGTAAAGCCCGGCCACAGAGAGTGACCATCGGGCCCATCGCCCATGGGACGACCTGGAATACCGCCAAAGCCGATTTGGAAGAGCTGGAACCAATCGCCCTTCTTGTCATTGCCCGAGTAGAACATGTGTGGGCTTGAAGAGAATCCGGCCGCATTTAAGAATTCCGGTGTTTTTTGTCCCAAGAGACCACCCAAAATATCGAAAATGCGACCCAGCGCGTGGGTGCGACCCGAGAGCGCTGCTGGAAATTTCGGCTTGAGAAGCGACCCGTCCGGAATGCGGACATCGATCAGATCATAAAAGCCATCGTTGAACAGAATCTGCGGATCGAAAACCATGATCATGTAAATGCCGAAGAACATCTTGAACATATTCTCGTTCAAGAAGAAGTTGATCGACGCTTGGCTTTGCGGGTCAGTGCCAGCAAAATCGAGTACAACCTTTTCGCCTTCGCGCCACATGGTGCACTTAATCTTATACGGGCCAGCGCCCATGCCATCGTCACAGATATAATCTTCGAAACTGACAGGTTCTTCGCCAATTGCCATGGCGATGAGCGATTTCATCGCACGGTGATTGCGCGCGAGCAGTTCTTGCGTGGCAGAGATGTAGACATCGTCACCGAAGCGCCCTGCCATTTCGATGACCCGGCGTGCAGCCACCCGGCACGAGGCAATGAGCGCATTGAGATCCGCCTGACACCAATCCGGTTTGCGGGTCTGATGCATGACCAGCTTCATGAGGTCGTCGTTATACTCGCCCTTTTTCCAAATTTTGACTGGCGGGATACGCACGCCCTCTTCAAAAATCGAACGGGCATTGATCGGCATTGATCCTACAACCTTGCCGCCAATATCGGATTGGTGACCGAACATGGATGTGTAGGCAATCAATCGGCCGTCTTTGAACACGGGTAAAAGGACGAGCCAGTCGTTTGAGTGGCTGACCGCACCGTCGCAGGAATAAGGGTCAGACAGCAGGATCATGTCGCCGTCTTCCAACGAACCATCCCAGTTATCCAGAAAGCCGCCAATGAAGCTGCCGAATTGGCCAACAATCATTTTTCCGGTGTGGTCCGCGATTAACGGAAACGCATCACCCTGCTCCCGAATACCGGGGGACATTGCTGTGCGCACCAGCGTTGCGTCCATTTCGATGCGGGCATTACGCAGCGCATTTTCAATGATGTCGAGCGTGACGGGATCGATTGCTATCTTGTTAAAGGGCGTATTGTTTGTTTCAATGATTTGGGCGGGCATGTCGTTAGCCTCCTCAAGCCAGATTGATCAGGATGTTGCCGACCTTGTCGACGATCGCGACGCAGCCAGTTTCAATGAGTGTGGTCGAATCCATTTCGACAACGATAGCTGGCCCGGGAATGATATCCCCCTGACGCAACTTGGATCGATCATAAATGACCGCAGCCTGTTCCTTGCCATTCATCCACAAAACATGGTCGCGCATTTTTGCAGCAGCCGGATTTCCATCCCCCTGAGGCAATTCTGCGGCAGGCAAATCCAAAGCTTGCCCCAATGCGACCGCGCGCAAGTTCACAATTTCGTGCGGGGTATCCATGTTGAACGTGAACAACCGAAGATGCTCTTCGTCGAACCGCTTCAATATGCCCGCGACGCCGTCACGTTCCAAAATGTCTGGCGTGATCGTCAAGGGCACTTCAAACGCCTGACCGGCATAACGCACGTCGATTTCGAATTCGCTGCTGATATCGGCGTCATTGATGCCGTCGGACTGCAATTGCGCGCGGGTCTGCTCTGCCATTTCCTTGAGAATGGCAACAAGTTCGGCCGCATCAGTGGTTGTGGCCAAACGCGAAAAGCTGCGCGCAGTCTCCGTCCGCATGCGCGTTGTGGCATCGCCCAACGCACATAACACGCCCGGTGACACGGGCGATATGGCGGGCCAGCTGCCCATCAGTCGTGCCACGGCATTGACATGCAGTGGCCCGGCACCGCCGAAGCCCATCAGCGCAAAATGTCGCGGGTCATAGCCTTGCTGAACTGAGATCATGCGCAACGCGCCGAACATGTTTTCGTTGACGATATCAATGATGCCGCGCGCCGCGGCCATCAAGTCGATGCCAAGCGCATCGGCGATGGTCTGCACCGCCTTTTTTGCGCCCTCACGGTCAAGTTGGAATGTTCCGCCCAATAGATTTTCGGGCAGATAGCCAAGCACGACATTTGCGTCCGTGACCGTGGGTGCTTCGCCGCCCTTGCCATAGGCCACAGGACCTGGAACCGCGCCTGCAGACTGCGGACCAACGCGCAGGGCCTTGGTCAGTTCGGGCACATAGGCGATAGACCCGCCGCCCGCGCCAACGGTCTTCACATCCAATGAAGATGCGCGCACCGCCAAATGGCCGACTTCGGTCGTACGCACACGGCGCGGTTCAAGATTTTCGATCAGCGCAACATCGGTTGATGTCCCCCCCACATCAAGGGTGAGGATGTTTTTGATACCGGCATTCTTGCCGACCCAAAGCGCACCGGTAACGCCGCCAGCTGGCCCCGACATCAATATGTCGACGGGATGCTCCTGCGCCTTTTGCGCGGACATCAGTCCGCCGTCGGACCGCAATAGCGACAATTTGCCACTAAAACCGGCATCGGCAAGCTTGCTGCGCAGGTTGGAGATATATTTGCCGACGACCGGGCGCACTGCGGCGTTTGCAACGGTTGTCAACGTCCGTTCATATTCCTGCATTTCAGGCAGCACTTCATGGCTGAGCGATACCGGGACATTTGGCATGATCTCGCGCGCCAATTCGCCCACGCGGGCCTCGTGCGCGCCGTTTGTATATGCATTCATGAAGCTGACGGTGATGGCCTCGACGCCCTGGGCCTGCAAATAGGCCAAAGCGGTTCTGGCGGAAGCTTCATCCAAGGGGCGCACTTCACCGCCTTGTGCATTCATCCGACCGCCAACGGTCACGGTATCTTCCAAAGCGGCCAAGGGCGTTGGCTTTGGCCAGATAATCCAAGCGGCAAGCCCACCTGGGACATAAGAGCGCGCTATCTGCATGATATCACGATATCCCTCGGTCACGATAAGGCCAACGCGTGCGCCCTTGCCCTCAAGCACCGCGTTGGTCGCGACAGTTGTGCCGTGGAGGAAATATTCAATCCCGGTCGCATCGACGCCTGCGGTGGCACAGATGGCGTTTACGCCGGTCAGGATACCTTCGCTGCTATCATGTGGCGTAGACGGCGTCTTGTGCCGCCAGAACGCGCCAGTGTCCGCGTTGAATAACAATAGGTCAGTGAATGTTCCACCGACGTCAACGCCCAAACGATACCCCATTAATATCTCCCTCAACCTATTTTTGGAAATGCTGGCGCCTGCGCCACCATGCCGGGTAGTTTTCTGCCCATAATGTCCGATAGCCATTGGCTAGCCTCAATAAGGCTAGCCAAATTCATTCCTGTGGACACGCCTGCACGTTCCAGCATGTAGACAACGTCCTCGCTTGGCACATTGCCCGCTGCACCCGGTGCAAACGGACATCCACCTAGCCCGCCGAGCGACGCATCGATAACGCTCGCCCCCGCACCGACAGCGGCCCAAACATTGGCCAAGCCGGTGTTGCGGGTGTTATGAAAATGCACCCGAACGGGCAGCGGATTTACTGCTTTCTTTATCTGCTCGACCAGCCGCGCCACTTGGGCGGGATTTCCAACGCCAATGGTATCAGCAAGCGCAATTTCAACAGGGCCAGCTTCGGCAATGGCCACGGCCATATCAATGATGCGCTGGTCAGACACTTCGCCTTCAAATGGGCAACCGAAAGATGCAGCTATGGTGCATTGCGCGGTGCGCCCTTCGGCTTTGGCAAGCGCAATAATGGCCTTCGCCGCCTCGACGGATTCGTTGCTACTTTGCCCTTGATTGGCCATTGCGAATGTATCGGTTGCGACCGCGACGGCACCAAGCTGATCTATCTTCCCGGTCGCGATGGCGCGTTCTGCGCCGCGCAGGTTCATGACCAAGCCAATAAATGTCACATCGCCGCGGTCCGGCAGTCCTGCGCAAACATCCTCCGCATCCGCCATTTGCGGGACGCGTTTGGGGTTCACAAAGCTGGTAACCTCAATTCGGCGCGCTCCAGCCGCAATCGCGCGATTGATTAAAGCGAGTTTATCGTCAGTCGATACCAGAACAGCCTCGTTTTGAAGGCCGTCGCGTGGTCCAACTTCGACAAATTCAATATGCTTGGGAATAATCATCGCCGATGTTGATGCCATAATTGTATACAAAGTCAAACAGGATTATGCGGCCAAATTGGCTTTCCGGATTTCAGTGTCGGTAGAGTGCGCTTCGGCATAAGCATGGAACGCGCGCCGAATATGTGCTGTCATTACCGCAGCGGCCCAATCACCGTCGCGATTATCAAAAGCGATCAGCAATTCATCATGTTCATGATGTGAGCGGCGCAAGTTTTCGAGGTCATATTGTCGCGCTGTGCGCAGTATAACGGGTTGTTCTGTTACCTGCATGAGCATGTTCGCCAATCGCTCAGACGCGGCCGCTTCAAGAATTGTTGCGTGGAACAACCGGTTACTGTCGATGAAGCGAGGTACATCGGGACGACTGGCATCAATTGCCTGCTTCAGCTTGCCGTTATGATCTCGCATGCGCGCCAGTTGGTCTCGCGTAACGCGCAAAGCTGCCCGCTTTGCAGCGTGCGCTTCCAGCATCGCGCGCAACTCGAACGCATCTTTTAGATCGTCCAGTGACCAATTTGTCACAAAGCTACGTTGCGATTCGTTACGCCGAACGAACATTTCCGTCTCAAGCCGCCGAAGCGAATCTCGCACCGGAGTGCGCGATACACCGCACAATTCTGCCAAAGCCTCCTCGCGAATTTGCGATCCAGGTTGCAACTCACCAGACAAGATCATGCTGCGAATATGATTATATGCACGATCCGATGCCCGCGACATGGTTTTAACGCTCCTCTTGACGAATGGCATTTGTATACAATAAGCTGCCCTCAAAGCAACATTGGGTATAACAGGGGATAAGTTACATGCGTATCGGGAAAAGTGCACTCCTCTCATCGATAGCAGTCAGCGTTTTGGTGCCTACAACGGCATTTGCACAGGCTGCCGAAGAGGCCGTAGAAGCGGAAGAAATTATTGTAACGGCGCGCCGCCAAAATGAACGGCTGGTTGATGTACCTGCTTCGGTCACCGTTATAGACGCCGCCGCACTTGCAAGAACCGGCGCAGATAATGCGCAGGGCTTTGCCCAATTGACGCCGGGTGTGACCATCGTGACGGGCACTGCCGAGGCTGGCGATACCCAAATCAACATTCGCGGCATCAACGGTGCGCGCGATGCGGAAAGCTCCGTTGCACTCGTGGTCGACGGCATTTTGAAAACTAACACCGCGCAGTTGAACCAGACCCAAGGCACGCTGCGTCAGATTGAAATTCTGAAAGGTCCGCAAGGCGCAATTTATGGCCGAAACGCGGCTGCCGGTGCGATTGTTGTCTCTACGGTAAAGCCAGGTGACACGCTCGAAGGCGCTGTCAAATTCAGCTATGCCAATGAACAGACGATCGAAGGTTCGGCTTATGTTTCATCGCCCTTGGGCGATAATGCCGGTTTCGTGCTTTCGGGCAACTATCGCACAACAGACGGATTTTACCGCAACCTGTATCTTGGCCGTAAAGTCGTAGATGATCAGGAAGTATATTCGATGGACGGCCGTTTCATGGCGCAATTGGGCGATGCAACTGATCTGGATGTAAAAGCACGCTATTCAAAACTGTCTGGCGCTTCGATCAACTTCAACTCGGTGTTCCATATCGAAGCGTTTGGTGGTGCATTCTTTGAAGATGTTGATGCCCATGAATTGCGGTATTACAGCAATATTCGGCCAACGAACGACCAACGGACAATCGATTTGTCAGCCAAGATCGATCACGACTTCGGCGCGACACGGCTGACCGCATGGGCGCTGTATTCCGATGTGGACCAAAACCTCACCGCAGACGGCACGTCGGCCGACTTCGCGCGCTATATTTCACCCGCCGCCGCAGGTGCACCTTCCAATGCCACCAATCTGGCTGTCCAGAACAAATGCTTTGCTACCACGGCGGCGTTGACCGGATTTCCGCTCAACGCACCGGGCTTCATTGGTCAGATTCCTGTACCGTTCATTTTTGCACCGGCAACAGGCTCGACGTTTGGTGCCTACAGCCCGACAACCTGCGATGGCACGCAGCTTCAGATCCGTAATCAAAAAGACATCAGCGGCGAAATTCGCCTTGCGTCAAATGACGGTGGGCCGCTGAATTGGCAAGTGGGCGTCTACGGCCTTCACATCGACCGAACGGTTGGCGTGAGCCTTGGTGCTGATTTGGGTCAAGGTGTTAGCGCGGCATTGTATAATGCACCGGGCAGCAGCAACCCGACATCGCAATTGTTCAACGATACATTCAAAACTGACGTCTACGCTGCATTTGGATCAGTCGACTATAAAATGTCTGATATGTTCAAAGCCGGCTTTGCATTGCGCTATGACGTCGAGGACCGGACAACGTCCAACCTCGTGCCCAATGTATCTGACCCAATAACGGGTGCTAAGATTAACCCGGGCCTACCTGCAACAGGTGGAATTGCGGATAAATCGGCTAGCTTCAAACAGCTGGAGCCAAAGGTCACGTTAAGCTTCACGCCTAACAGCTCGACCAATATTTATGCTAACTGGGGTATTGGTTTCAAATCAGGTGGTTTCAACAACACAGGGTCGTCTGCCTTGGTGAATGCCAACTTTAATATTCCAGCAATCGGCGCCGGCGTTACAATTAATGACCAGTTCCGCAAGGAACGGTCGAGCTCGTTCGAAGCCGGTATCAAGGGTTCATTGCTTGATAACCGTGTGACATTTGACCTTGCCGGTTATTATACCAAAATCTCGGACATGCAGTTCTTTGAATTCTTCGTCGGATCATTCGGCTTGCTTCGCGTTGTATCGAACATCGACAAGGTTGATGTAAAGGGCGTCGAATTGAACACCACAGCCAAGATCATCGATGGCTGGAAAGTGTTTGGCTCGGTCAACTTGACCGACAGCGAAATCAAGAAAAATACCTCGCGTCCTTACACCGTAGGCAACAAGTCGCCATATACCGCGGATTACACGATTAATCTTGGAAGCCAGATTGACGCGCCACTGAGCGATGATATCGGTGTGGTTCTGCGGGCCGATTATCGCATTACCGGCGCGACATGGTTCCACACCGTTCAGGATCAGAAACGGGCCACGATCTTCAGCCAGTTGCTGCCG
>NZ_JBIKPH010000096.1:0-9746 GCF_044357595.1 Sphingorhabdus sp. | reverse complement strand
AATCAGCCCTGATGCTGCGGCAAGAATATGCGGTGTACTGCGATAATTCTGCTCAAGCTTAATCGTCTTTGCGCCCGGGAAATCCTTTTCAAAGCGAAGGATGTTTGCAACCTCCGCTCCGCGCCATGAATAAATGCTTTGGTCATCATCGCCGACACAGCATATGTTTTTGCGCTTCTGCGCCAGCAGCCGTAGCCAGAGATATTGGACCGCGTTCGTATCCTGATATTCGTCGACAAGGATATATTTGAACTGCGCCTGATATTTTTCGAGGATGTCGCGGTTGTTTTTAAGCAGGTTTAGGCCATGCAACAACAAATCGCCAAAGTCGCAGGCGTTCAATGCAAGCAGACGTGCCTGATACAGCGCGTACATATGCTTGCCCTTGCCATTGGCGAAGGCTTCATTGTCTGCAGCGTCTAAATCCGCAGGCGATTTGCCTGCGTTTTTCCATTTGTCTAGCAGACTCGCCAACCCGCGCGCGGGAAAGCGTTTTTCGTCCAGATCCTCGGACTGGATAAGCTGTTTCAACAATCGAAGCTGATCATCGGTATCGATGATTGTAAAGTTACTCTGTAATCCAATGACTTCAGCATGGCGGCGAAGTAGCTTTGCACCAATGCTGTGGAACGTACCGAGCCAAGGCATCCCTTCAACGGCTGATCCGACCATTGCACCAATACGTTCGCGCATTTCGCGTGCGGCTTTGTTGGTAAAGGTGACCGCAAGGATTTCCGATGGCCATGCTTGGCGCGTGTATAAAATCTGGGCCATCCGTGCCGTTAACGCCGCAGTTTTTCCGGTGCCTGCGCCCGCCAGCAGCAGAACTGGCCCCTCTGTGGTAAGCACGGCTTCACGTTGCGGCGCGTTCAACCCGCGCAGCCATGGCGGTTCCGTTTCGGACGGATCGTTTTGGACCTGAATATCTGACATAAGGCGAACAGTTAGGGAACGGCGCGATGAACCGCAAGCGCTGTTCGGCGTGTTGGCGGAACTATTACATGCCGCAAAGCAGGCGCGCGGCTAAATTCCTTCGGGACGTAAAAGTGTTAGCCGCGCCTTGCCAACATTACGGACGGTGTCGACTGTGAAACCTTTCACCTCAACATCTTCCTTGATGCTGGTTTCGACGCTGATCCATGCGGATGGCGCAAACCAGCCAAAGCGGACAAGCTTGTCGAGCGCTACAGAGCCTGCGCCGCTTAAATAAGGCGGGTCCATTAGAACAATGTCGGCAGGCTTGATGGCGGTACCCAGTGACAACACAGATGATTTGCGCACGTCGCTTTGATCCTTGGCACCTAATTTCGAGATGTTTGTTTGAAGTGCATCTAGCGCAAGCGCGTCCTGCTCGACAAAGGTGCAATGCGCGGCACCACGCGACAATGCCTCAAGCCCAAGCGCGCCAGATCCTGCAAAAAGGTCAAGAACCCGCAAATCTTCAAAAGACCCTAGCCGGCTCGTCAGCATCGAAAACAATGTCTCGCGCGTGCGGTCTGCGGTTGGACGGGTCGTGTCGCCTTTTGGCGCGATCAACGGCCGCGAGCGCCACTGGCCGGAAATGATACGCATTATTTCAGCGTCTTTCGAAATTCGATCAGGTCCACACGGCGCACTTCGCCAACCGTGCCAGGTGCAAGTTCGCCCAGCACGAATGGGCCATAACGCGTGCGGATAAGGCGGCTGACCTCAAGCCCCAAATGTTCAAGAACGCGGCGGACTTCGCGGTTCTTGCCTTCGGTCAGCGTCATTTCGACCCAGCCATTGCGGCCAGTGCGGCGTTCCAGATTGGCATCGATTTTGCCATATTTGACCCCCTCAATCTCGATGCCGTGAATGAGTTCTTCTAGCTGTTCCTGACTGACATCACCAAAGCAGCGCGCGCGGTAGGTGCGTTCAACGCCGGTCGATGGCAATTCCATCTGGCGTTTGAATTCGCCATCATTGGTTAGCAATAACAAGCCTTCGGTGTTTAAATCGAGCCGACCGATGGGCATCAGGCGCGGCAAGTCCTTGGGCAAAACATCATAGATGGTCTTGCGCCCACTAAAATCGCGCTCAGCGGTTAGGCAGCCTTCAGGTTTGTGGAACATGTAAAGCTGGGTTGGCGCGGGCTGACCCACGGCCTTGCCATCCACAGCGACCCCGTGCAGCGATTTCAGCAATGTTGCGGGCGTATCCACCTTTTCATTGTTCAGCGTTACCCGGCCATCGGCAATCATACGTTCGATTTCGCGCCGCGACGCAACGCCAGCGCGCGCCAGCAGCTTTGCGATGCGTTCTTCACCGTCTTTGCGTTCTAATGCGCCCTTGCTCAGGCCGGCATTTGGGTTGGGTTTACGCGACGGTTTGCTGTCCCAACGCAGACGTGGTGGCTTGGTAGGACGGGCAGGTGCTTTTGACGGAGGTTTAACCATGTCGCGCCTTTGACGCATATTGCTTCAAAAGTCACTGGCCATTCAGGAAAATGCCGTTAGTCATCGTCGCAATGTATTCGGAGGGGGCCGCATGTCAGTCGATTTAATGCGTTTTATCATTTTTGCGGGCATCTTGCTTGCCCTGCCATTGATTGCGCTAACCGTTCCTACATTCCGGCCCTATCTGCGCAAAAACCCCGTTATCACCTTCCTGCTCGGAATTTCCAGCGGCTTTCCCCTGACGTTGCTAGTAGCAACCATGACATTCTGGCTGGCTAAAGTTGGTATCGACACGGCTACGATCGGTTTTGCGGTCGCATTAGGTATTCCATATACCATTAAGTTTCTCTGGGCCCCGTTGGTCGACAAGTTGCATCTGCCTTTTCTCACCAAGCTGTTGGGCCAACGGCGCAGCTGGTTGTTCTGTGTGCAGGCCTTGCTCTTCGTCTCGATCTGGCAATTGGGCGCGAGCAATCCGCAGCCTGGTGACATGGGAGAGTTCGCTATATGGGCGCTCATCACCGCGTTTCTGTCGGCGACGCAAGACATTGTCATCGATGCCTATCGTATTGAAATATTGGAAGATGAAGAATTCGCGCACGGCACGGCTACAAACCAATTTGGCTATCGCACAGGCAATCTGATCGCGGGTGCAGGGACCATCTATTTTGCCTCGCAAGAGGGGCTAGGGCTTGGCTGGTCAACGGCTTATGGCCTGACCGCATTCTGCATCATTCCTGCGATTATTGGCGCGTTATGGGCTGGCCCGGGCAAGTTTGTTGATCGCTTCGCACATGTAGAGGGCATGAAGCCAAAGCAGTGGCTGACTGAGGCAGTGGTCAACCCATTCCGCGAATTTTTGACACGGCATGGCGCGTTCCTGATCCTTGGCTTCGTGCTTGTCTACAAGGTTGGCGATGCCATGGGGCAGGCGATGTTAAGCCCGATGATCGTTGACCTGGGCTTTTCCGATCTGGATTATATTTCGGCGAACAAATTATGGGGCTTTGGCGCGTTAATTATTGGCTCTGCCTTAGGCGCTCCTTTCATCCTGTGGCTCGGCATGGGGCGTGCATTGCTGATCTCCGGATTGTTAATGATGTTCTCCAACGTCATGTTCATGATCTTGGCTGCCACAGGCAACAGTTACTGGATGATGGTCGCCGCTATTTGTACCGAGAATTTGACCAGCGGCGTTGGTCTGACAGTGTTTGCTACCTATTTGTCCGGGCTCTCAAGTATTGCGTACACGGCGACGCAATTCGCACTGCTTTCATCGTTCGCTGGCGTTGGCCGCACGTTCATGGCGGGGCCAGCAGGCATCGTAGCGGAAAATGTGGGATGGGTTGGCTTTTGGGGCTTCACCGTCGCGGCAGCAATCCCGGGCATGGTCTTGCTCTGGCTGCTGTGGAGTAAAGGCTATGTCGTCCAAGGCATCCACCAAGTGGAAGCCATCAACGAAAATGCGCTGAAGGAACCTGTCGGCCCCTTACGTATTCTTGGCTTTTTGTTGATTGTGGCGGGACTTATCGGGCTATTACTCTCGCAACCGCTTGAGTTTGCAACCAATCTCACATTGGCCTTTGCAGCTGTGTTGGTTGCAGGTGCATTGCTTGCGTGGAAGGGGCAGCCCAAGCGAGTGGCTTAGGCCCTGACTCTAGTCTGGGACCTGATCGTTAATTCTTAAAACCTCTCCAGCCAGATATAGCGACCCGCATATCAGGACGTTGCTTGGACCTTTTTGTGCTGCGCGCAATTCCAGTGCTGCGGTGACGTTGCTGGCTGGCCGCGCGTCTGCGATGTGCCGGCGGGACTGTGCCAATTTGCACAGATCCAATGGATCATGATGCGCATGCCCCGCTATTGGCACTGCGGTCAGCGTTTCAATTTTGTGCGCAAAGGGTGTGAGGAAGCCAATCGCATCCTTGTTCTCTAACATGCCGATAATGACATGCACGCTTGGGCCGTCTTCCAATGTTTTGGCAATCGCTGCGCCTGCGTCTGGGTTATGGCCGCCGTCCAACCAAATATGCGAACCATCCGGCAATAACTCGGTCAGGGGGCCTGCTGCCAGTAATTGCATCCTTGCCGGCCAGCGCGTCCACTCCATCGCGGCGGACAACGCCGCCTCTGGTATCTGGATCGCTGACTGATGCCGGAGCATAGCAATGGCCAAGGCGGCGTTATCCGCCTGATGTGCACCGGTCATGCGAGGCAGGGGCAGGTTCAGCTTTCCGGTGGCGTCGCGGTAATGGAGCCGCCCGTCATATACCGCCGCGTCCCAGCCTTCGCTGCGTGCGTGTAACACTGCGTTGTGCAAGGATGCTTGCGCGGCAATGGTGTTTGCCATCGACGCGCTATATTTCTGCGTCACTAAAGGCGCGCCGGACTTCGCAATACCTGCCTTTTCAAAGGCAATGCGGTCAAGCGGTGGCATGTTCGGCACGCCGTCCTCCGCCGCCAACAAAAACGCCTCATGGTCCAAGCCGAGCGAAGCAATGCCGCAAGCGTCGGGCTTAACTAGCACATTAGTGGCGTCTAACCGACCGCCAAGGCCGACTTCGACGATACATGCATCGGCCTTTGTCCGGGCAAAGGCACAGAAGGCGACGGCGGTGGTGACTTCGAAGAAGCTCGCTTGTAGTCCCTCTGCATGGTCGAGAACTTCGGACAGGAGTGCGGACAGAGTTGTATCATCAATCAACCGTCCTGCGACCCTGATCCGTTCGTTAAAACGCACCAGATGGGGGCTGGAATAGACATGTGCAGTCAGCCCAGCCGCCTCAATCGCGCCGCGCAGAAAGGCGCATGTTGAACCCTTGCCGTTGGTGCCTGAGACGTGGAAGACCGGAGGCAAGTGCTGATGTGGATTGCCAAGCCGTTCCAGCAGCGTAGCGATTCTTTCTAGGCCCAAAACGTCTTTGCCGGGCGACAGCATGGTCAACCGATCAAGCTGTGCCTGAACGGCAGGGTCAGTGGATGTTGCGTGGTCAGGCATGTGCTTGTCCTTTGTCATTCCCGTTTTCGCGGGCATGACAACAAGTGGTTTTCGCGAGATTGGGTTAAGCCGCCTTCTTCTCCGGTGCGAGATAGCCGATGAGTTGCGACAACACGCCGCGCAAGTCGCGGCGATGGGTGACCATATCGATCATGCCATGCTCAAGCAGATATTCGGCACGCTGGAACCCTTCAGGCAATTTTTCGCGAATGGTCTGTTCAATTACCCGCTGTCCGGCAAAGCCGATCAGTGCGCCTGGCTCGGCAATCTGTACATCGCCAAGCATGGCATAAGACGCCGTGACGCCGCCAGTGGTTGGGTCCGTCAATACAACGATATACGGCAAGCCCGCATCATGCAGCATCTGAATCGCCACGGTGGAGCGCGGCATTTGCATCAGGCTCAATATACCTTCCTGCATACGCGCTCCGCCCGCAGCAGTGAAAATGACATAAGGGCATTTCGCGCGGATCGCCGCCTTTACCCCGTCAATGAACGCCTCGCCCACTGCCATGCCCATTGATCCGCCCATGAAGGCAAAGTCCTGAACGCTGATGACGACGGTCTGCCCATTGATTTCCCCGCGGACGGTTTTCATCGCGTCGGTTTCGCCAGTGGCAAGGCGGGCCGCCTTTATGCGGTCGACATATTTCTTCGTATCTCTGAATTTCAGGGGATCTTCGCCGACGACGGGTGGCTTCAGAATAATGTAGCTTTCGTCATCAAACAAAGCGTCAAAACGCGCAGCAGGGCCAATGCGGCCATGATGGTCGCATTTGGGGCAGACCGACTGATTTTCCTCAAATTCCTTAAGGAAGATCATCGCCTCACAACCCTTGCATTTGTGCCAGAGTGTTTCGGCGGTCTCGCGCTTCGCGATGAAGGGAATAGCATTACGGACGCGGGTGACCCAGTTCATGTTCAGGCCTTTCTGGCTGCGACAATTGCGTGCTTGAGTGATGCCACATAATCGCGGACGGGACCAGCAGCGTTGGCGCCATGTTGGGCAACCAATTCGACAATGGCGGAACCAACAACGACCCCATCGGCGACACGGGCGATGTTGGCTGCTTGTTCGGGGGTGCGAACGCCAAAGCCGACTGCGACGGGCAAGTCGGTCTGGGCCTTGAGGCGGGTGACGGCTTCGTCGATACTCGTCTGCGCAGCAACTTGTAGGCCAGTGATGCCAGCCACGCTGACATAATATAGAAAGCCCGATGCGCCATCGAGCACAGCAGGCAGCCGCGCAACATCGGTTGTCGGTGTTGCCAAGCGGATAAGGTCGATACCAGCGCTACGAAGGGCTGCGCCAAGCTCGGGGTCTTCCTCGGGCGGAATATCGACGCAGATGACGCCGTCGACGCCAGCCTTGTTGCATTCGGATGCAAACCAGTCGCCGCCACGGATCGTCATCGGGTTGGCATAGCCCATTAATACCAAAGGCGTGTCCGGATGGCGTTTGCGGAAGGCGGAGGCGATTGCGAAGATATCCGCCGTCGTGGTGCCAGCATTCAAGCTGCGGATATTCGCTTCCTGAATAACAGGGCCATCGGCCATTGGGTCCGTGAACGGCATGCCAAGTTCAATGACATCTGCCCCGCCCGCCACGAGCGCGTCGAGATTGGCGGTGGTGTCGCCGTCACCCGCCGTGATGAAGGCGACGAGGGCTGGGTGCGACTTAGCGAATGCGTTGGAAAGGCGAGTCATATCACGACACCCTGAACGCGTTTCAACAATGGTGACTGAAGTTCCGGGGCAATCATATCTTCGTCCCCAAAGCCTCAGCCACAGTGAAGATATCCTTGTCACCGCGGCCACACAGATTGGCGAGAATAATCTGGTCACGGTCCATCTTCTTGGCTTCGCGCTCAACCGCAGCAATCGCGTGGGCTGGTTCTAGCGCGGGGATGATGCCTTCAGTGCGGCACAGTAATTGGAACGCAGCCAACGCTTCGACATCGGTC
This sequence comes from Sphingorhabdus sp., assembly GCF_044357595.1. GTDB lineage: Bacteria > Pseudomonadota > Alphaproteobacteria > Sphingomonadales > Sphingomonadaceae > Sphingorhabdus_B. The sequence continues at coordinate 2,367 of NZ_JBIKPH010000096.1, read as the reverse complement.
ACGCTATCGTATCGCACGCGGCCGATTTCCTTCAGCCAGCTATGCTCAGGACCAATGCCGGGATAATCCAGACCCGCGGAAATCGAATGCGCTTCGGCGATCTGACCGTCTGCATTCTGCAGCAAATAGGTTTTGTTGCCGTGGAGGATGCCTGGGCGACCGCCCGCCAAAGACGCAGCATGTTCCTTGTCAATACCGTGACCCGCAGCTTCAATGCCGAGCATCGCGACGTCTTTGTCGTCGAGGAACGGGTGGAACAGCCCTAGAGCGTTTGAACCGCCGCCGATGCAGGCGACCAGCAAATCGGGCAGGTGGTTGATACGGCTTAACATTTGTGCGCGCGCTTCCTTGCCGATCACGCTTTGGAAATCGCGTACCAATTCGGGATAAGGATGCGGGCCAGCCGCCGTGCCGATGATGTAGAATGTGTCATGGACATTGGCGACCCAGTCGCGCAGCCCTTCGTTCATCGCGTCCTTTAACGTACCAGCGCCGCTGGTCACCGGAATGATCTCCGCGCCCAGCAGGCGCATGCGGAACACATTTGGCTGCTGCCGTTCAATGTCTTTGGCACCCATATAGATGAAGCAGGGCAGGCCAAAACGTGCGCAGACGGTTGCGGTGGCAACGCCATGTTGGCCAGCGCCGGTTTCCGCGATAATGCGCGTCTTGCCCATACGAATAGCCAGCAAAATTTGGCCAACGCAGTTGTTGATCTTATGCGCGCCGGTGTGGTTCAACTCATCGCGCTTGAACCAGATTTGCGCGCCTTTGCCCGCGGACGCATGCTTGCGGACTTCCTCGGTCAGGCGCTCGGCATAATAAAGTGGCGACGGGCGGCCGACATAATGTTCCAGCAGGTCATCGAACTGCGCAGCAAAGGACGGGTCTTGTTGCGCCGCACGATATTCGCGCTCCAGATCAAGCACGAGCGGCATGAGTGTTTCGGCGACATAGCGCCCGCCAAACTGACCAAAATGGCCACGCTCATCGGGTTGGTTGCGGAAGGAGTTCGGGGTGCGATCAGTGATTGTCATAGTCCCGCACCGCTTGGCAGAAGGCCGCAATCTTGTCCACATCCTTGATGCCCGGCGCGGATTCCACGCCCGACGATGTGTCCACCAGTTGCGCGCGTGTTTGGCGCAAAGCTTCCTTGACGTTACCGGCGTTCAGGCCACCTGCAAGACCCCATGGAAGCTTATGCTTGTGTTCTGTGAGCAAGGACCAATCAAAGCGCATGCCTGTGCCGCCGGGTAATGCCTGTGCGGGCGCATCAAACAAGATGAGGTCTGCTGCATCGACATATTCATCTGCATTTTTGAGCGATGCCGCGTTCTGAACACCAAAGGCTTTCCAAATTTCGATGTCTACGGTGCTTTTCAGGGTACGGAGCCATATAGCGGTTTCCGAGCCATGAAATTGCACTATATCGGGCTTTACGACCTCAATCGCTTTGGCGGTGAGACCGGGTTCCGCGTTCACCAGCAATAGAACAACTTTTAGCGAGGCTGGCGCGCGCATTCGAAGAGCGGCAGCTTTTTCCATTGGGACATAACGCGGACTTTTTTCATATAGATTGAGGCCAATATGGGTGGCGCCCGCTTTAGCGGCGGCATCCACCGTCACTTCGTCTTTGAGGCCGCAAATTTTGATTTGTGTGTTCATATTGGGCCCAATAGCCGACCATTTCACTCCCGTCATGCTGAACTTGGATGAAGGAGCCGTAACTGCTAGAGCGTGCCCATAATCGCCCGTGCAGCATCGTCAGGGGTATCTGCCTTGGTAATAGGCCTTCCGATGACCAAGACGCTTGCGCCGTCATCACGGGCCTGTCTAGGCGTCACAGTGCGTTTCTGGTCTTCGGCACTTCCGCCAGCGGGACGCAGACCGGGAACGACGAAGAAACCGTCCTTCCATGCCTTTTTAGCCGCCTTTACCTCATAACCTGAACATACGATGCCATCAAGGCCTGCTTCTTGCGCAAGTGCAGCAAGCCGGGTCACCTGAAGCTCGGGGTTATCGGATACCCCAATGCGGTTAAGGTCATGATCGTCAAGGCTGGTCAGTACGGTCACTGCAACCACTTTGGTGTGCAAACCCGCAGCAGCTTTGGCATCCTCCATCATCGCACGGCCACCCGCAGCATGGATGGTCACAATGGCGGGCTCAAGCACGTTGATCGCCTGTATGGCCTTTGCGACGGTATTGGGAATATCGTGCAATTTCAGGTCGAGGAAAATGGGCAGGCCCAATTTCTGCACCTCATGCACGCCGTGATGCCCGTTCGCGCAAAAAAACTCGAGGCCAAGCTTTATGCCGCCCACTTGTCCTTTGATTCGGCGCGTGAGTTCCAACGCATCGTCCAGA
>NZ_JBIKPH010000095.1:0-9776 GCF_044357595.1 Sphingorhabdus sp. | reverse complement strand
TTGTAGGCTGGACCTACTTGCGACCGGCCAAGCCACAAAAACAGCGTAGCCGCTGCCATCGTGGCAAATGTGAATGAAAATGCGTTATAGACCAAAGAATATTGGCCAAAAGTTAAATTTTCCATGTCGTTCCCCCTTTTGGCGACCCCATTACGGATGTCAGGAGAGCTAATGTTAACCGATGGATTAGATGTGTCAACCCATGGTATATACCATGCTATATACCATGTTTGCCCCATATTGCGGCCAGGGGCGGCAAGAAAAAAGCGATGAAAGCGTATATAGGTAATGCGTTACCTATTCGAAAAGCATGCCTGCAACTTTGCCGTTCTTGACCAAATCAGCTCCCGACTAAAAGCCCTGATCCATAAGAGCACTATAGTGGCGACCGTTAACGATCTGCGTTTGCGCGCTGATCCAACCACTTTCTGCAATGCTGCATTCATTGCGCTGACGGGATACGCCAAACATGCAATCATAGGATGGAATGACAAATTGTTGACCGCTCTTGTTCTGAGCCCTGGTCTTGGCGGACAGACTTTCAAGATGCATCAGACATTATTCATGGAAAAATTGGGCGCTGCCACCTCAACCGAAGCCATTTGCAACGCTGTCGAAGCCGAGGTCTAAAAAGGTCCTTTTGCCCGCAATGGAACCGCGCAATATGCGGCAGGCAGCAACATTATAGCATCATGTCGATTACGCTTTCACGAAACAATGTCGTGAAAAGAGAACCTCATGAAAAGCGGGATATTTTTAGCGGGTATTGCACTTGCTGTTTTCACCCCCGTCGTTGCCTCTGCGCAGGATGATGGTTGCCGACGGGATGGCAATGGCCGCATCATTGGTACAGTCGTTGGCGCAGGCGCAGGCGGTGTGCTTGGCAATGTGATTGCCGGGCGTGGCGACAAGACCGAAGGTTCCATTATTGGCGCTATCGTTGGTGCAGTGATCGGCAATCAAGTTTCCAAATCGGACCTTGGCCATTGCCGCCGGGCTTATGGATATTACGATGAACAAGGCCGCTGGCATGCCACAGGGGTTAGCGCGTCCGAAGCGCTTGGCTATTATGACCGCAATGGCAGTTGGGTCGAAGGCCAGCCAAACGGATATTATGACAACGGGCGCTGGGTAATGTCGAATAGCGATCGGAGCAACGCCGGGTATATCGACCGCGACGGCCAATGGGTGCCCGCTTTATCTGTGGGTTATTATGACCGCAACAACCAATGGGTAGGTGGCGCCGCGACTGGTTATTATGATACTAACGGTCGTTGGGTTGCCGGTCCCACACGCGGCCGTTATGACGCGCGTGGCCGCTGGATCGTCGGTGACACCGGATATGCTAACGAAAACAATGCCAACTGGAATACAGTCGAGCAGCCCGGATATTATGACAATAATGGTCGCTGGCAAGCGGGCAGGGCATATGGTTATTACGATGTCCGTGGCCGATGGATCTCGACACAGGTCGACTATTATCGATCAAACGATAACCAATATCGTCCAGGTACGGGGCCCCATGACCTTGGGCAAATGCCTACCGATATTTCGACGCGCATCATATGGATGCGTGAATATGTGCGTTCCGGGTTTCAATCGCGGCGTATCACGCAAAACAGTGCGCAATATGCCCGCCGCGAACTGACCGCGATTGAGGCCCAAAACCGTCAGTTCAACCGCGATGGTCGCCTTACGCAGCGTGAAGCGCAGTTGCTTGAAAAACGCCTTGATCGATTAAGCGGCTTGACAAAAACTGGCGCCAAGCCCGCAATTACTGAGCAGCCTAATCAAAGGTCCGCACAGCAGTTGTATAAAGATAAGGCCCGGCAGTCCCCCAACTGCCGGGCCTTTAGCTAGCGATCCGATGCGTCGGGATCAGTAGCTATAGTACATGTCGAATTCGACGGGGCTTGGCGTCATTTCCCAACGGGCGACGTCTTCCATCTTCAATTCTATATAGCTTTCAATCTGGTCCTTCGAGAACACGTCACCCTTCAACAGGAAGTCGTGATCTGCGGCCAGACAATCCAACGCTTCACGAAGCGAACCAGCGACAGTTGGAACCAGCGCAAGCTCTGCAGGTGGCAGGTCATACAAGTTCTTATCCATCGCCTCGCCAGGGTGGATCTTGTTCTGGATGCCGTCAAGGCCGGCCATGAACAAAGCGGCATAGCATAGATACGGGTTTGCCATTGCGTCGGGGAAGCGCACTTCCACGCGCTTGGCCTTGGAGCCTGCACCATAGGGAATACGGCATGAGGCCGAACGGTTACGTGCCGAATAGGCAAGCAACACAGGCGCTTCATAGCCTGGAACCAGACGCTTGTAGCTGTTCGTCGTCGGGTTTGAAAAAGCGTTGATCGCTTTGGCATGCTTGATGATGCCGCCGATGAAATACAGGCACATGTCGGAGAGCCCGGCATAACCGTCGCCAGCAAAGAGAGGTGTTTTGCCTTCCCAGATCGACAAATGGGTGTGCATACCCGAACCGTTATCTTCCTTGATTGGCTTGGGCATGAACGTTGCTGTCTTGCCATATGCATGTGCCACCTGATGCACGACATATTTGTAGATTTGCATGCGGTCAGCGGTCTCTGTCAGCGTGCCAAAGGTCAAACCAAGCTCATGCTGAGCCGCGGCAACCTCATGATGGTGCTTGTCGCAAGGCAGACCCATTTCCAACATGGTCGAAACCATCTCGCCACGGATATCCATCGCGCTATCAACAGGTGCTACCGGGAAGTAGCCGCCCTTGGCACGCGGGCGATGCCCCATGTTGCCGCCTTCATATTTCGTACCGCTGTTGGTGGGCAGTTCGATATCATCAATCTTGTAATAGGATGTGCTGTAGCTGTTTTCGAAACGCACATCGTCAAACATGAAGAATTCAGCTTCTGGGCCGACATAGACCGTGTCGCCAATGCCAGTTGTTTTCAGATAGGCTTCGGCGCGCTTGGCGGTCGAACGTGGGTCGCGGCTGTAAAGTTCGCCAGTCGAAGGCTCTACGATGTCGCAGAAAATGATCATCATCGGCGTGGCCGAGAACGGATCGATGTAAACCGCTTCAAGATCTGGCTTCAGGATCATGTCGGATTCATTGATTGCCTTCCAACCTTCGATCGAAGAACCATCAAACATCAGGCCGTCTTCCAGCTCATCTTCACCGATGACGCCAGCGCACATCGTTAGATGCTGCCACTTGCCCTTTGGATCAGTGAAACGGACATCGACCCACTCGATTTCCTCGTCCTTGATACGTTTGATAATGTCCTTGGCTGAAGTGCCCATAGCGCGTTCCTTCTTTTGCTTGTCTTTTTTGACTGATTTGGATTTTTTAGACGGCATCGTTATCGCGTTCGCCCGTACGAATGCGCAATGCAGTCTCAACGGGGATAACGAAAATCTTGCCATCGCCGATGCGTCCGGTTTGCGCTGCGGCAGCGATTGCTTCGACCACGCGGTCGGCAAGGCCGTCTTCGACAACAACCTCAAGCTTCACCTTAGGCAGGAAGTCGACCACATATTCTGCGCCGCGATACAATTCGGTATGGCCCTTCTGACGGCCAAAACCCTTGGCTTCGGTTACTGTGATGCCCGATACACCAACTTCATGCAGCGCCTCTTTTACCTCATCCAGTTTGAACGGCTTGATGATCGCTTCGATCTTTTTCATGACTTTCTCCTGTATGCCGCGTGAGACGGAGGCTCCGCGCTCGCGGATGATAGTTTGGACTTATCAAGTATCGTGCCAGATCGACTTACACACAAACACTGGATTTTCAGGTTATCGAGGCGCTGGCATCTGCCTAAATTTTAGGCAGATGCCAGATTCATGGGCAGCAGTTTTACTTGCCCGCCTTTTTGCTGCCTCCGCCCAAAGCGGCGTCGTTTATCTTGGCGTAATGCGCGCGGCTCACAACATAAGCGCGCATTTGCTCTGCTTCTTTCGGGGTAAGCACGGAGCTAAAGCTGACCATACCGTTGCTTTTCAATATTCCGTCTATGACAACGGATTTCCAGACCGCGGCATCTGCAATGGCCCCAGATTTGCGCAGATCGGGCAGGACGCCGTTTCCAACCGCACCTGGGCCGTGGCAGACGAGGCAATAGCGCTGGAAGTTTGATCCACCTGCTGCGATATCGGCTGGTGTGCCGAACTGCTTGGGCGGTGCCCAGACATAAGGCGGCGTTTCCGGCAAGGCGGGCAGCGCAATCTTGCCACCCAGCTTGAGTACGATCAAACGGGGCAGGTTGGGCACCGCGGCGCTAGTTGCACCGGCATAACCCGACACAAGTGGGAATGCACCGCCCTTGCTGGTCATGAACGCAACATATTGTTCGCCATGAACGGTATAGGTCGAGGCGCCCGAGAGCACCCCTGACTGCACATTAAGGTTTAGCAATTGCTTGCCTGTGTCCGCAGCATACGCCCGGAACTCGCCCATCGCCGTGCCTTGAAATACTAGGTTTCCGGCAGTGGTCATCGTGCCGCCATTCCAGGATGCAGGATGGTTAACAGTCCATTTCGCTTTGCCTGTTTTTGGATCGAACGCCACCAGCTTGCCTGTCGTTGCTGCTTTCACGGCCTTTACGAAATTGGTGTCATCGGGTAGGTCAGCCGTGGCCATTGCCCCGCCGACATTAAAACCAATCGGTTTGCGCTCCTGTTCATTCGGCGCAACTGGTGGGAGATACGCGCCGCCGATGTACATAGCGGGAATATAAACAAGGCCAGTGGCCGGGTTAAAACTCATCGGGTGCCAGTTATGCGCGCCCAGCGCGGACGGGTTGGCCAAATAAAGCTTGCCGGTTTTTTCATATCGCGCTGCGGGGTTCTCAATCGGCCGTCCGGTCTTCAGGTCGTAACCCGTCGCCCAGGTAATGCCGTCGATGAACGGGTTTGCCGACAGCAACTTGCCATTCAAGCGGTCGATAGTAAAGAAAAAGCCGTTTTTGGGCGCATGGTACAGAACCTTACGATCCTTGCCGTTCCGCTTTTCTGTGGCCAATATGATCGGCTGCGTTGCGGTGTAATCCCAGCTTTCGGCCGGTGTTTCCTGATAATGCCAGACATATTTGCCCGTATCCGGTTTCAGCGCGACAATGGAAGACAGGAACAGATTGTCGCCTTCGCCATTTGAACGAATGCCGTGGTTCCAAGGGTTGCCGTTGCCAACGCCAAGATAGAGCTGATCTAACTCCGCATCGTAAACAATAGCGTCCCAAACCGTACCGCCGCCGCCGCTTTCACGCCAGTCACCCTTTTTGGGCTTGCTGCTCCAAGTACTGGTTGCTGCCGTTTTCAGGATGTCGTCGCTCGCGGCATTGTCGGGTTTGCCAGTGGCGTTTGGCGTCGTGTAGAAGCGCCAAGCTTGCGCGCCAGTGGCGGCATCGTACGCAGTGACATACCCCCGTGCGCCAAATTCCGCTCCACCGAAGCCGATAACGACCTTGTCCTTCACCACGCGCGGTACGCCGGTGATCGTGCCATTGGATTTGAGATCCAGTGTCTGCGCGCTCCAATTTTGCTTTCCGGTGCTGGCATCAAGCGAAATCAGGCGGCCATCAATTGTACCAACGAAAACGCTGCCCTTCCAAAACGCAACTCCGCGATTGACGACGTCGCAGCAGGCTTTGACGCCGCGCGCCTTGTCGACTTTGGGGTCAAAGCTCCACAATGGCTTGCCGGTTTTGGCATCATAGGCAAAAACCTTCGACCATGCGGTCGACACAAACATCTTACCGTCGACCACGACTGGCGTCGCTTCTTGGCCGCGCGCATCGGGGAGGTCGGCAAACCAAGCGATGCCCAAATCTTGCACATTGCTGTCATTAATTTTCGTGAGCGGACTATGCCTTTGTTCGTCATAATTGAAACCGGTCATTGCCCAATTGGAGCCGTCGCCGCCGGTTTTTAGATAATCACCATCAATCGCGGCAAACGCTGGATTATCAGACTCTAGCGCCCCTTTTTGGCAGGAACCCAATAACAATGCCGCGCCTGCACATGCTGTTGCGACCAAAAGCTTTTTTAACATTTTTCTCTCCCCCGTGGGTCGAACGCTATGCCGATGCTTAGCCTGCGTCCAGTCGAAATTTAATCAATGGATTAAATTATAGCTTTGATCGCGATTTCCATTTCTGCCGCAGCCTTGTCGTAGACGCTTGCGCGCAGGCTGCGCACAGTTTCTTCCTTAGAATGCGCAAGTGAGCCACCACCAAAAGTCGGGGCGGGATCATATTCCAATGCAAGCTGGATAGTTCGGGCTACGTCCTCACCCGAGATCGCTGCAATGAGCTCAAGTGCGAAATCAATACCTGAGGTTACGCCGCCAGCGGTGATGAGATTGCCATCACGCACGACCCGCGTTGGCTGGTGCATTGCGCCGAAAAGGGGCAGCAACTGCGTGTAAGCCCAATGGCACGTTGCCTTTTTGCCTTGAAGTAAGCCCGCGGTGCCAAAGATGAACGCGCCTGTACAAACGCTGGTGATGTAATCGGCACCCTTGGCTTGCTGGCGCACAAAATCAACAATCACTTGGTCTGCTATCGCGTCACGTACGCCATGGCCGCCGGGTACACACAAAACATCTGCTTGCGGGCATTGCGCAAAGCCGGAGCGTGGCAAGATTGAAAAACCGCAATCAGTCTTAACCGCTGCGCCGTCTTTGCTAACAACATGTACCTTTGCGCCGGGCAGGCGCGACAGAAACTGCACTGGCCCGGTAAAATCGAGTTGGGTGACATTGTCGAACAAGACGAAGACGATATTCATAATGCCGGGCGTTGTCGACGTTTAGATCAGCTCAATTGCGAGCGCCGTCGCTTCGCCGCCACCAATGCAGAGCGAGGCAAGCCCGCGTTTCTTGCCATGGCGTTGCAGCGCTGCGACCAAGGTCGTGATGATCCGCGCACCCGATGCGCCAATGGGATGACCAAGCGCAGTGGCACCGCCATGGACGTTGATCTTGTCATGCGGAATGCCAAGGTCATGCATCGCAAACATCGCGACGCAGGCAAAGGCCTCATTCACTTCGAATAGATCAACATCGTCAATGGTCCAGCCTGCCTTTTCGAGGCATTTGTTTATTGCGCCAATGGGAGCCGTAGTGAATGCCGAAGGTTCCTGCGCATGCGCGGCGTGCGCCACGATACGAGCAATAGGGGTCTGTCCGTTGGCAGCCGCCACCGACTGACGGGTCAGGACAAGCGCAGCAGCACCGTCGGAGATCGACGAACTCGTTGCAGCAGTAATCGTGCCGTCTTTGGCAAAGGCAGGCTTCAGCGTTGGAATCTTGTCGGGCATGCCCTTGCCGGGTTGCTCGTCCGTGTCGACAATGACATCGCCTTTGCGGGTGGCGACGGTCACGGCAACGATTTCTTGCTTAAACGCGCCATTGGCAATCGCGCTTTGGGCGCGGCGCAGCGATTCAATCGCATATGCGTCCTGCGCCTCGCGAGTCAGTTGATAATCGTTGGCGGTGTCCTGCGCGAACGTGCCCATAGCGCGGCCAGCTTCATATGCATCTTCAAGGCCATCAAGGAACATGTGGTCATAAGCCGTATCATGACCAATGCGCGCGCCGCCGCGATGTTTTTTCAGCAAATAGGGGGCGTTTGTCATGCTTTCCATACCGCCGGCGATGACATAATCAACAGAACCAGCGGCCAACGCTTCGCTGCCCATGATGACGGTCTGCATGCCTGAACCGCACACCTTGTTCACGGTCGTTGCCTGCACAGATTTGGGTAAGCCAGCCTTGATCGCGGCCTGACGGGCAGGGGCTTGCCCCAAGCTTGCGGGTAAGACGCAGCCCATGTAGATCCGCTCAATCATTGCGCCTTCAACGCCAGAGCGCTCAACCGCAGCCTTAACAGCAGTCGCGCCAAGGTCGGTCGCTGAAATGTCAGACAATGCCCCTTGCATCCCACCCATCGGCGTGCGGGCGTAGGACAGGATTACAACGGGATCGGCATGGCTCATGGGAGATTTCCTTTAATTCTGATTTAGCGCCCTATAGTGCGCCGCAGCATCAAAAACAAATCGGAAAAGCCCGCCGTGCCGCGTCAGAACAGGGCCTTTAATTCGCGTTTGAGGATTTTGCCGTTGGCGTTACGTGGTAAAGTATCCTGCGTAAAAATGATCTTCACTGGCACCTTGAACTTCGCCAGCCGTGCGCTGACCCAGGTGCGAAGTTCGTCCTCTGTGGCGCTGGCACCCGGTGCCAAATGCACGACAGCGGCGGGTTCTTCACCTAAGGTCTGGTGCGGCATGCCTACCAATGCAGCGTCCGTGACCGCCGGATGTTCATAGAGAATATTCTCGACTTCCGACGAATAGATATTCTCGCCGCCGCGGATGATCATGTCTTTGGCGCGGTCAACGATGAAGCAAAAACCTTCGTCGTCTACCCGCGCAAGATCGCCCGTGCGAACCCAACCATCGACAAAAGTCTCTGCGGTGGCATCTGGCCGGTTCCAATAACCTTTGACGATTTGCGGGCCGCGCGCCCATAATTCGCCGACCTCGCCGATTGGCAATTCGGTGGTGCCATCCTCCGACATGATTTTCAGGTCTGACACGGCAACAGCTGGACCGCAGCTGTCGGGGCGATTTAGATAATCTTCGGCAACATGCGAGGTCACTGTCGCCATGGTTTCAGTCATGCCCCAGCCATTGCCCGGGAATGCACCAAAAATTTCGTAAATCTTGCTGACCAGTTCAGGCGCAGACGGTGCACCGCCATAGCTGATCGCGTCGATAGAGCTGAGATCATATTCTGCGCGGTCGGGATGTTCGATCAACTGCCAGGCGATGAAAGGTACGCCGCCAGTTGCATTTATCTTCTCGCGCTCGATAATCTCAAACGCCTTCACTGTATCCCATTTGTGCAAGAGTACGATTTTATGACCCGCTTGGATCGTAGGCATCATCGATGCGGAGCAAGCCGTGACGTGGAACATCGGGATAACAAGCAATGAAGCCCGAATGCTTGGCTCAGGCAAAGCATCACCTCGACGCAGCACGGTCGCGGCGCCTGAATAGGCGCTGGAAAGGCCATTGGTAAGCAAATTGCGATGTGACCCTAATGCGCCTTTGGGTTTGCCGGTTGTGCCGCTGGTATAAAAAATAGTGACTGCATCGTCGGGCGCAATTGCGACTTCGGGCAACGCCAGATCTGGCAAATCGACATAGCTTTTTGGTCCGCCAATCACGCTTTCGAGAGTTATTGCGGGTGCGACCATCGCAGTGTCGTTTGCGCGGGCTACCAACACATGTTGAAGCGCAGGCATGTCTGCTTTGTGAGGCGCGATGCGGTCCCAGCGTTCGGCATCGCAGATTAGAACCGCCGCGCCCGAATCGGCTAAGCCGAAGGCAAGCTCTTCGCCCGTCCACCATGCGTTTAATGGCACGACAATCGCGCCTATTACCGCGCCGGAAAAAAAGGCGACGGGCCATTCGGGTAAGTTGCGCATGGCAAGCGCAACGCGGCCGCCCTTTTTGACGCCGTGGTCTTGCAGCGCTTGTGCCAGCGTCGCAACCGCACGGTGCCACGCCGCATAGGTCACGCGTTCATCTTCATAGACCACGAACTCACGTTCACCAAAAGATGTCTTGGCATGTTCGGCAAGTACGGCGAGATTCGGCAAAGCGTTCTTCCAGACGCGCGTTGGCACGCCTTCGATCTCGGCAGTTTCCATCTCGAATGGCATACCCGGCGCGCACAAAGCCGCCTTTACCTGATCGCGCGTGATAACTGGCCAACCCGCAG
>NZ_JBIKPH010000179.1:0-3630 GCF_044357595.1 Sphingorhabdus sp. | reverse complement strand
GGCGTAAGGGCGAGGCGCAATGGCATCCATTTGAGGATAAACCATGTCCCGATCCATTTGAGCGCAACTGCCGCCAACAAAAATGCTGCATATTCCGCCGTCGTATATTCATGGCGCCACCCGCCCGAAAAGGCATCAATCAGGCCCATGTAAAATTCAGGAGAAGTCGCATAGCTGACCAAGGCAATGAACGCGATCGCACTTGCCCAAGCCATGGCGATATCGTCATAATGGTCCGACAGGTCAGTCACGATCGTGACGATTTCGCCGGTTGTCAGCCGTTCTGCATCCGCGACTGCGGCAACCACTATCGCATGGTCGGTTTCGGTGAATTGACTGATTTTACGTAAGCCCATGTTCAATATTCCTACCAGCCGCCTGAGGCGCCGCCGCCGCCAAAGCTGCCGCCACCGCCGCCAAAGCTGCCGCCACCGCCGCCAAAGCCTCCGCCGCCAAATCCGCCTCCGCCAAAACCTCCGCCACCCCAGATGATCACCGGCCCCATGCCGCTGCGCCGATGCTTACGCCCGCCGCCATTTGTGGAACGGATCATTGGTAGGAACACAAAGAAGATCATGAACAAGATGAAGATAATCGCGCCAAAAGGTATGCCTTTATCACGTTTGTTATATTGCTGTGCCGCGCTTGCTATCTTCGCCGCTTCGTCCGCAGGCAGTTCGAGCTGAGTCACGATGCGGTCAACGCCTGCATTGATGCCACCGGCAAAATCACCTTCCTTAAAGCGCGGGGTGATGTCGTTGCGGATGATTGTGGAAGACAAGCCATCGGTTAGCACGGGCTCAAGGCCGTAACCGACCTCAATGCGCATTTTGCGTTCGTTCGGCGCAACGATCAGGATTGCGCCATTGTCTTTTTCGGTCTCGCCCTTGCCATCCTGCCCGATTGCCCATGCGCGACCAAGTCGGTAGCCGTAATCGGATATCTCATAGCCTTCGAGGCTGGCTAGCGTTGTCACAACCAACTGGCGTTTAGTGCGGGCTTCCAGCCCCTCCAGTTTCGCGCTGAGCGCGGCTTCTTGCTGCGGATCAAGCAAGTTGGCCTGATCAACCACACGGCCGGTCAGTTTTGGAAAATTCTGCGCCACTGCTGCTTGACCGGTGAGGGCCAGCAGCAACGCAATAAGCAGGCCAAGGGCCTTATTCATGTTCAATTCCCGGACAGGATTAGGTCGCTGGCGCCATATCTAGCTTCGGTGCGGATTCTGCACCGGGCGTTGTTGCCTGATAAGGGATCATGGGCTTGGCACCGTGGATGATCTTGGCACCGATGATGTCCGGGAAAGTGCGAATGGTGGTGTTATAGCCACGCACCGCTTCGTTATAATCACGCAAAGTGATGCGTACGCGGTTTTCCTGACCCTCCAATTGATCCTGCAGCTTCAGATAGCCTTCTTGGCTTTTCAGCTGCGGATATTGCTCAACCGAGACCAGCAATCGCGAAAGGCTTCCCGACAACTGGTTCTGCACGCGCTGAAACGCCGCCATTTTTGCAGGATCGTTTAGGTCATTAGGGTTCACTTGAATGTTCGGAGATGTGGCACGTGCGCGTGCTTCAATGACCTCGGTAAGCGTTTTGTTTTCTTGCGCTGCTGCACCTTTCACAACATTGGCAAGGTTGGGGATCAGGTTCGCGCGCTCTTGAAACGCGGCTTGGACATCAGCCCATTTCGCCTTGGCATTTTCTTCGGCCGTGGGAACACTGTTGATCCCGCATCCGGCCAACGAAGCCGCCGCGACGGGTACCAGAAGAAATTTCAAAAAGTTCTTATGCATCTAACGCGCTCCTCCACTTGGCAAACTGCCTATCAATCCAGCCATTTACATGGCGTGTGTTAGGTACATAAGGCGCGCTAAGGCCTTTCGCAATGACTACAGTTGTTTGCGCAATGAATTTTACCAACCGGCTTTGGCGATAAATTCACTTCGCTTTGGCGCTATTATCTGATGTAAAGCGAGGGAGGATTCAGCAGCGGGGGCATTAATGTCGCTCAGGTGACTTTGGCTAAAAGATGATCTTTGGGGAAGTAGGATGAAAAAATGGATATTCGGGGCGTTACTTTTCGTTGCAGCGGCAGCGGGCGGTTTTTGGGTGAGTGCAGACAAGGATATGAAGGCGCTCATATCCCATTTGCCAACGGACTCTAACGTGCTGTTCTGGAGCGTAGAGCAACGCGACGCCGGTTTCCGTACAATGGACCGAATCCCCATCCTTGCAAAGGCCAACGTCATTGCAAAAGGCGATACGGTTTATCCTTTGCCTGCGGGTGAGCCGCTGAAAATCGGCATGGACGTTGATGCCTATATGAAAGCGCAACGCACGGCCGGTCTTGTCATATTGCAGGACGGCAAAGTGCGGATGGAGAAATACGGTCTCGATTTCACGGCGCAGGGCAAATGGACGAGTTTTTCGGTCGCTAAATCCTTTACGTCGACCATGGTCGGCGCGGCGATAAAGGATGGCTATATCAAGAGCATCGATGATAAGGTTTCCGCCTATATCCCGGACCTTAAGGGCTCGGCTTATGACGATGTGACTATCAAGCAACTGCTGACCATGACCTCGGGCGTAAAATGGAATGAGGACTATACCGATCCTAAATCCGATGTTGCTTTGTTCAATTTGCACAAGGCCGAAAAAGGCATGGATGTAACGGTCAGTTACATGCGCAAATTGCCGCGTGAGGCACCAGCTGGAACCAAATGGGTCTATAAAACCGGCGAAACCAATTTGATTGGCGTATTGGTCAGTTCGGCCACGAAAAAGACGCTTTCCAGCTATTTGTCGGAGAAGGTCTGGGCACCATTTGGTATGGAGCAGGACGCAACCTGGCTTTTGGGTTCAACAGGGCATGAAATTAGCGGCTGCTGCATTCAGGCATCGACCCGTGATTACGCGCGTTTTGGCGCATTCATAATGGGCGGTGCAAAAATCAACGGCGTTGGCATTTTGCCTGACGATTGGCTTTCCCCTGCAACAAGTAAGCAGGCGGACATTGGCATGGCCGGCAAAGGCTATGGTTACCAATGGTGGACCTATGACGACGGTAGCTTTGCGGCGCAGGGCATATTTGGGCAGGGCATCTTCATTGATCCCAAGCGCAACCTCGTGATCGCATCGAACAGCAATTGGCCAAAGGCGACTGACCCAGACACCGTTGGCGTTCAACGCGAAGCATTTTATAAAGCGGTTCAGGCTGCTGTCGATACGGAAGCAAAGCCAGTACTGAAGTAAGCATGCTGCGCGCACAATAATTGCGAATATTCGTAATTAGATTGCGCCGCAAGGCATGGAAAAAAGGGCTTTTCTAAGGCCTGATATTAGTTCAGCATGTCATCTTCATGTTTCGTACTTCAGCGGGAGATTTGTCATGGATTTTAAAACGTTTTTGCATGCCGGTAGCAATCGGCGGGCTATGCTTAAGGGCATGGGTGTTGCCGCCGTTGGATTTTCACTGACGGGCGCGCTGGCCGGTTGCGGAGAGAAAGAAGCGGCAAAGCTCGCCAATGGCGAAGAGGCCAAGCTGAACTTCTATAATTGGGACACCTATATTGGTGAGACCACTTTGGGAGATTATAAGGACAGCGCCGGCGTTGATGTGAACATGACCTT
>NZ_JBIKPH010000178.1:0-3633 GCF_044357595.1 Sphingorhabdus sp. | reverse complement strand
ATCAATGTGGCAGGCGCGATCGCGTTGGGCAAACAATTGGGGCCGGGTAAGCGCATTGTTACCATCTTGTGCGACACGGGTTTCCGGTATCTGTCCACCATCTATAATCCCGCATGGATGCGCAGTAAAAACCTTCCCGTAATGCCTTGGCAAACGGACAGCTAAAGGCAATATCGGGTTTAGAGGAGGAAGCAGATGGTCCAGCAAAGGCAATCCGCAGTTCAACGCATTCAGGTTGGTGTCGTCGGCCTTGTCATCGTGCTGCTGTTCGTAACACTGGCAAGCATGGTTCTCGATCGGGTTAGGCCAGCGCCGCAAGCTGGCGGCATGCCAGGGGCGGCTCCCTTGACCGCGGGCAATGGCTCAACGCCTGCTGAGCCGCTGGCCGAATTGGGCGTCACGCCGGTCGCCAACGATTCTGGGACTGATCAGCCTGCCAATGGAGCCGCGCCAGCGCCGCGGCAATCCGCACCCGCGCCGCGGCGGTAATTTGGTGACTGATAGATTTGCCCGCTTTGGGGGCAGAACGCGGCTTTTTGTCGCGCTGCTTGCCGTATCATTGGCCCTGCTGCTGTTTGCAGGATTTGCCTACACGCGGTCCGTAGATGATAGGCCAAAGGCGGCCCTAGCCCTCATGACAACATTGCCGTTGCAGTGGAGTGAGGGGGGCATTGAAGCTGACCTTACCCAGGATGCCGCGCCGCACCCTGCTTTCGCACGCCTTGACCAGCGTTACGACATTGACCTCATCGATGACCTGACGACATGGCAACCACGCAACGGGCAACTGCTCTTGCTTGCTCAACCGCGGGCTTTTGCTTCGGCGGAGCTCGTGCGCTTGGACAATTGGGTTCGGAGCGGCGGTCGGCTGTTGATACTGGCGGACCCTGCTTTGCAATGGGGCAGCCTGTATCCGTTGGGGGACAAGAGGCGCCCGTTGTTTACATCTTTACTTTCCCCCTTGTTCACACATTGGGGGCTTGAGCTGGTTTTGCCCATTACCGATGACAGCCCGCGTGTTATCCGCAAGATCGGCGCTTTCAATATACGCACCGTAACGCCCGGCGAATGGCTTCCCAAAGGGACAATAAGCCCGCGCTGCAGCATTTCCGCCAAGGGCCTGTTGGCGGATTGCCGGATCGGTAAGGGGCGCGCGGTGTTGGTTGCCGATGCCGACATGTTAGACGCTGCCTTTTGGGAAGGACAGGGGATGCGCATACTCACCGGAGGTGACGAGTTCGCCAATTTGGCCTTTGTCGAAGCGCTGTTGATGGCGTTGAAATCCAATAATGCGCTTAATGGGGATTTTGTGGGAAAATGACGGGCGCAGAAGAATTTTATGCAATTAACTGCTCAAAGACCGGTAATTTAGCCGATTTTGGGTGCTTATATTGGGGTGCATTACGCATGGCAATTTGGGGGGAACTGTAAAAACAAGGGAATTTCGGTAAATTTTGTCATAAAAATTAAGCATTCCCATAAAATCCCCCTTTTCATCCATGAATTCCCTTGTTATGACCATGGCTTCAAGGGGTGGATTCCTGATTCTATCGGTCGTTACGGCGTCCGCATGACGCGTGTTTCGTCATGATTGGTAATTTCCACCCTTTATTGGGGGGTGGCTCAGGTAGTGTCAGCGTTGGTCGTCTATGCAGGTTCGGGGGTGTCGACTGTCGACGCCAAGGGCCGTACGACCATTCCCGCCGAGCTACGTGACAGCGTACAGCAGTCGAGCGGCAGCAACAATGTCTGTATTTCCCGCCATTCCAGCTTACCTTGCCTGATTGGCTTTGGCGGGTCCGAGCGTCTTAAGCTGCGTGCCGACATTGAGGCGCAATGGCAAAGCGCAGTTAACCGGGGTACCGAATTTGACCGGGAAATGGCTGGCGTTTCGGCTTCTTCGATTTTTGAAACCGCTTTTGAGGCAAGTGGCCGCTTCGTTCTCTCGCCTATGCTTAAGCATTTTGGTCGCATTAACGACCGCGCTTTCTTCTTTGGCGCGACAACGCACTTCATGCTGTGGAACCCTGATGTCTTCCTCAAAGAAGCGCCTGCAGCGTTTAACCCCATTAAGGACGAGCTGAATTATTGGCTGTCCCAGGCAAAGCGCGACAAATGAGCGCGCTCGCCCCACATATTTCAGTTTTACTGGATGAAGTAATTCACTCTCTGCCCATCACCCCGGGCGCTGAGATCGTGGATGGTACCTTTGGTGCGGGTGGATACAGCCAGGCGATACTGGCTGGTGGTGCGCGCGTTTACGCGTTCGACCGCGATCCCGATGCACTTAACGAAGGTGCGGACCTTGCAGGCCGGAGTGAAGGTGCTTTGCGTCTTTACTCGGCCTGTTTTTCTAACATGGACGATGTCCTGATGGCTGATGGTATCATGTCGGTCGATGGCGTCGTGCTCGACATTGGCGTTTCGTCGATGCAGCTTGATCGCGCAGAGCGCGGCTTTTCCTTCCAGAAGGACGGCCCGCTTGATATGCGCATGGGTCAGGACGGCATGTCGGCTGCCGACTTCGTTAACGAAGCTGAAGAAGCGGATATTGCCGACATCATCTTTCGGTATGGCGAAGAGCATCGTTCACGCCGTATCGCGCGTTCGATTGTGGCTGCGCGTCCCATCACGACAACTGCGCAGCTCGCTGCAATCGTCCGCAAGGCCGTTGGCCATAAGCCCGGCGCGCCGAAAGACCCCGCAACTCGTGCGTTTCAGGCCATCCGCATTCATGTGAACCGCGAACTGGATGAGTTGACCGACGGGCTGGAAGCTGCAGAGCGCATTTTGAAGCCCGGGGGTCGTCTGGCTGTGGTTACCTTTCACAGTCTTGAAGATCGCATCGTAAAGCAATTTTTGCGCCGTCGTAGTGGCGCAGAAGCCGCAGGGTCACGGCATGTGCCAATGGTTGGTAATGACGGTCCTGCGCCCACTTTCGACAAAGCTGATAAAGCGGTCCGGCCATCGGATGCCGAGTTGGCCCGTAATCCACGGTCCCGTTCAGCAACATTACGTTCCGCAACCCGCACACACGCACCCGCATGGGCAATAGGAGGACTGGCAGCATGAGTCTCGCCATGAAAAGACTTCAGAATATCGGCTGGCTGGCTTTGGTGTTCATGGTTGCAATCCTGTTATACCCATTGTCGTTGAACGTTGCCGCGATGCACAGCAATCTGGTTGCTGTTGATCGCAACATATTGGAAACAAAGCGTGAAATCAGCTTCCTTCAAGCCGAAATCCGCACGCGCGCTAGTCTGCAGCAGCTTGAGGAATGGAACGAGCTTTTGTACGGTTATCAACCACCAATGGCCAACCAGTTCGTTAGCGGTGAGGCTGCACTTGCGGAACTGACGGGTGATCTGCAAGCGACCAAGCCAGTGATGATGGCTTCGGCCGACATTGACGCTGCGCCAAGCGCGAACCAAGCCAATCCCGCGCCAACAATTGAGGCCGTTGTTAAAAAATCCACCGAAATTGCCACCGCCGTTGCGGCGCCGATTTTTGCCGAGCCGGTAAAGCGCGCCGCACCTAAGCCTGCGGCACCGAAGGTTGAGCAGACGCGGACCGAGCGGCTGGCGCGGATGGACGAAAAGCTTTTGTCCGACGACTTCATGCGGGATATTTCGG
>NZ_JBIKPH010000094.1:0-9913 GCF_044357595.1 Sphingorhabdus sp. | reverse complement strand
GCAAGCGACAGTTCGGACACGCTCATCGCCTGGGCATTGTCGCCGGGGCGCTCCTCGGCTAACAGGCGAGCGACTTGCGGGTCGGCAGTTTCAAAGGGGTCATTTGCGGACATGAATATCTTGCTCATTGGTTCGGGCGGTCGCGAACATGCGCTGGCGTGGAAGCTCGCGCAATCGCCAAATTGCGATACACTCTTTGCGGCGCCGGGCAATCCCGGGATCGCGCAAGAGGCTGAACTGGTAGATATCAGCATCGCCGATCACGCGGCTGTGATCGCGTTCTGCGCTGGGCACGATATTGGCTTGGTTGTAGTCGGGCCTGAGGCACCTTTGGTCAGCGGTCTGGGCGACAGCTTGCGTGACGCCGGTATCCCCGTTTTTGGCCCCAATCAGAAAGCAGCGCAATTGGAGGGGTCGAAAGGCTTCACCAAGGATATGTGCGCGGCGGCCGGCATCCCGACCGCTGGCTACGCCCGCTATGACAGAAAGGCATCGGCGCTGAAGGGGTTGGACGCATTTGATGCGCCTTATGTGATCAAGGCAGACGGCTTGGCAGCGGGCAAAGGCGTCATCATCGCCGAAACGCGTGCCGAGGCCGAGGCCGCCATTGATGATATGTTCGGCGGCGGTTTCGGGGATGCTGGCGCGTCGGTGGTGCTTGAAGAATTTATGGCGGGTGAAGAAGCAAGTTTCTTTGCTTTGACCGACGGCCGCGATGTTGTTGCCTTTGGTTCAGCGCAGGATCACAAGCGCGTGGGCGATGGTGACACGGGGCCTAATACCGGCGGCATGGGGGCGTATTCACCCGCTTTTGTTCTTACCGACACATTGCAGGCGCAGGTGATGGAGCGCATCATCAGGCCGACCGTCGCCTATATGGCCGCCAACGACATGCCCTATTCCGGTGTGCTGTTTGCGGGCCTTATGCTGACCGACGAAGGCCCCAAGCTCATTGAATATAATGCCCGCTTTGGCGACCCCGAATGCCAGGTTTTGATGACGCGTTTTGAGGGCGATCTTGCCGCATTGATGCTCGCTGTTGCCACAGGGACGCTGGCGCATGCGGAATGCCCGCTGTTTTCGCACCAAGCCGCGTTAACGATTGTTATGGCGGCCAATGGATATCCCGCGGCACCAGAAAAAGGCGGCGCCGTTGGGCTGGGGACGGTTTCAGGCGCCACGGTCTTTCATGCGGGAACCGCTGAAATCAATGGTCAGTTGGTGGCTATAGGAGGCCGCGTGCTTAATGTTACCGCGACAGGCGCCAACGTAACCGAAGCGCAAGCAGCGGCTTATGCCGCGGTTGACTGTATCGATTTCCCAGGTGGCTTTTGCCGCAAAGATATTGGCTGGCGAGAGGTCGCGCGTGAGGCAGCGTCAGGTACGCCTTGAACGGCAAACTTTTCTGTCACGGATTAACACTTTCACGCGAGCATGAATTTGCTTAGTTAGCTGCTATGTTTTGGTATCCTTCGGGGAGAAATACATTGTCCAACAATTTAATCATCATCATCGGTGCGGTTCTGATCGTTGCTATATTGTTATGGTGGCTACTGCCGCTGGGCGGCGCGAAGAAGACAACGGACAGCGCGCCTAAAGACATTGCGCAGCCCCCTGCGGCTGTTGTTAAGGCCGACGTGCCAGTGTCGAAGACGGCCAAGGCTCCGGTGAAGACCGCCGCCACGAAAAAAGCAGCCGCGCCCAAAGCCGCTGCGCCAAAGCCTGTTGCTGAAAAGGCAAAGGCCGAAAAAGTGCCAAAGGTTAAAGTAGAAAAAGTAAAAGCCCAAAAAGCACCCAAAGCAAAGGCCGAGAAGGTAAAAAAAGCCAAGGCGGAGAACGCACCCAAGGCCAAAGCAGAAAAGGCAAAAGCGCAAGCTGCGCCCAAGGCAAAGGCGGCCAAGCCTGTTCCAGTATCATCGATCCCTGAAAATCTTGAGCTGATCAAGGGCTTGGGCCCCAAGGTCAATACTCTGCTCAAGGGTCTTGGCGTAACCAGCTTTGCGCAGGTTGCCAACTGGACCGCCGCCGATGTGTCTGAAATCGATGCCCAGCTTGGCGCCTTTGCCGGCCGGATCACACGGGATAATTGGATCGACCAAGCCCAATTACTTGCGGCTGGCGATGTTGCCGGTTTCGAGCAAAAATATGGCGCGCTGGGGACTGGTGCGAAGGGCTAAGCCAACTTATTTTTGATGCGGTTCGGTCGAGGCTGAAGGTCGCCACCACAATTGGGGTACTGCCCATTTAGCGCGCCAGTGAAGCAGGATGTGCAAAACGTACATTCATAGCTGCAGATCATCGCATCTTTGCCTCCTTATCGCCCGACCCGCTGCAAGCCCGTGCCGTGCATTTTGAGCCACTGATCGGCAGCCTTCCGGTTCCCGTCATACAGGGTATCAAGCCACGCGTAGAATTGGGCACTGTGGTTCATATGGCGAATGTGCGCGACCTCATGCGCAATGACCGAACGACGCACAGAAACAGGTGCCATAATCAAGCGCCAACTTAGGGAAATAGTGCCTCGGCTCGAACAACTGCCCCAGCGGCTGCGCGGATCGCCAAGCGACAAGCGCGGGACAGGGTCGTTTGCCTTAGCGCAATAATATGCGATTTCCTCTGTATAAACCCTACGGGCTTCGGCCCTTAGCCAGCGCAAGATGCGCGCTTCGACCGACGATTCGGGCCCGCCAAGCAGAAGCCTTCCTTCTTTGCATTTGACGTTGCGCGGCCATTCTTCGCGCCATTCTATGATATAGCCCTCGCCCTCAAAAGCAATTTCACTGCCGGGGGCAATTGGCGCTGCGTCGGCAACGCTGTTGAGACGAGTGGCAATCCATTCGCGCTTTTTTGCAACAAAATCGAGTGCCACATTGGTGGGCGTATAGGGCGGCATAGTTATGCGAATTTCGCGTTTGACCGCGTCGGCCCGCATGGAAATACGTTTGGCGCGGCTGTTGCGATGGATGCGCACGGGCACGCGCTCGCCTTTGATATTTACCTCGGGATCAGAGAGGCTGTTCGATAATATGGTTTTCAAGCGGTCCAGCATGCAATTCCGATATTGCCCTACCTTTGACTGACATGCCAGCGTCATGAACCGTCTCGCGGCTACCGCTGATCAAATAATGCCATTCGGGCAATGGCTGGCCTGCGGCTCGCAGCACATAGGCGCAGGTTGACGGCAGCCATACATAATCGTCAATCTTATTGGCCGTGAGCCTGAGGCAATCCGGCACAATCGCCTTGCGCCCGGGATAATCCGCACATTGGCAGGTCTTTAGGTCAAGCAATTTGCACGCAACATTGGTGGGATAAATGCGGCCAGTGTCCTCATCTTCCACCTTGTTCAGGCAGCATTTGCCGCATCCGTCGCACAAGGCCTCCCATTGCGCGCGATTCAGGCTTTCGATCGGAGCCTCCCAAAAAGGCGCGTTGGTCACATCAACGGACCCATTTAGCGAGTTCCGCCTCCACCAAATCCGATGCGCCTTCATTGACATCAGTGTTCGGGACATCGGCCGGCATCAGCGCCAAGGGCTCACCCTTAGGGCCCATCAGATACGGCGTCTGGCTATGGCTCATCAGGTAATTTTCGGGCGAGGAGCCTTCAACACGGCCTGAATAAATGGCAAATTTCTTAGCAACTTCGGCAATTTCCGCCTCAGTGCCAGTCAGGCCAATAGCGCGCGGATGAAAGGCACTTACAAATTGCTTTAGAACTGCGCTCGTATCGCGCGATGGATCGACGGTAATGAAAATCGGTTGAATCTTTGCGCCAAGGTCGGGGTTCTTTTTCTCGTACACTTTAAGGCCAGCCATCAAATTCTGCATATCGGGCGTGCAGATGTCCGGGCAATTGGTATAGCCGAAATAGACAATGCGATACGAACCATCAAACTCCTTGAAGCTGCGTTTTTTGCCATTCTGGTCGGTCAGTAGAAAATCGCCACCAATTTTCGCGCCTGCCAGCGGCGCCGTGCTAAGTGGTTGTTGGGACGGCGCAGAGTTACAGGCCGAGATGAAAAGGAGCGCCAAGAGCGCGAAAAGTGGAGTTTTGTTCATAGCGGGGCCAGACATGGTCTGCTAAAGGCAAGATATCAAGCATATTGGATGTGAAAATGGCGCAGATTCTGTTGAAAAAGACTTTTTTTCTCGGCCTTACGGCTGGGCTTATCGTGCCTGCTGCTGTTGGCGTAGTCGCGCCTGCCGCGTACGCGCAGTTTTCGGACAGTTACAATTTCTTAAAAGCCGTCAAAGATCGCAAGGGGGAGGAGGCCGAAAAGTTTCTTTCCGAGCCTGGCAGTGTCATCATCAATACCCGTGACGGCAGCACCGGCGAAACAGCTCTGCACATCGTCATCCAGCGCCGCGATTCCTCGTGGCTTGGCTATCTGTTGCAGAAAGGCGCAAACCCCAATCTCGCGGATAAAAAGGGCACCACGCCTTTGATGTTGGCTACACAATTAGGGTATGTGGATGGCATCGATTGGCTTGTCCGTAAAAAAGCAGTGGTCGACCAAACAAACCGTTCGGGCGAAACTGCGCTTATCCTTGCGGTGCAATTGCGCAATCCAGAGGCCGTCCGCGCATTGTTGAAGGCAGGAGCAAACCCAGACAAAACCGATAGCCGTGCAGGATATTCGGCACGTGATTATGCCAAGCAGGATGGGCGTGCCTCGGCTATTGCCGCAATCATTGAAAGTAACGGCAAGACCGATGCTGCGGCAACGACAAAACCGACTGAGTTGGATTTTTCAGGCATCGCATCGCCAAAATAACCGGTTTGCGAAGCTTGGGCTTGGCGTGATTAGCCCGGCACAAACGTCATCGCGACGCCATTCATGCAATATCGCTTGCCTGTGGGCTTGGGTCCATCGTCAAATACATGACCAAGATGTCCGCCGCAGCGTGCGCAATGCACCTCAGTGCGTGGGATACCGATTTTATAGTCTGTCCGTGTGCCCACCCCGCCAGCTAATGGCGCATAAAAGCTAGGCCAGCCAGTACCGCTTTCAAACTTTGTTTTGGATGAAAACAGCCGGGTCTGGCATCCGGCGCAGACAAAATTACCCTTGCGCTTTTCGCTGTTGAGCGGGCTGGTAAATGGGCGCTCGGTGTCCTCTTGACGCAGCACGCGATAAGCCGCCG
Organism: Sphingorhabdus sp.; assembly: GCF_044357595.1. Lineage (GTDB taxonomy): Bacteria > Pseudomonadota > Alphaproteobacteria > Sphingomonadales > Sphingomonadaceae > Sphingorhabdus_B. Next base: position 4,765 of record NZ_JBIKPH010000094.1, on the reverse strand, counting down.
GCGACAAGCGCTTCTTCCACTCTGCATCGCTATAGGTGACAGCAAAGCGTGCCTTCGCTGTTGCGTCCTTACCGCAACCGAAGACAAACGCAGCCGCGCCAACGCTCGCGAAGGACAGAAATCTGCGTTTGCTCAGCTTCATGACATGTTCCTTGATAAGCTCTGCCAGTGACTATGCCGCAGAGACCGAAAAGGTTCCCTATCAATAACGCGACAGTTCCACATCCATCTTGCGATAGCCATGTACGAAGCATCCCGAGACACGCTCGGGTTCGGCCACCACATTTGGCCGGAGGCGGCGCGCAGCCATTTCCTCCAACAGGATGCGGATTTGCAATTCAGCAAGCCGCGCACCCACGCAACGGTGGATACCATAGCCAAACGCCAAATGGCGCCGCGCATTCTCACGGTCGACGATCAGCTTGTCTGGATTTTCGAACACGGTTTCATCTCGGTTAGCCGACAGGTACCACATGCCGATTTTGTCACCCGCTTTGATAGGGGCACCAAATAGGTCATGATCTTGCGTTGCAGTCCGCCGCATATGCGCCAGCGGGGTCTGCCAGCGGATAATTTCGCTGACGGCGTTGGTGATGAAGGCCGGGTTCTTTTCAAGCTTCTCACGCTCATCCTGAAAGCTGTGCAGACCATAAGCATAGCCCGACATCGAGTTGCGCGTCGTGTCGTTGCCGCCAACGATCAGCAAAATGAGGTTACCCATATATTCGAATTGGCTCATGTCCTTCATCGGCGAATGGATCATCCGGCTGATCAGGTCAGGAGCTTCGCCGCGATTTTTGCGCTCTTCCCACAAATGCTGGAAATAGGCACCCATTTCGAACATTTTGGCGAGCCGCGCTTTGCGCGTTTCTTCCGTACGGACCAATTCGATGTCGCCCGCCCAATCAGACCATTCGGTAAGCTTGCGGCGATCTTCCCACGGGAAATCAAACAGCAATGCGAGCATCTGCGTGGTCAATTCAATCGAGACTAGATCGACCCAGTCAAAGGTTTCACCGATAGGGAGCGAATCCAGCAATTCGGCCGTGCGACGGCGAATATCAACGGCCATGCGGTCCATTTCACCGGGCGTGAATGCCGGCGCGATAACCCGGCGTTCTTCGGTATGCTTTGGCCGGTCCATCGCAATGAACATCGGCATGATCACTCTTTGGTCTTCGGGAATCGGTTCAGCGAGGGCGTTGTCGTCAATCAGCGTGATGCCGCCATGTTCGAAGGAGGATGAATATATGTCGGGCAATGCCTCAACATGCTGAATCGCTTTCAGCGTCGTGACGTTCCAATAGCTGCCAAAGTCAGAGCCTTCGATTTTGTTAATCGGCGCCTTTTCACGCATTTCTTTGAAAATGGGATGCCAACGATCTTCAACATAAATATCGGCCTTCGTCACATCCCAGTGGTGCGGTGCCTGATTCACTTCGTAAGGTAACGAATCGCTCTCAATTATCGGGGCAGTTGCCATTTTTCTCGACTCCTCTGAGGTTAGAAAGTGCCACTACTGACAAAAATGTCAATCCAGTTTCGAACCGCAACTTATAATGCACTCGACCTATTTTACCCGCGAACTTTGATGAAGCCGAACAGCTTGCGCCCACCCTCTTCGGAGACGCGGCCGGCGCTTCTCGACTGCGTCACATTTTTCTTGAACAGATAGACGGCGAGACGCAGCAGAAGCACTGCAAACAACATCTGGCCAATGATCGCTATCGCAGGATGCCAAAAATGCTGCCTTCAGGAATTTTCAGGTCGACGCCATCGACCTAATGAAAGCCGTCGAATTGCTTTACGAGTCCCTTTGCCTCTATTGCATACATTCTGCTGTGCCCCGGAGTGAGAGTTAGTGCTGAATAAGGTTGGCGTGTGAATAGAGACAAGACAAATTTGGTTAACATTCTGGAAGAACGTGCCAAGAGCGAGGGGTTTGTTGCCTTTGGCATCGCGCCCGGCCACCTTGCACCGCGCGCCGGGGAACGTCTGCGCCAGTGGTTAAAGGAGGGTCGCCATGGCGAGATGCTTTGGATGGAGAGCCGCGCCGATGAACGCGCCAATCCCGATATCTTATGGCCCGACGTAAAGTCGGTCATCATGCTGGGGATGAGCTACGCGCCGCCGCAGGACCCGATGGTAATGGCGGACCAAGGTAATCGCGCGCGGATTTCGGTTTATGCGCAAGGGCGCGATTATCATGATGTCGTCAAAGGCGCGCTAAAGCGGCTCGCGGGATGGATGGCGCATGAAGCGGACGCTGGTGTTAAAGTCTTCGTCGATACCGCGCCTGTTATGGAAAAAGCTTTGGCGCAATCGGCCGGACTTGGCTGGCAGGGTAAACACAGCAATGTCGTCAGCAGGGAACACGGCAGCTGGCTATTCTTGGGCGCAATTTATACCACTGCTGAACTTGAACCCGCGACAGCAGCAGAGGACAGTTGCGGTTCATGCAGTGCCTGTCTGGACATTTGTCCCACCAATGCATTTCCGGCGCCCTATCGTTTAGATGCGCGCCGCTGTATTTCCTATCTCACCATCGAGCATAAGGGGCCTATTGACCCTGCATTGCGTCCCTTAATGGGTAATCACATTTATGGTTGTGATGATTGCCTTGCGGTCTGCCCGTGGAACAAGTTTGCCGAAACGGCGGCTGCGCACAAGGCGTTCTTGCCGCGCGCTGAACTGGTGGCCCCCCAAATTGCCGATTTGCTGACTTTGGATGACGCCGCTTTTCGCAAGCTATTTTCAGGATCGCCGATTAAGCGGATTGGCCGTGATCGCTTTGTCCGCAATGTTCTGATCGCCGCGGGCAATGGCGGCGATGCAGGAGTCATCGCGCAGGTCGAAACATTGCTGCATGACCCGGCCCCCGTTGTGCGCGGGGCAGCGATATGGGCATTGTCGAGGTTGTCGCCTGAGAAGCTTGACCGCAGGCGGGCGGAATCATTGGCGTATGAGCAGGATCCCTCGGTGCGCGCTGAATGGGACATTGCAACTGGCGATAGCGATATGACTGCCCGCTAGCGGCGCTGCAATGCCTCAATGCATGCGGCGCGGTCTACTGCTGCACCGTCGCTTCTTCGCGCATCGACATAAGTGACGACTTCGCGGCCACCCTTGTTTTCGGGATAAAGAAAAGCGTCGAGGATGCATGGCTTGCCGACAAATTGTAACTTGCGGCCATAGACTTCGACAACATCAAGCCGCGGTTCGCCAAATTGGCGTTTCAATGTGCTGATATCTTTGCCGATCACACTCTCAAGACCGCGCGCAACGGCAATAGGCCGCGCAGGAAAAGACGCAGCGGTGCGCTCCACAGGTGCGGGGGGACGTGCCGCCGGGCGTGCCATTGGACGCGCCTCCTGTGCCGAAACGCTGCCAGCCAGCAGCAACATCCCTAAAATGAGAGGGATAGCTATTTTAATCATGATCTATTTCCGGAATGAACCAAATGAACGGCCATTGCTGTTGCCAAAACTGGTACGAGAAGATTGACGAACGGCACCAGCATTCCGGCGGTACCAAGAAGACCAAGCATCAGCCGTGGCAGCTTGCTGATTGCGCCCTTCGACTTTCCGTGGCGTGCGATTAGCATATCTTCAAGGTCGCGACCCAGAAGCAACGCGTTGATCAGCAGAAAGGCAATGGCCGTGCCGACGCCTGTAAACAGCAGGAGCAAGTACAAAGGTAGAGCGAGCAAGTTATAGCCAGCCACCCGCACAATAGACTTTATGGCCATTTCTATGCCCGCGCCAAAGCTTGGCCGTTTCCCACAGGCGGCGTGCTGCAGATAAAACTGATCCTCCACGGCATCGATTATATCGTCGGCAAAAATCCACGTGATCGCGACCGTGATAACGCGGAACAATAGGGCGCCCGACAAGACGATAATAGCTACCGATAGTAAGCCAGACCAAAATCCGCCATCATCCACCTGGAGCCAAGCGAACAGCCTTTGTAGGGCAAACCACAGACCAACGCCCAGAGCAAGAAAGCTTATGATGGTCAGAAGGACCACTTTGGCCATGACAGCAGCGATGCGCCGGTCGGACAAACTTTGGAACGAAAGCATCAGCGCTTGGAACATTGCGCCGTTCTAAAGCGCTTGCCGGAAATGTCCAACCCCACTAGGGCGCGCTTGGCTCAAATAGGAACCCTGATGACTGATACCCGTTTCGACGTCCTCGCAATTGGCAACGCGATTGTGGATATCATTGCCGACACCGATGATGCGTTTATCGCAAGCGAAGGCCTGACAAAGGGCAGCATGCAGCTTATCGACGAAGCGCGCGCGCAGGCTTTGTATGCGCATATGGGGCCAGCCCGCGAAATCAGCGGTGGTTCGGCGGCCAACACCTTGGCGGGACTTGCACGGCTTGGACACAAGACGGCTTTTATCGGGCAAGTTGCGACGGACCAGCTTGGCGAAGTGTTCGCGCATGACATCCGCGCAGGCGGCATTCATTTCGATATTCCTGCCCGCGACGGCGCGCCATCAACCGCGCGCTGCTACATATTGGTGACGCCCGATGCGCAGCGCACGATGAACACCTTTTTAGGGGCATCGCAATATCTGCCTGCAACCGTGATCGACAAATCCTTGATCGAAAGCGCCGCGATTCTCTATCTTGAAGGCTATTTGTGGGACCCAGAGGAACCACGTGCCGCGATGCGCACCGCGATTGACGTCGCGCGCGCGGCTGGCCGCAAGGTAGCTTTGACACTGTCAGATGCTTTTGTGATTTCGCGCCACGGT
>NZ_JBIKPH010000093.1:0-9927 GCF_044357595.1 Sphingorhabdus sp. | reverse complement strand
ATCACGAACTTTGTGTCGATTGATCTTGGCCGTCCGCTGCACGTCTATGACCGCGATAAGCTGAACGGTGCGCTTGTGGCCCGCAAGGCCGTCGACGGTGAGCAGATGGTCGCGCTCAACGGCAAAAGCTACACGCTTGACGCAAGCATGACCGTGATTGCCGACGATGCAATGGTGCATGACATTGGCGGCATCATGGGCGGCGAACATAGCGGTGTGTCGGAAGGCACGACCGACGTCCTCATCGAGTGTGCCTTTTTCGACCCAGAGCATATCGCACGTACTGGCCAGAAGCTTGCATTGACCAGCGACGCACGTCAGCGTTTTGAACGCGGCGTCGATCCTGCCTTTTTGGATGACGGGTTGGCGATTGCAACCAAGTTGGTCCTGGACCATGCTGGCGGAACCGCAAGCGCCATCGCGCGGTCCGGCCAAGCGCCAGTTGCGCCGCGCAACATTTCATATGATACCGATTATTGCCGACGCCTTGGCGGCATTGACGTGCCGCAGGACGAACAGCGCAACATCCTCGAAAGGCTTGGCTTTTCCGTGACCTCCGACTGGAGTGTCGGTGTCCCATCATGGCGCCGTGACGTCGACGGCTCAGCCGATATTGTGGAAGAAGTTGTCCGCATGGTTGGCCTCGACAATGTCGTGTCCGTTCCGCTTCCGCGCGCAGATGGCGTGGCCATACCAACCTCGACGCCTGCACAGTCGTTGGAGCGCAAAGTACGCCGCGCCGCTGCTGCACGCGGGTTGAACGAAGCGATCAATTGGTCCTTCCTACCACAAAAGGCGGCGGACGCCTTTGGTGGCGGTGACTGGAGCCTTGCAAACCCGATATCCGAGGAAATGAAGGTCATGCGGCCTTCATTGTTGCCCGGGCTGCTATCGGCCGCACAACGCAATATGGATCGCGGCGCATCAGCCGTGCGATTGTTTGAGATTGGACGGCGCTACTTTGCAGGCACCGATGGCATGAGCGACGAGCGCGTCACGGCTGGCATCGTTCTGGCAGGCGAGCGTTCGACACGGAACTGGGCATCGGGCAAAGCGGCACGCTTTGACGCGTTCGATGCAAAGGCAGAGGCGATAGCGCTGCTGAAGGCCGCTGGTGTGGCCACGGACAATTTGTTGGTGATGGGCGATGCAGGCGCGCATTATCATCCGGGTCAGTCTGCGACATTGCGCATGGGACCAAAAAACATATTGGCGGCCTTTGGCACATTGCATCCAGCAACCGCGAAGGCATTCGACCTTGATAGCAATATCGTGGCGGCTGAAATCTTTCTGGACGCCATACCGCTCAAAAAAGCTGCAGGGTTTATGCGTCCGGCATTTACCCCGCCTGCATTGCAGGCCGTGACGCGCGACTTTGCGTTTCTGGTCCCAGTAGACACCCCCGCCAATGACCTTCTTCGGTCCATCAAGGGTTGTGACAAGGACAACATCGTCGCGGTGCGGCTATTTGACCGTTTCGTCGGTCAAGGCGTTCCTGAGGGCCAAGTCAGCTTGGCAGTTGAAGTTACGCTGCAGCCGTCCGACAAAAGCTATAGCGATGACGATCTTAAAGCCATCTCAGACAAGGTGCTCGCGGCTGCCACAAAACTGGGTGCAGTGCTGCGCGGATAAAAAGGCCGGGTGATTGCCGCCGACCTGCTGACAAACGGGTTGAAGCGATAATCAATCGTCCCTAAGCCGCGGGGCATGACGCTGAACCGCCGGACCTTTGCCATTATTTCCCACCCTGACGCTGGTAAGACCACGCTGACGGAAAAACTGCTGCTGCAAGGCGGCGCGATCCACTTGGCTGGCGAAGTCAAGGCACGCGGCCAAGCGCGGCGCGCGCGTTCAGACTGGATGAAGATCGAACAACAGCGCGGTATTTCCGTTACCTCGTCAGTGATGACGTTCCAGAAAGACGATATCGTCTTCAATCTGCTCGACACGCCGGGGCATGAGGATTTTTCGGAAGACACGTACCGTACACTGACCGCTGTCGATTCGGCCATCATGGTCATCGACGCTGCGAAGGGCATCGAACCGCAGACCCGCAAACTGTTCGAAGTTTGCCGCCTGCGCAGCGTGCCGATCATAACCTTTGTCAACAAGGTCGACCGTGAAGGCCGTCCGGCATTTGAAACCATAGACGAAGTCGCCGACGCGCTCGCCCTTGATGTATGCCCGATGAATTGGCCCGTCGGCATGGGCGGCGAGTTTGAAGGGCTTTATGATTTCAACAGCGGCCGTCTGAGCCAGCCGTCCGGCGACAGCAAGGCTTTCGAAGGCAAGACCAGCGATCATTCGGGCCTGAACGCCGAAACGCTCGAGCAGGTGTTGACACCAGCGGGTGTTGCCCGGCTGCGTGAAGAAGCCGAGCTTGCCCAAGCCGGCTATTCTGACTTTGACTTGACCGCGTTCCAGAACGGCGACCTGACACCTGTGTATTTCGGCTCCGCCTTGAAGGAATTCGGCGTGATTGAGCTGATCAATGCCATTGCGGCCTACGCCCCGTCACCCCGTCCGCAGCCAAGTTCGAAAGGCGATATTGACCCGTCGGAAAAAGAAGTCACTGGCTTCATTTTCAAAGTGCAGGCCAATATGGACCCGCAACATCGTGACCGCATTGCTTTCATGCGTTTGTGTTCCGGCACATTCAAGCGCGGTATGAAGCTGACACCGTCAGGGCTTGGAAAGCCAGTTGCGATCCATTCCCCGATCTTGTTTTTTGCGCAAGACCGCGAAATTGCCGACAGCGCCGAACCCGGCGATATCATTGGCATTCCCAACCATGGCACGTTGCGCGTTGGTGACACCTTGTCCGAACGCAACGATGTGCGCTTTACAGGCTTGCCGAATTTCGCGCCGGAAATCTTGCGCCGCGTTGTGCTGCGCGATCCGACCAAAACTAAGCAACTGCGTAAGGCGCTAGATGACTTGAGCGAAGAGGGCGTGATCCAGGTATTCTATCCTGAAATCGGTTCCAACTGGATCATTGGCGTAGTCGGGCAGTTGCAGCTCGATGTGCTTATCTCGCGGCTTGAGGCGGAATATAAGGTCGACGCATTCTTGGAAGCTGCACCTTATGATACGGCGCGCTGGTTGATTGGTTCAGAGAGCGCATTGGCGCAATTTATATCCTTTAACGGCGGGAACATGGCGAAGGATCGCGATGGCCACCCTGTTTTCATGGCGCGGTCATCATGGGATGTCAGCTATCAACAGGAAAAGCATCCAGACCTGAAATTTAGCGCGACCAAAGAACGCTAACGCCAGACAGAAACGCCAAAGGGTTCGATGTCTGCGCCACCGATTACGAACTGGGCACCGTCTGGTGCAGGCGCTTTCGCCGATATGTCAGCGAGGTTGAAGGCAAAGGTGAGGTCACCGCGCCGGCGCAAGCGCAACGTCAGCGGCAGGGGCGTTATCGCAATCCCCGCCTCGGCACATAAATCAACAAGCATGTTTTTGACACACGCGTCATCGGTCAAGGTTGCGAGATATAGGCTGCGCCCCGACCGGATCGCCGCAGGTGCGCCATCCTCATACGTCGCGATGACCTCTGCGTCGCCAACCTCAATCGTTTCGCGCCAACGACCACTTTCGTGGATTGTGTCTTTGTAAGAGATTGTCCCGTTACAATCGGGGCGCAACGTTTCCACAGACGTCACTTTGATCGGTATGAATGCGCGCAGCCGACCGGGCGGCAGGCCCGCACTGATTGAAAATTCCTCTGTCTTAGCGCCGGAGCGCGGGCCGAATAGCAACAGTCCCTCGCTTGCGTTCAGTCTATCAAACATTGCGTCGTCAACCAATGCCAGCGACGGCATAATGATCAGCCGGTAACCCTCGAGCTCCGCTGCACCTGCCGAAACAAAGTCCACATCAACGCCAAGCCCGCGCAAGGCGCAATAATATTGGAACACGACTGCATCATAATGATATCCCGCGCCTTGGCGCTCAATATCGTCCACCCATCCCGACACAGCGTCGATAACAATCGCAACCTGTGCCTTTGACGCGACCAGTGACAAGTCACCAAGCATTTGAATCTCTGCTGCGACCTGCGCAACTTCTGCCCATGCCGCGGCAGGCATATCATCCGGCCGCAACAACCCTGCATGCATTTGTTCTTGCGCAAACGGCACTTGCCTCCAGCGGAAATAGGCCACACAGGCCGCGCCATGGGCAAATGCCTGAAGCGTCCAATGGCGGACCATGCCGGGTGCCGGGCGCGGATTATGTGGCGCCCAGTTCACGGGACCTGGCTGCTGCTCCATTACCCACCAGGGGCCTTTGGACAGGCCGCGCACGGAATCAAAGTTTAGCGCAGCAAGATCGGGGTGCCCGGTGCGCATAAACGGCTTCCACTCGTCCGCAGGCGCCTTTGCCATCAATTGGTCGGAAAAACCGAGCGGATAATTGTCGTAGCTCACAAAATCGAGCGCCTGGGTTAAAGCCGCATTATCGACACCCGTTGTAGCAGGCGGAATGATGTTGTGCGTCACCCATTGGTCGGGCGCGGCATGGCGCCGAATGGCGGCAATCATAACATCGTGAAAATGCACAACCTGTTCCGAAACAAACCGACGATAGGCCAAGCGATGCGCTGGATTGGTTTCGCACACGGTGAAAAATGGCAGTTCAATCTGGTCGAAATTGTCATATTCCATGGACCAGAAAACGTTGCCCCACGCGGTATTCAGCACGTCAATCGACCCATAACGTCGCGCGCAATAGGCGCGAAATTTTTTCAAGGCCGCTGGCGATGCGCTCATGCTTGTATCGTGACAACATAGCTCATTGTCGGTTTGCCAACCGGCAACATCGGGGTGGCTGCCATAACGCGCCACCATGGCTTCGGTGATCCGTTCGGCCTGCACCAGATAGGTTCCACTCGAAAAATCATAATGTCGCCGCGACCCAAACCCACGCACGTGGCCGGTGTGAATATCAACTGGTAGAATGTCCGGATATTTGTCGCACAGCCACTTGGGCGGCGTTGCGGTTGGCGTGCCCAACACCAGTTTCAAGCCAGCCGCAGCCAAGGTTTCAATCGCGCGATCCATCCACGCCCAATCATAGACCCCTTCGCTTTTTTCAATCTGGCCCCAGGCAAATTCGCCTATGCGGACATAGGTCAAGCCCAAGTCGCGCATACGCTGCGCATCGCGCGACCAATAGTCTTCCGGCCAATGTTCAGGATAATAGCAGACGCCTAACATATGCGTTGGTTTAGCGAACCGCGCGCAACTGACAAGTCCGCAAGGATGTCATGCGCGTTGCGCAGAATTGAAGCAAAGAGGCGCCGCTGGCAGAAAAACCGATTAGTGTAAGCGATACAAACGCGGCACAATTTGGGCACTTTGCCATTTTATCGCCATGAGTCTCGACTATGCAATGGCGCATGGCTCAAGTTGGACACATCGAATCGCGCGTGAGTGACATGTTATTAACGCCAGTGCAGGATGCATTGCCGGGCATCGATGTAGCCGATCGCGCGGCAGCGCTTAAACGCGTTCCCGACGATAAAGCCATGCTGCACGCGGTCACTGAACTGACCCGCGACCTTGGCACACCCAACCCGCGGATCTTTTGGTCCGACTTTTTGGCATCGGCTTTCTTGGGCTATGTCGGACTATTTGTGGCCATCATCTCTGGAAACATTTGGCTTCAATGTGCTGCCGCTTTGGTGGCGGTGCTCGCGCTCTATCGCGCCGGCGGCTTCATTCATGAAGTCACACACGTTAAGCATTCCGCGCTTCCCGGCTTCCGCTTAGGGTTCAACGCGGTGATCGGCGTACCACTGTTGGTGCCGTCCTATATGTATGAAGGCATCCATAATCTCCACCACGCACGCACACGTTACGGCACCGATCAAGATCCTGAATATCTACCGCTTGCCTTGATGAAGCCTTGGACATTGCCCCTGTTCATTGTTGCTTCGCTGTTCGCGCCATTTGCCTTGTTGTTCCGCAACGCGGTGCTTGCACCGCTTTCCTTGGTCATCCCACCACTTCGCAAGATTGTTGTTGAGCGCTATTCGGGCCTCGCGATTAATCCCGCTTTCCGCCGCCGCGCAGCCGAAGGCGAAGCACATCGCAATTGGATAATGCAGGAAACCGCCGCAAGCATCTGGTCGATTGCCCTGCTTGCTGGCGTGTTTACTGGATTTATTCCTATGAACGCGTTCTTGATCTTCCTGCTGATCGTTTCGAGCGTCGCGGTGCTCAACCAGGTCCGCACGCTGGTAGCGCATTTGTGGGAGAATGACGGCGAACCTTTAAGCGTGACTGCCCAGTTCCTCGATAGCGTCAACGTGCCGCCTCCGGGCGTGCTTGCGTCGATTTGGGCGCCCGTAGGGCTGCGCTATCACGCACTGCACCATCTGCTACCAAGCGTGCCCTATCACGCGCTAGGGGAGGCCCACCGCCGCCTGACGGCACAACTGGCGCCCGATTCCGTGTACCACCGCGCAAGCTATAATGGCTTGGCTGGCTTGGTCTATCGGCTGACGCGCAGCACCCTTGTGCGGGGCGCCTAAACGGCAACGTTCATCGCGGGCCTCGTTTTTACCGAAATCCCAGCATGATCCAAGGATGGTCTAAAATTGAGTTTTGTAAAACGGATATTTTGTAAACCGTTGATTTTACTAGAAAAACTGGCGGGAGCGGAGGGATTCGAACCCTCGACCCCAACCTTGGCAAGATTCGGCTCTATAAAATTTACACTATAAATCAGTAGTTTATAAAGCTCTTAAAAAATCCGAACACGATCCGAACATTTTCACCGCAATTTGCTCAGAAGGCTTTGTGTTCAGGTTTCCAGACAAATGCGGAGCGGCAGCTTTGCGCCCAATGTCCGTCATTCGAGACCGTTTCAGAACCCGCTAAAAGCGGAAGCTAAATAATTATGGGGGCTGCTCGACTTTGTGTGAGCAGCCCTCGCAATGAAGCTATCCAGCCAATCAGATCGCCCATCGGATCCTTGCAAATCCAGAGCGACGAGCCCCCGGAACGCGCGACCCCAAAGCCACGTCAGAGCCCGTAATCCGATTATATCCGGCCAGATACTCAAGGTAATATGCGTCAAACAGGTTTTCGACACCAAAATCTAGCCGGACGCCCTCGCGGATCAACCAATAGCCATATAGATTAGCGCGCGCGTGAGCTTTGCTGGATGCTTCGTTGTTAATCATCGATACCTTGCTCTGTTTGGCAACAAATTGCCCTTCAATTGACAGCGACCAGCGCGCCGCCTCCCAGCTTATGCCAAGTCTGCCATTGGCGGGGGCTATGCGGTAGAGATTATCAGTGATGTCGCGCCGCTTTGCCCGGACATAGCTGGCAACCCCATCGAGCCGTAACGGGCCGATAAGCTTTTTACCAAAAGCAATATCAGTACCCCAAATGGTTGCATCGGTATTGGCAAAGCGCAGCGGCGTGGGATCGCCGCTGGCGGCCGCGACCATTTCAACCGGCGTATTTATGACGCCCGGGCTATTATCGAATGGCACACCCTGAATGAAATCATCGATCCGACGATAGAATATCACCGGGCGGGCATAGGCATTTTCACCCTGCCAATCGACGCCGATTTCACCGACCCATGCTTTTTCAATCTTCAGATCGACCGAGCCGACATAGATATTGCCATCGGCAAGACCTCCGCTCGCTTCGGTCGGTAACCAGGAGAAGCGTTCCACCAGACTTGGTGCGCGCGTTTTGCGCGCCAGCGTAAGTCGCGGCGTAAAAGCACCCATATCTGCCCATAGTCGCAGCGATGCATCAACGCTTGTGCCCGACCAATTGCGGTCGGCGGCGGTAAAAGCATTCGCCAAATTGACTGGGCCTGCAGGAACTCCGGGACCATATCGAGGAGCCTCGGTAGAGGCGCCGTGCCGATCAACCCGCAGTCCCAGTTCGGATTCGACCGCGCCAAATCCTGATCGCCATTCAATAAACGCTCCAAAACGGTCACTTTTCGCGCGGTCGAGCGGGTGGATGAAGAACGCCGGTGTGAAAGGGTTGTAGAGCATATAGCCCTTATCGATAATTTCGAAATCGGCCCCGACCCGGATATGGCGATCATCCGTCCCAAACCGCAGATTAGCGTCTGCGCCCATCGTGTCGGCGTAGGTATCCGATTGCCGGGTCATCGCGGTGACAGGCGCTGGCCGCGATCCATAATTGTTCATCCGGTGGCCGACGCCGCTATAATTAGTATGTGCTTCCAAATGCAGATCATCTTTGAGATCGCCTTCAAATCCGAACCGCGCGAAGTCAGTTTTGAAATATACAATATCCATTGCAAAAGGTGGATTGCCGGACTGGCCGGTGTCCTGCCGCCGATATTCGATGCTAAATTCACCCGACCCGGCACGAAAGCCAGCGTGCACGCCATATACCGCCCGTTTAAACGAAGTGCTCGCAATCCGGCCGCCGGGGAAACGCAGATCATCGCCCTTCTCATAAGAACCTACAATACCGACACGAACTGCGTCGCTGGCCAAGCCAAGCATACCGCCCGCGGCAACACTGTCATCGGCACTACGATATTGGCTGGACACATCAACCTGCGGCGAAAAATCGCTGTTGCCATCAAAGCTGCTATATTTAAGGATTGTGTTAACCCCGCCGCCAAGCCCAGGACCATCCCTAACCGGCGAGATCCCTCGTGCAATTTCGACACGGTCGATCAAGGTCGTCGGCGCATAATGCATGGCAGGGTCCATCGCATTGGGGCCGCCGGTGGCAAAATGTTGGCCGTTGATGCGCAACAGGATGCGTTCGCCAAATAGGCCGCGCATCTGAACTTGGCCCGATAATGCACCATTGGCGATCAGCGCGGCGCCGGGCTGGCGTGCAACAAAGGCTGCGCCATCCGGACTGGTGGACAGTTCATCTTCGGTCTCGCGCGCCTCGTCTGTTGCCGTCAGGCGCGGCGCGGTCACAATGATAATATCAGCGGATTTTGGGTCGCTTCCTTTAGCGAAAGCAGGGTTTGTGGCCGTCAGAGCGACGGCCAAGCTAAGGATTGAGCTTTTCATAAGGGTAAATCTTCGCATGTTATGCAAATCCTTGGCCGCCAGTAAAACTGGCGCACGGCATGGATATTTGCATAAAAAAAAGGTGGTGCAGCGCAACAGCGATGGTCGCTGCAGCTTGTGCCGGTTCAGTTCAATATATCAGGCGAATAAGGGCGGGCCGCGAAGTGGTGGGCGTAGATGGCGCGTCTTGCGCTGCAAATGCGTAGCGCCATTTGTGACAATTGTGCCGACAATTACTGCCAGCGCAACGTTCAATAATGTACTGTGGTCCCCTGCCATCGATGCCATCGACAGGGCAGAAAATGCGCACGGCTCACTTTTTTGTCCATGATCGCTGTTATCGCGCTGCCCGCCTTTCGAGAGCGGAACTTCGACTTGGATACTAGTTTGACCGGGCGCGCCGTCTGCACAAATCTGGACTGTTAGTTTCAACGATGAGGGCGAAACCATGAAGCCTGCGGGAATCACTGCCCGGACGAGTAAAGCTAGCGCGAAGATGACCATGAGCAATGATCGCTGCTTGGGGATTATGGCGCGCATTGATGTCATACCTCGTTATCATAGACTTTGTAATGTGATGTGTCATTACCGAACCATATACAACGCGTGATACAAGCATTCAAATTATCAATTACATTAAGTGTGTAATTATGTTGGCATTGATCGGCGATTGGGATCATTGTTGAGATATCAAGTAAACCAAAAAGGAAATGACATGACACTCCACATTGGCGATATCGCTCCCGACTTCCATACTGAAACGCAAAATGGCCCGATCAGCTTCCACGAATGGGCTGGCAACAGCTGGGTATTCTTCTTCAGCCATCCGGCAGATTTCACGCCTGTTTGCACCACGGAAATGGGTCGCACTGCTCAGC
>NZ_JBIKPH010000092.1:0-9937 GCF_044357595.1 Sphingorhabdus sp. | reverse complement strand
AAGTTGCTTTCATGCCGTGACCGGCATCGCTGATGTGCTCAGCGGCCGATCTCCCGAACGGAATTTTCCGACCTCTTAACTGAACCATGAGACATCGGATCACCTCCTTTCGTTGAATGGAATTTGCGTGCTTCAAACATATATCTGCCCTCCGCAGGACTGAAATTGAATCAATCCGCAGTGTTAAACAAGTCTTGAATTATATTTTTTTTCGTTCAAATATTGGGGTTCTGCGCTGCAATATATGCCGCTTCAAATCATCCCCGACAATCTTCGACAATGCGCGCAATTTCGGCCCATGATGGCAGGATAATGGGCTGCTGCCCTTCGACTTCGACCAATATCCGCCCGCGGCTAAAAGCCATGGCATCCAAAATCGGATCGTTCGTCATAATTTCCACCGCAACATAAGCGGGCGTTCCGCCAGTTAGCTGGGCGGGCAACTGCTTTGTCATTGACGACGTGCGTATGACCATATGCTGTGCCGGCGCCGATGCCTCTCGTGACAAAGTGACGCGGCGTGTCTGCATATCGCAACGCAAGCTAAGCATTGCCGTTCGACCCGAAGCGCCGAACTGTCCAACTGAACCCCGGCTGTCGCGGCTATAGGTCCAGTCCCCGGGCGTGAAAGGCCAGTCATTCCAATCACCAGTCAATTCGGGCACTGGGGCCATTGCAGCAGCCCCCGGAGGCGCGGATACCGTCTTTGGCGCAGGTGGAGGGGGTGGCGAAACGCACGCGGAGAGCGCCAGCATGGCGACTAGGGTCAGGTGACGGGTTTGCATGATGTTGTCTTATGGCCAAATCCCCTTCGGTCCGCTAGCATGTTGCGACATGGCAACCAAAAAAACACGACTGGATCAGATCATCGTTGATCGCGGCCTTGCCGAAAGCAAAACCCGCGCGCAGGCGCTGGTGATGGCGGGTCATGTCTATATTGGTGAAGCAAAAGCGCAAAAGCCAGGACAGCAAATTGCCGAGGATGCGGACATCAGCGTTCGAGGCAGCGACCACCCATGGGTCTCCCGCGGAGGTATCAAGCTCGCCCATGCGCTTGAGGTCTTCGCGATCGATGTGACCGGCAATGTTGCAATCGACGTCGGTTCATCAACCGGTGGCTTTACCGATGTGCTGCTTACACATGGCGCGGCGCGCGTCTATGCTGTTGATAGCGGCACAAACCAGTTGGCGTGGAAGCTACGCCAAGACCCCCGGGTAATCGTCCATGAACAGACGAGCGCACGCATTTTAACCGAAGCGCATATATCAGAACCCGTCGACCTCATTGTATGCGATGCAAGCTTCATCGGGCTTGCCAAAGTGCTCGATCGGCCGCTCACCTTCGCCAAGGTCGGCGCGCAGTTAATTGCGCTCATCAAGCCGCAGTTTGAGGCTGGACGCGAAGAAGTTGGCAAGGGCGGTGTGGTCAGGGACCCAGACGTCCACGCACGCGTTTGCAACGAGATTAAAATGTGGTTGGTCGAAAAAAATTGGACAGTGCACGGGCTCACCACCAGCCCCATCACTGGGCCGCAAGGCAATGTTGAATTTTTGGTATGGGCGCAGAATAACTTAGCACCCATCGTCAAACTACAGCACCTTGCTTAATCCTTGTACATGGCATTGACGCGCGCGGTGTAGCGTTCGCGAATGATATGACGCCGGATTTTCATGCTCGGCGTCATTTCGCCATTCTCGATAGAAAACGGTTCATCAGTAAATTCGAACTGCCGTACCTTTTCAGTCACGGAGACGTCTGCGTTTACGCGGTCAACTGCAGCGCGCACCGCGGCGCGGAACTGCGGATTGGCTTGCAGCTCGGTAAAGTCAAATTTAATGTCCTGCCCATGCGCCCATTCCACCGCCCATTCGGGGTCGGGTACAATCAGCCCGACAATATACGGACGCTTGTCACCTGACACCATCGCTTGCAAAATTTCAGGCTGAAGCGTCAGCATACCCTCGATCTTTTGCGGTGCGATGTTGTCGCCCTTGTCATTTACGATCAGGTCTTTTTTGCGGTCCGTAATGGCAATTCTGCCGCGCTCATCGATATGGCCGATATCGCCAGTGTGCAGCCATCCGTCCTTGATGACGCGGTCGGTTTCGGCCTTGTTGCGCCAATATCCCTTCATCACCAAAGGACCGCGCACCAAAATTTCACCATCCTCGGCAATTTTGACCTCAGTATTTTTCAGCGGCGGACCAACAGTGTCCATCTTGATACCAGCTTTGGGCCGGTTGCAGCTGATAACCGGGCCGGACTCAGTCTGACCATAGCCTTGCAGCAAGGTGATGCCCAAGGACTGGAAAAACACGCCAATGTCGGGGTTCAGCGGCGCGCCACCAGAAACCATCGCCTTCATACGGCCACCGAAGCGACCTTGAATCTTTGGCTTGATTGTGCGCGATAAAAGCAAACGCATCGGCGCATCGCTTAAACGTTTGCGGCCGGAATAATCACGCTCGCCAATAGTGAGCGCCTTGTCGAGCAGATAGCTTGGAAACTTGCCCTGCTTCTCGACTGCCTTAATCATTCGCTGGCGCAACACCTCAAACAGCCGAGGAACAACAACCATGACCGTTGGCCGCGTCTCTTCTATGTTCGAGGCCAGCTTTTCCAACCCTTCGGCATAATAAATCTGCGCGCCGACGCCGATGGGGAGAAACTGCCCACCGCTATGTTCATAAGCATGTGACAGGGGCAGGAAGGACAAGAAAACTTCTTCTTCGTCGAGCCCGAAATCCTCACGTAAAACCGCGGCAGCGCCATCGGCATTATGCAAGATCGCGCCATGCTGCTGCATCACGCCACGCGGGGCACCGCCTGTACCGCTGGTGTAGATAATGCACGCCAAATCATCGCGCGTTACCGAAGCCATGGCGGCTTCACTGGCACGCACATCCGCATCGGTGCCGTTCACCATGCTGGACCAGTGGTGCAACGACAACTGCCCATGTTGCATCGCTGGCTGCGGCTCCATGGTGATGATGAACTCGGCTTGCGACGACCGTAAGGCCGCCGGCATCAATGTCTTGGCCAGCTTTGCCGTCGACACGACAACCGCGCGCGCTTCGCTGTTGTCCAAGATATGCTGATGGTCGCGCTCGGTGTTGGTCACATATGTCGGCACGGTCACGCATCCTGCCGCCATTATGCCCAAATCCGCGATGCACCATTCGGGCCGGTTTTCGGAAACCAGCATGACGCGGTCGCCCTTTTCCAGACCCAGCTGACGCAGCGATTTTGCAAAAGCGGCAACTTGTTGGGCGACGTCTGACCAGCTGATGGATTGCCACGCACCATCATGCTTTGCCCATAAAAATGGGGTGTCACCACGATGTCGCGCACGTGCAAAAAACATCGTTACTAGGTTGGGAAAGCTGTCAAAATCGTCGAATTGCTCGGCGGCCACTATTCTCTCCTAAGGAACTCCATACGGCCCACTGTCCGGCCTCTATCTCATTATGCTAGCGCGCAAATGGGTTTGGCGCAACGTGCCGTCGCTATCAACCAACATCCTCGGTAGGCGCTTCGTCAATTGACCTTGGCACGGTCACTTTTACTTTGCCCTTGGCGTCTATAGTCGCCGACGTACCCTCACTGCGCGGGTCGGCAGCACCTGTCCAGCTATTGCCGATACGCTGCGCACCATTGACCTTTGAGCCCAGATCGACCGGACGAACCTTTTGTCCAAATTTACCAAGTCCGTCGGCCATGGCGGACAACATGCTATTCTGTTCGACCTCAAGGCCACCGCCGCCAAAATACATGTTCGGCAAATCAATCGCCTGTTGGAGCGGAAGGCCAAAGTCAATTACACCAATCAGCGTCTTGGTGACATGCATGATAATGCGTTTGCCACCGGCTGAACCTAAGGCAAGCACGGCACGGCCGTCGCGATCAAACACGACCGTGGGTGCCATTGACGACAAAGGCCGTTTGCCCCCCACTACACGGTTGGCCACTGGCGCCCCGTCCTTTTCGGGCGCAAAGGTGAAGTCGGTCAGTTCATTATTTAAGAAAAAGCCGCCGGCCATCAATTGGCTGCCAAAGGGACCTTCAATCGTGGAGGTCATGTTGGCAATGTTTCCATTTTTGTCGACCGCCGTGAAGTGCGTCGTGCCAGCAACTTCGCTCGAAATCCCGGCCGTGCGCGGGGCGGCACCCGGCGGGTTACCCGCAGGATAATCGGCACGCGCCTTTTCTGGGTCAATCAATGCTGAGCGCTCTTTGATATATTCGGGGTTCAGGAGCCCTGCGACCGGCACATTTACAAACGCATCATCACCCAGATATTTTTCGCGGTCAGCATAAGCAAGCTGCATCGCTTGGCCAATCAAATACCAGCTTTGCGGGCTATCCTTGCCCATCGCTTTTAGGTCAAAGCGTTGCAGAGTCCCCAAAATCTGAAGCACAGTCGTGGCACCGGATGACGGCGGTGCCATTCCGCAAACTACATATACACGATAGGGTGCGCACACCGCTTGCTGTTCCTTGGCGCGATATTGCGCAAGATCAGTCATCGTTATGTCGCCGGGGCTAAGTTTGCTGGTGGTGACAGCGTGTACAATCTGGCTAGCGATCGGCCCGGTGTAAAATGCCTCCGGCCCTTTTTTGGCCAGCAGCGACAAGGTTGCGGCAAGTTTGGGATTTTTAAACGTCATCCCTGTCTTAAGTGGCTTGCCATCCCGCCAATATGTCGTGCGCGCTTCATCAAAATTAGGCCAAAGCCCCTGAATAGCCGCCAAGCGCGATTCAAGCGTCTTGTTGACAATGAAACCCTTCTGCGAGAGCCGAATGGCGGGTTTAAATATTGTTGCCCAAGGCAGTTTGCCCCATTTTTGGTGCGCTTGCGCCATCAGCTGCACATTTCCTGGCACCCCAACGGACCGGCCACCTTGAAAGGCCTCAAGAAAACCAAGCGGCTTGCCATCCGGACCAACGAACCTGTCCGACGTTGCGGCGGCTGGCGCGGTTTCGCGGCCGTTGATCGTTGATAAAATGCCCCTGGCATTATCCTGATACAACAGGAAGCCGCCGCCACCAATACCGCTGGATTGCGGCTCGACGACTGTCAGCGTTAGCATCATAGCCATAGCAGCATCTGCGGCAGAGCCACCTTGGCGCAACATCTCCATCCCCGCATCCGTGGCGCGCGGGTCAGCCGACGACGTTACACCTATATTTTCAGCAACAACGGGCTGGGCAAAAAGGACGGCCGACGCCGTGAGCACAAACAATGTTTTTTTCATCGGATGAACCTAGCCTCCTAACCTATGCAAAGCCAAGCGCGGATTTACCCATCGACACCGACTGCGTCCGAAACATTAGAAAAACCGTCGCCATGCAAAAGCTGCTGCAGCTGCTTATTGATCCTGCGGGCAAGACCTGGACCTTGATATACAAGCGCGCTGTAAATTTGCACCAAATTAGCCCCGGCCCTGATGCGGGCATACGCGTCTTGCGCTGAGGCGATGCCGCCCACGCCAATGAGGCCGATTTGTCCACCACTTGCCTTGCGGAAATCCACCAGACGTTGCTGCGCCATGTCGCGCAGCGGAGCCCCTGAAAGGCCGCCTGTTTCTCCTGCATAACGGGACGCAAGCGCCGGACGTGCAATAGTTGTATTGGAAATGATTAGGGCGGCAATACCGCGCGATATGGCGACGGTAACGATATCGTCGATGTCGGCTGGTTGAAGGTCGGGGGCAACTTTTAAGAACACAGGGGTACCCTGGGTCCGCGCCGCCATCACTTGCGCCAGCAAATCGTCCAGCGCAGCTTTATCTTGCAGCGCCCGAAGCCCCGGGGTGTTGGGCGAGCTAATATTCACCGTCAAATAATCCGCCAGCGGCTCCATATTGCGGACGCCAATGACATAATCGGCAATGCGGTCGGCACTGTCCTTATTTGCCCCAATGTTGATACCAAGTGGTCCGGTTAAAGCATCGTCCGGAATGTTGCGCAGACGGGCAATCGCCGCTTCCTGCCCTGCATTGTTAAAACCCATTCGGTTGATGACTGCTTTATCCTCAACCAAACGGAACAAGCGTGGCTTTGGGTTGCCTTCTTGCGGCAGCGGCGTGAGCGTCCCAACCTCGGTAAAGCCAAAGCCAAGGCGCAATATTTCCAGCGGAACTTCGGCGTTTTTATCATAGCCCGGCGCGAGACCCACAGGATTTGCAAAGCGCAAACCTGCGAAATTTTGAGCCAGTATATCGCTTTTCGAACCGAGTGTTGGAATAGGCGCAAATTTCAGCGCAGTGATCGACAAATTATGTGCGGTTTCGGCGTCGGCCTTAAACAACATCGGGCGTAAAAATTGGTAAAGCATTCAAGACTTATTCACGACTATCGCCCGACGTGCAACGGCCTGTGCACCAACGCACAAGACCATCTGAGAATATTTTGGCCGGAATTGTCAAATAAATTGAAATGTATCGATGAGTCCGTACAATCAAATCTTTAAAATATGTATAACAGGATCATGCGACCCGAGGACTTTTCTGTCGAAAGGCAAAGGTTCTTTTCCTTTAAAGACCCGCTTTACGGCGGGTCTTTTTTTACGCCTAATGCATGTGATGCTGCCCAAGACAATTGGCTCAAGATTCGGAAACGGTTTCTTCCACCAAAGCCGCATCCTCAGTCTTATCGAACGCAGCATTAAGCGGGCTGGCTTTTCGCCTGCGCAGATTGGCGCGTAGCGCCGCGCGTAACCGCTCAGATTTGATCCGCTCTTTATCCTCTGCATCTTTTGCCAATGCTGCTCTCCTTAAGGCCCTGTATACAATATGGGCGATGCCAAATCAGCAGCACCGGTGCAAGCCGCTTGACATTAAGCGCCAGCCTTCGCATAGCGCCGCACCTTCGGTATTGCTGCTGTAGCTCAGTGGTAGAGCGCGTCATTGGTAATGACGAGGTCGGGAGTTCAATCCTCCCCAGCAGCACCAGGAAGTTCTCAATATCTCCAGCATTTTCAGACTATTGGCTTTGCTCGATAATTGTCGCGTAACTTCGGTTACTTGTGCGGGCTAGTTTTAAGGGCGGGACACCAGAGACAGATTGCAGGGGCTCGATCTCACGAAAAAGCCCCGGATATCTCCGGGGCCCTATTTCGTGGCACCACTTTTGTTTCGGAGCGGCACTAGGTAAACCCTAGAAATTGTCGCTGCTGCTGCCACTCCATCGGGATATCTGCACAGCGCATCAGGTGACGGGCGGTCAGTTGAACAGGCTGCCGACCATCGAGAATGGCGGTTATGATGTCCGGTGCTAGCCAAGACATTCTCGCAAGCCGATGCAAGTGCCGCTTCTCATAACGTGATACTGCTGAAATTTCTTCGCCGGTTAGGAGATGCTCTCTTGCTGCAAAACCCTGAACCACGAGGCGAACGAGGGCAGCATCAGCATTTTTGTCATTGGCGGATTCGCCATCAGGCGACAGGGCAATCCGAAGCTCATTTCCTCGGCGAACCAATTGTGCAGGCGTGGTTATAGTAACTGCGTCTTCTTCCCCAATCACAACGTCGATCCGGTCGGCGGCAACGTTCACCTTCACAAGACGGTCAAACAATATCGCACGCAACTCGCTCGTTGTAATATGGTCAAGGCTGTCAGCTAACGCGGCTTCGGTTTGGCAATCGGCCTGCCATTCAACCTTGCATGTTGATGCATCAGGTTCAGCGGGTTTTCTCAGATATGCCTTAAGTGTTTTTATGACAATCTGATCGAGCGGGCCAGCTGGCAGTCTGCAGATGGTCGAACGGTCTTCGCCTGGTTTGAACCGAGTGACATAATAGCAATAATGCTTCGACCCCTTCTGTCCGCGTGAAGGCGACATTGGCCTGCCATCAGGATCAGTGACAAGTCCTGCCAAAAGACTTGGCGACTTTGCATGCTTCGATATTAGCTTGTCCCGAGTGTTGCTCGCCAGCATGGCCTGGACGCGATCAAAGGTGTCGTGATCGATTATCGGATCATGCTCACCGTCATAAACGGCATCCTTATGTTTGATCTTGCCTATGAACACGGGGTTCTTAAGCAGAAACCCAAGCGGCCCTTTGCCAAAGCAGACATTGCCGATGGTTCGGCCTAGCTTGAGCGTGCGGGTTCGGGTGCGCATGCCGCGCTGTGCGAGGTCATCTACCAGTGCCGGTACTGACTTGAGTTCAAGATAGCGGATAAAGATATATCGCACCTCCTCGGCTTCCGTTGGCTCGATAAGTAACTTGCGGTCTTCAACACGATAGCCATGGGGAACCGTACCCCCCATCCACATGCCTTTACGCTTGGATGCGGCTATCTTGTCACGGATACGTTCGCCTGTGACCTCGCGTTCGAACTGCGCGAACGATAGCAATACATTGAGCGTCAAACGACCCATGCTGTTCGTGGTGTTGAACGCCTGTGTAACGCTCACGAACGAGGCGCCTTTTGCATCAAGGATCTCGACGATCTTGGCAAAGTCCGCAAGCGACCGGGTCAGCCGGTCAACCTTATAGACCACAACAATATCGACCTTGCCTGCCTGTATGTCGTCGAGCAGTTGCTTCAGTGCAGGACGGGTCATGGAACCTCCTGACCAGCCGCCGTCATCGTATAGCTCGCCAACTTGTTCCCATCCCTCGCCTGCCTGGCTCAGTATATAGGCCGCACATGCTTCGCGCTGGGCATCCAGGCTGTTGAAGTCCATCTCCAGCCCCTCCTCGGTCGATTTGCGCGTATAGATGGCACAGCGCTTGCGGTTAGGTGATATCATGGCCCTACTGCCCTTCTCCGTAGCCTAGTGACTAGGCCAAAGAACCTGGGCGCGGACCAATGCGTGCCGGTGATGTCGCCTGCGATCTGGGTTAGCGATGCATACCTCCTGCCGTCGAACTCAAACCCATCATCAAGAACAAGCACCTGATGCATTTTCCCATGCCACGAGCGCACCAGACGGGTTCCAGGCTTTAGGGAAGGCGCAATCACCGCTTCTACATCATCCTTGCCCAGCCTCTTTATCTGGCGTTCAATGTCACGACGGGTGGAGCTGGTCAGGCTTCCCTGCCCACGCTCCTGCAACCGATAGGCGATACCGCGCCGGAGCAGATCGGGTCCTATATCCGGTGGCACGTTGCGATAGACCTCACGCCATCGAGAACGCAGTTCGGCAGGTTTCATGGTAACAAGGCGGGCCAGTTCCAAGCTTAGACTGTTTGTAATAACCACCGCCTTACGCCTCGAGCGACGATGATATGCGGTAGAGGCGAACGCCATCCACCTTGTCGCTATCGATAACGTGCCCCTTCTTCCTCAGGCCGGTCAGATATGCCCGCGTCGAATGCGGCAACCAGTTTGCAAGTGTCGCGAGTTCTGCGAGCGTGGCACCGCCGTCTCGGTTCAGCACATTTAAGATCTGTTGAGGCTTTGAGGGGACTGTGGTTGTCTCGATCCCCTCAGGCTTTTTGGTCTTTGTCATGGGTGGTTCTCCTTAATCGACGCAGCATCATGCTGCCCCACCACCCAAAGCCCAGCTGAATACCCAGCCGGGTCTGCCACCGCCTTATGTCCAAGCGCTTGAACATGAACAGCAATGCTCGACTGTGTGCAGAAGTCGAATGGATTGTGCGCTCGATAGGCAGAAATTTAGATTATTTGAGTGCCGCGGATCGTCGTTGCGACTAAGTCGGCAGAACAAAGCCTCATCCCGAGGCGAGGCTTTGTTCAGGCATTGAGACAGATGTCCGCTTTGCGCCCAAAAGCGGACTTTCTAGTTGCAATAGATAGCGTCATAAAAGCCGACATTACATGGAACCTGGATCCTGTTGCACATTACTCCCCGTCAGCACCAATGGCACAGATTATAACGGGGCCGCCAATTAGCAGGCCCGGCGCCCTCAGATAGGGGCCTAGAGTGATTACATTTCCAATAAGCAACAAATCAACCACGAT
>NZ_JBIKPH010000091.1:0-9943 GCF_044357595.1 Sphingorhabdus sp. | reverse complement strand
CGCCTGACTGCGGTTGGCAATGTGCTACTGACGACTTGGTTCGTGCTGTCATTGTTCATGATCCCAAGTTTTGAACATGGTGCACTTGCGCAGTGGCTTGCCCAGCCGCTGGTGGCGGTTCCAATGATCCTGATGATCGCGAACATATTTAGCCATATCAAACTTGGTCTTCAGGTGTTGATTGAAGATTATGTCCATGACGAGGGCCTCAAATTCGCGTCGATGACACTTCTTAATTTCTACGTCATCGCCAGTGCCGTGTTTGGCATTTTTGTTGTCGCAAAACTCGCATTTACCGGAGCGCCCGCCTGATGTCAGACGCATATAAGATTATTGACCATATCTATGACACCGTCGTCGTCGGCGCCGGCGGGTCAGGTCTGCGCGCCACTATGGGCAGCGCGGAAGCAGGTTTGAAGACTGCCTGCATTACCAAGGTGTTTCCGACCCGTTCGCATACGGTGGCTGCACAGGGCGGTATCGCAGCGTCTTTGGGCAATAACTCGCCAGATCATTGGACCTGGCACATGTATGACACGGTCAAAGGCTCGGATTGGCTTGGCGACCAAGATGCTATCGAATATATGGTCCGTGAGGCCCCTGCAGCGGTATATGAGCTTGAACATGCTGGCGTGCCATTCTCACGCAATGCAGACGGCACCATCTACCAGCGCCCCTTTGGCGGGCATATGCAGAATATGGGTGAAGGCCCACCAGTTCAGCGTACCGCTGCTGCCGCAGATCGCACAGGCCATGCCATGTTGCATGCCTTGTACCAACAGAGCCTGAAATATGACGCAGATTTCTTTATTGAATATTTCGCGCTCGACTTAATTATGGAAAATGGTGAATGCCGCGGCGTGATCGCCATGTGCATGGAAGATGGCAGCATCCACCGGTTCAAGAGCCATGCTGTGGTGCTTGCAACTGGCGGCTATGGCCGCGCCTATTTCTCCGCGACGTCGGCGCACACCTGCACGGGTGATGGAGGTGGTATGGTCCTGCGCGCTGGCTTGCCACTGCAGGATATGGAGTTTGTTCAGTTCCACCCAACCGGCATTTACGGTGCCGGCGTTTTGATTACCGAAGGCGCACGCGGCGAGGGCGGTTACCTGACCAACAGCGAAGGTGAACGCTTCATGGAGCGTTATGCCCCATCGGCAAAAGACCTTGCCTCGCGCGATGTTGTCAGCCGGTCCATGGCCCTAGAAATGCGCGAAGGCCGTGGCGTCGGTCCGCACAAGGACCATATCTATTTGCATCTTGACCATATCGATCCCGCAGTATTGGCGCAGCGCTTGCCCGGTATTACGGAAAGCGGAAAGATTTTCGCAGGCGTTGACCTGACGCGACAACCGCTGCCAGTGACGCCGACGGTCCACTATAATATGGGCGGTATTCCATGTAATTATCATGGGCAAGTTGTGACGAAGATCGGCAACGATCCCGAAGTAATCGTTCCTGGACTGTATTCTGTCGGCGAAGCAGCCTGCGTTTCTGTGCATGGCGCAAACCGCTTGGGTTCAAATTCGCTCATTGACCTTGTGGTGTTCGGACGGGCAACGGGCTTGCATCTGAAGGCATCACTTACCCCCGGTGCGCCGCATAAGGCATTGCCAGCCGACGCTGCTGACCTGGCGCTGTCGCGCGTCGACAAGTTCCGCAGCGCAAAGGGCGGTTCACCGACTGCAGAGATCCGCTTGCAGATGCAGCGCACGATGCAAAAGCACGCCGCGGTTTTCCGCGACACGGCTTTGCTGGAAGAGGGCGTGACCGAAATGCAAAAGGTAAATCAGCGGCTGGCTGACGTTCATGTCACCGACCGCAGTCTGATCTGGAACACCGATCTTATCGAAACGCTTGAGCTTGATAACCTCATGGGGCAGGCTGTTTGCACGATTGAAAGTGCAAACAACCGTAAGGAAAGCCGCGGCGCCCATGCGCACGAAGATTTCCCAGAGCGCGACGATGCCAATTGGATGAAGCACACGGCGTCATGGTTTGACGGTTGGGGCGGTTCAGGGGGCAAGGTCAAAATCGACTATCGCCCGGTGCATGATTACACCCTGACCGACGAAGCAGAGTATATTAAGCCAAAACCACGCGTTTATTGATATCTGCGAAAACGGAGGCTGTGATTTCCAAGCTCCGTTTTCGTTTTTCATGATCGAAAATCGAACAAGCGACGATGATTTCGTCTGCTTGCGTGTGCGCCTGAAACGCCTGCACGGCTGCCTTTACGGTGTCGGCTGCACCAATGGCGCTGGCGGACAAAACATCATTCAACGCCGATGCAAAATGCGGGGGCAGGGACGCTACATAGCCTTCTATGGGCGGCGGCAATTGGCGTGGATTGCCCGTGCGCAACGCAACGAAGCTTTGCATCAACGAGCTTGCCAGATATTCCGCCTCCGCGTCGGTTTCCGCCGCGATGACGTTGAAAGCGGCAATCGCGTGCGGGGTATCAAGCACCGCGCTTGGGCGGAAGTGGCTGCGGTAGATGTGCAGCGCCTCATCCAGCATCTGCGGTGCAAAGTGGCTTGCGAAGGCGAAGGGAAGGCCCAAGGCCGCCGCGACCTGTGCGCCGTAGAGGCTGCTGCCCAAGATAGAGAGTTGCACATTCGCGCCAGCGCCCGGCGTGGCGACGATACCCGTTTTGCCATCATCGGCGAAATAGCTTTGTAATTCCATCACATCGCGCGGGAAAGCATTTGGGTCGCTGTCGAGCGTCCGCCGGATCGCGGCCGCGACGCGTTGGTCGCTCCCCGGCGCACGGCCAAGCCCCAAATCAATTCGGCCGGGATACAGCGCATCCAATGTTCCAAACTGTTCGGCAATGACCAAAGGGGAATGGTTGGGTAACATGATGCCGCCCGAACCAACACGCATCGTCTTGGTTGCTGCCGCAATGTGCCCGATGACAACGCTGGTTGCGGCGCCGGCAATTCCGCGCATGCCGTGATGTTCGGCGACCCAGTAGCGGGTGAAGCCAAGGCTTTCCGCATGCGCTGCCAGATCAGCCGCGTTGGCCAATGCGGAAGAGACGTTACCGCCTTCAACGACAGGTACGAGATCAAGAAAAGAAAAAGCTGCCATGATTCTTAAATGGTGGCTTAGCCCGCCAAAGCCAAGCGCAATCGACTATTTTTAAACGCCGTGCCATATATGTTGCTGTGTTGACCCAACTTTACATTCCCTTTCTCATTACGACGTTGCTCATCGAATTGACGCCTGGCCCGAACATGGCGTGGCTGGCCCTGACAAGTGCGAGCCAAGGCAAGCGCGTTGGCTTTGCCGCTGTGGCGGGGATTTGCCTCGGACTTGCGATACTTGCGCTGGCCTCAGCGATTGGGCTTGCGGAACTTGCGACGCGCTCGCCCGCTGCATTTCGCCTGTTACGTTATTCCGGCGTTGCCTATTTGTTATGGCTGGCTTGGAACGCTTGGGTGGGGGAGAACGCGCGATTGCGAGACCCCGTCAGCGGCAACGCGCTTGGCACATGGTTTCGCCATGGACTTTTGTTGAACCTACTTAATCCAAAGGCAGCGGTGTTTTTTATTGCGGTTCTTCCCGCGTATATTGCGCCGGATTTGTCGATTGACGCCCAGACAATGTTGCTGTCGGCAAGCTATGTGGTAATCGCGACCGCCGTGCATCTAGCGATCGTCGCGCTAGCGGCCCAGTTTCATGGATGGATATCGGTGGGGAGCAGGGGACGGACAGTCCAGCGCGTCTTTGCTATCCTGTTGGCAGCAATCGCCATCTGGTTCCTGATCAGCTCAGCTTAGCGCCAGCGAAGCATCGAACGGTCAAGTTCCGATAAGGATTTAACACCCATAAGCCGCATGTCGCGGGCAATTTCGTCGTGCAACTTGCCGACGATGCGCTCCACACCGGGTTGCCCAGCTGCAGCCAATGCATAAAGATAGAGCCGCCCACCTGAACAGGCAGTTGCGCCAGCGGCAATGGCTTTCAAAACATGGCTTCCGCGCTGCACTCCGCCATCGCAAATGATGTCGATTTTACCACCAACCGCATCTGCGATTTCGGCTATTTGGTCAAATGGTGAGCGCGAACCATCCAATTGGCGTCCACCATGGTTCGAGACCATGATGGCAGTCGCGCCAATATCCACCGCCCGTTTTGCGTCGTCGACCGACATGATACCTTTTAGGCAAAATTCCCCGCCCCAGTCAGACCGGACTTTTTCAGCCATCTTCCAATCCATTGAGGTGTCGAGCATCGTATTGAAATATTCTGCCACGGAAACCGCAACATTGGTGCCGGCATCCACATGTGTTTGCAAATTGGGTAGCGAGAACTTCTCCCGGAACATGTAATTCAGTGCCCACATCGGGTGGATAGCATAGCTTAGGACAGACTCTGGCGTAAAACGCGGCGGTGATGTAAACCCGCTGCGCAAGCAGCGTTCGCGGTTCCCGGAGACAATAGTGTCCACGGTCAAGGCAATCGCATCAAACTTTGCGGCCTTGCAACGTTCGATCATCGACGTATTCAGACCCTTGTCCTTATGGATGTAGAGTTGGAAAAGTTTGGGCGTTTTAATTTTCTCGCCCACCTCCTCGATGCTCACCGTGGCAAGCGAGGAGATGCCAAACCATGTGTTGAACCGCTGCGCTACCGATGCAACGGCTCGTTCGCCTTGCCAGTGGAATAGGCGTTGCAACGCCGTGGGTGAGAGCATCAGCGGCATATCAATGCGCTTTCCCATTACGGTTACGCGCATGTCGATGTCCGACACTCCGGCCAAGACATTGGGTACGAGGTCGCAATCGTCAAAGCTTGCGCTGTTGCGCAGTTTGGTCCGTTCATCGTCGGCAGCGCCGTCGATATAATTGAATATGGGTGACGGCAGCCGCGCCTTCGCCAGACGGCGGAAATCGGCTACATTATGACAATCATTCAAACGCATGAACGGCCTATGACATATCTTTTAGACAATTGCATGCATTTGGATTCGTCGTCTAAAATCCATGAGCAGGCCCGCTTTCGACGGGCGCTTGTCCTGCGTCAACATTGTGTTTAGCGTTGCAAAGCGCAAGTAAAGCTCACCCTAAATACAAAGGCACCTTTCCATGTTCCTCAAAGGCAATATAGCACTCATTACCGGATCTACCTCAGGCATCGGGCTTGGTTATGCACGCGCCTTGGCGGCACAAGGTGCGCACATAATGATCAATGGCTTTGGCGATAGGGATGTTATCGATGGCTATGTCGCTGAACTGGCTGAATCTAGCGGCGGAAAGGCCATGTATTCTGCAGCCGACATGACCAAGCCGGAAGCGATCCGTGCCATGATGGCCGAGTGTGCAGAAAAGCTTGGCGCGCCTGACATATTGATAAACAATGCTGGGATACAGCATGTCGCGCCCGTTGATGAATTTCCCGAAGATAAATGGGACGCGATTATGGCGATTATCCTGACTTCGGCATTCCACACGACAAAGGCAGCCTTGCCCGCGATGAAGGCAAAAGGCTGGGGCCGCATCATTAACACAGGTTCCATGCACAGCCTGGTCGCTTCGCCATTTAAGTCGGCTTATAATGCCGCCAAGCACGGCCTTGCGGGTTTTACAAAGACTGTGGCGCTTGAGGTGGCGACGCAAGGGATAACGGTGAACAATATCTGCCCCGGATATGTTTGGACGTCTTTGGTGGAAAACCAAATCCCAGATACCATGAATGCACGTGGATTGACCCGGGATCAAGTGATCAATGATGTGCTGTTGGCCAATCAGCCGCAGAAGAAATTTGTGCAGGTTGAACAACTGGCGGCATTAGCGGTGTTTTTGTGCCGTGAAGAGGCAAGTGCGATCACGGGCACGAACCTCTCCGTCGATGGCGGGTGGACTGCGCAGTAACAATTGCGACTGTGACAATAGCTGAAGCTTATTGGTCAATCATCGCTTTATCGGCACCCGGTGTATCAGTTGGTGTGGTCGCCCCTGGCATCGCAAAGGATGTTGGAGTGAAGCTGCCGGTGCTGGTTTGTCCAGCATCGGGGTTTGCAGCATCGGTTTGCATAGAAGTCCCAAATGGCAGGCCAAAGTTAGGTTGCGTCGGGTTGCCATCGATGGTCGGCGCGCCGATTTGGAAAACGCTGCCTGTGTCTGAATTGAATTGGACAGGAACGGGGTCCGGCGCAGGCAAAGGAAGTTGAGGTGTATTTTCCGGAACTGAAGCAATGTTTTGTGCCGGCGCTTCTTGGGCTTTTGGTGTCAGAGGGTCTCTATCTGGAATAACCATCGCGATCAGTCCAGTGACCAACAAAACTCCCAATAGCATTTTTAGTCTATTATCCACGCGACCCAGCCCGTCTGTGTTCGACGAGGGCAATAATAGGTTGGCGTTAACAAAATATGAGCGACGGAAAGTTGTGCCATATAAAAAACCGCCGGCATCGCTGCCGGCGGTCAGGTGTTTTTCCTCCCCAGGAAAACTCTTAAAACGCTATTGATTACTTCCCGCCAGCGCTGCCTAGCCGGTGGTAAAGTCGTGCAAATTTGACGGATTCTGGCTTATCCTGAATAACT
This sequence comes from Sphingorhabdus sp., assembly GCF_044357595.1. Taxonomy (GTDB): domain Bacteria; phylum Pseudomonadota; class Alphaproteobacteria; order Sphingomonadales; family Sphingomonadaceae; genus Sphingorhabdus_B. The sequence goes on along the minus strand of NZ_JBIKPH010000091.1, from coordinate 3,389 downwards.
TCAAGATAATGGACCAGTGCTTGACGCAATAAGGTCAAATCTTCCGTCGAAAGCACAGCGCGTGCGCGTGGAGGTTCACCCATTTCAATTGCTCCTTACGCGCCTTGGCCAAACTGGTTCATTGTGTTGTCTTTGCCACCAGCTTTCAAAGCGGCTTCGCCAGCAAAATATTCTTTATGGTCATCACCAATGTCGGAGCCTGACATATTCTGGTGCTTCACACAGGCGATGCCTTGGCGGATTTCCTTGCGTTGGACGCCAGCAACATAACCAAGCATGCCCATTTCTCCGAAATAATCCTTCGCCAGGTTATCGGTGCTGAGCGCAGCTGTATGGTAAGTCGGCAGGGTAATCAGATGGTGGAAAATGCCTGCACGCTTCGCTGAATCGCGCTGGAAGTTTTGGATTCGGACATCTGCCTCAATCCCCAGTGCAGTTTCATCATAGCTTGCACTCATCAGGTTCGCGCGCTCGTATGTCGAGACGTCTTGCCCTTCCGCAGCCCATGCATCAAACACCTGCTGACGGAAATTCAGCGTCCAGTTGAAGCTTGGCGAGTTGTTATAGGCAAGCTTTGCATTTGGAACGACTTCGCGAATGCGGTCTACCATGCCGGCAATCTGCTCAATATGTGGCTTTTCCGTTTCGATCCAGATGAGGTCCGCGCCATTCTGAAGCGAGGTGATGCAATCCAATACGCAGCGATCTTCGCCAGTGCCGGAGCGGAACTGGAACAGATTGGAGGGCAGGCGCTTTGGACGCAGCAGCCTTCCGTTGCGGTTCAAAATCACGTCGCCATTTTGGGCTGTAGTCGGGTCAATTTCTTCGCAATCGAGGAAGCTATTGTACAAGTCGCCCAAGTCGCCAGCAGCGGTTGAAACGGCGATTTGCTTGGTTAGGCCCGCACCGAGTGAGTCTGTACGTGCAACGATGATGCCGTCTGGAACGCCAAGTTCTAAGAAAGCGTAACGGCACGCGCGAATTTTCTGCAAGAAATCTTCATGCGGCACGGTTACTTTGCCGTCTTGGTGGCCGCACTGCTTTTCATCGGAAACCTGATTTTCGATCTGCAAGGCGCATGCGCCCGCTTCGATCATTTTCTTTGCGAGAAGATAGGTTGCCTCGGCGTTTCCAAAGCCTGCATCTATGTCAGCAATGATAGGCACGACATGCGTTTCATGGTTTTCGATTTTCGCCATGGTGGCTGCCTCACGCGCTGCATCATTTTGGCTGCGGGCGTCGTCGAGGTCACGGAACAAAATGTTGAGTTCGCGGCTATCAGCTTGGCGCAGGAATGTATAAAGTTCTTCAATGAGCGCTGGTACGCTTGTCTTTTCATGCATGGACTGATCAGGCAGTGGGCCGAACTCACTACGCAAAGCGGCAATCATCCAACCTGACAGATACAAATACCGCTTTTTGGTTGTGCCAAAATGCTTCTTAATGGAGATCATTTTTTGCTGGGCTATGAAACCGTGCCAGCAACCGAGGGACTGCGTATATTGTGCAGGGTTGGCATCATATGAAGCCATGTCATCGCGCATGATCTTGGCAGTATAGCGCGCAATGTCGAGACCAGTCTGGAAACGGTTTTGTAACTGCATCCGCGCTACAGATTCCGCGCTGATGGAATCCCATGTTCCCTTCTGCGCGGAAATATGTGCGTTAGTTTTGGCGATGAGTGATTGGTACGACATTGACAATTCCTTTTTGTCGAAGGGAGGATAGACTTAGGCGTCTCACCTCAAATCATGCGAATAACGAGTGAATTTTGTAATATTTGTTGTATTATTGTATAAATAAGCTATTACTTTCTTGTCGTTTTGTAACTTTATTGACAAAGGTTGGTCATGGCAGAAGAAAAGTTATTTGCGGGGCATTCTGTCCGCAGGATCCGCCGCGCCAATGGCTTAACGCAAGGCGCAATGGCTGAAGCTTTAGCAATTTCGCCGTCTTATCTTAACTTGATTGAGCGTAATCAGAGGCCGTTAACTGCAACGCTGCTTCTAAAACTTGCCCAATCTTATGATTTTGATCCCCGCACGTTAACGGGCGCAACCCCGGGCGGCGGGGTGGAAGCTATCCGCCGAAGGCTTAACGACCCCATGTTCGCAGACCTCGATATTGACCGCGCTCAGGTAGAAGAATGGATCGCTGCTAGCCCTGATGCAGCAGAGGCGTTTGCCCGATCCTTTGACCGTCTGTCGGGCGGGTCGCATGGCGGAGCAGGCGTTGGGCAAATTGGCGGACATGGCGAGCCAGAGGCTATTGCGTCGGCCCGGCGTGAAATTGAGCGTTGGCGCAACCATTTCGCCGATTTGGACTCGCAAGCAGAGAGCCTTGCTGACGACTTGCGCCTTGCCAATGCGGACATTTACGGCGCGATTACCGAACGACTACGGGTAAAGCATCAGCTTTCTATGCGCATTCTGCCATTCGATGTCATGCCCGATCGATTAAGGCGGCTCGACCTTCATGCGAGGCAGCTTCAACTGTCCGAACTACTTGACCCGGCCAGCCGTACTTTCGCAGCCGCCCTGCAACTTGGCATGTTGGAAGCCAAGGCGGAAATTGACGCTTTAGTTGCCGGTGCATCCTTTACCGAAAGAGCTGCCGAACGCTTGTATAGGCGCCATTTGAGTAGCTATTTTGCAGCGGCCGTCATGATGCCTTACGCGCGTTTTCTGCGCGCATGCGAGGCAACGGGCTATGATATCGTGTTACTGCAACGACGCTTTGGTGCTGGTTTTGAACAGATTGCCCACCGCCTAACGACATTGCAAAGGGTAGGGCAGCGTGGTTTGCCATTCTTCATGCTGCGCATTGATCGTGCGGGGCAGAGCAGCAAACGCTATGCTGGGGCAAGCGCCTCACCATTAGTGGAAACAGATCGCCGATGCCCCTTATGGCAGGTGCATACTGTATTTGTACGGCCAGGAACCCTTATGCCGCATCTGGTCGAACTGGAGGATCAAAGCCGCTGGTTTACTTTGTCGCGAACTGTGCATCCACAAACTGCGGTAAGCGGCGGGATCGAAGCAGAGTTTGCCATTTGCCTTGGTATTGATGCCAAGTTAGCTGCACCATTGGCCGCTGCGCGTGGGCTTGACCTTAACAACGGGGCCGCAACCGCTATTGGCCTTGGCTGCTCTGCTTGTACCCGCCCTGATTGTCCACAGCGCAGCGCACCGCCAGCAGGACGCGTGCTTGTGTTCAACGAACGCGAAAGAGGCATGTCGCCCTTCACATTCGACCGGAATAGCTAGGGTCAGGACTCATTAACTAAGCCAAAAGATGACTGTAGCTGCGATTGCGATGGCAGACAAGAAGGTGTGGGCGCATCGGTCATAACGGGTGTGGATGCGTCGCCAGTCTTTGAGTTTCCCAAA
>NZ_JBIKPH010000177.1:0-3710 GCF_044357595.1 Sphingorhabdus sp. | reverse complement strand
ACATCATTCTACCGCACAATCTGGCGTTGGCATTTTTATGCATCGCTCTTCGTCATGCCACTTGTTCTCGTGCTGGCGACAACGGGTGCAATCTATTTGTTCAAGCCGCAAATAGACCGTTGGGAGGAGCGCGCGTTTAGCAATCTTTCGACTCACGGGGCCGTGTCCCCCAATGCACAACTAGCCGCAGTCATGAACGCTAATCCGGGCGCGCAGTTTCACGGATACCGTTTGCCCGCGCGGGAAGGGGACGCAGCCGTGATCCATGTCGGGCTCGCCGATGGCCGGTCCATGCGTGACGTCTATGTGTCGCCGCAGGGCAAGGTTTTAGGAAGTGTTGACCCTGAAAGTCGCATTTCCGCAACGGTCTCACGCATTCATGGTTCGCTTTTGATCGGCAGGGTTGGGGATTGGATCGTTGAATTGGCCGCTTGCTGGGCCATCGTGATGATCTTGACTGGCTTGTACATGTGGTGGCCGCGCGGGCAGGGGCTTAGGGGCGTCATCTGGCCCAGATTAAGGATGGGCAAGCGTGTATTTCTGCGCGACCTGCATGCTGTGACTGGCTTTTGGGTTTCCGGCCTTGCACTTGTTCTGCTGACCACTGGACTGCCGTGGGCGAGTGTCTGGGGCGATGCCTTTCGCGTGGCAAGGGCGGAGCTTGGCCTTGTTCAAGGCGCACAAGACTGGAAAACAGGAACCCATGCCCCACATGCAGAGCATGATCATGATGCAATGATGAAAATGCAAGCAGCTGGGATACCGCTTGTTGGTCTGTCCGACATGGTGGCCAAGGCGAAACTGGAAGATTTACCGCATCCCGTTTTTGTGAAGCCTCCGGGCGCGCCGGAGCGCTTTGGTCCACCAACGCCGATGGCTTGGACCATAAAGTCGGAATCGCAAAACAGACCGCTGAACCGGCAAATCACGTACGATGTCGCTACCGGTAAAGAACTGTCGCGAACGAGCTTTGCGGATAAGCATGTCATTGATCAGGCCGTCAATTATGGGATTGCATGGCATGAGGGGCAGCTTTTTGGCTGGATCAATCAGCTTGTCGGTGTGTTGACCGCGTTAGGCCTGATCACTTTGGTCATATCGGGCTTTATGATGTGGCGGCGGCGTAAGCCCGTTGACGCGCTTGGGGCGCCCATTGCCCCTGCTGTGCCGCAGAAAATACGCGGGGTGGTGGTCATCATCGCTTTAATGGCCATATTGTTGCCATTGCTTGCCATTTCACTGCTGGCTTTATGGCTGTTTGACCGGTTGCTGCTGCCCCGCCTTCCGGCCTTCGCGATTTGGCTGGGGGTGAGGCCAGCTCAGGTGGCGTAACGCGCTGCTGTTTCGCGGATAAGCGATATCATATTGGGAATGCCCTGCGTTCGGTTTGAACTGAGTTGGTTCTTCAGATCAAATGGGGCGAGGGCATTTTCAATATCAGTATCCAGAATTTCGGTTGCGGTTTTGCGGTCCACCGTTTTGAGGACAAGCGCTATGATGCCCTTTGTAATCGCGGCATTACTATCCGCCATAAACGAAAGTTGGTTATTGTCGGTGACCGGATAAACCCAAACACTCGCCGAGCAACCGCGCACCAATGTCGCATCGGTCTTCAGCACGTCGGGCATAAGTGCCAATTCGCGGCCAAGATCGATCAACAAACGATAACGGTCGTCGGCTTCGAGGAATTCATATTCTTCCTGGATGTCGGTGAGTGTGGTCATGTGCACCGCATATGGCTGCGAGGGCTAGATATCAATCCCTGCCGCGATAGCCTCAAGCTTTTTGACGCGTTCTTTCAAATCGGCGACTTCGATACGCGATGTGGCCGACGGCACGGGCGCATCACTGCTACGGCGGGCAATGTCCAATTCGGCATGCTTTAGCGCAATCCAGTCACGCCATCCGCGCAACCCCAGCGAAGATACAATCCCAACCGTGAGCACAGCAAAGCTACCGATAATGATGTAGAAATTGGGATCCTGTTCCATGGTTCCTATCTTTCGTTCCGCACGCCGTTACCGGTCGCGCAATTCCTCAATCTGACGGTTAAGATCGTTCGCGCTGCTGCTGTCCGTCGCGATAAGCTCAAGCACCTGAATGCGTTCCTTTAGACCGCGTATTTCATCCTGCATTTGCTGCGTTTCCGCGCTGTTCAACAGGCGGTGTGTTTTTGTACCCATGAAGTCTTCGTCTTCCACAATGCCATGCTTGGCCTTTTGCTTTGTCTGGATAATCTTTCCGATCGTGACGATAAGGATAATCGCAACGACCATTTCAAACGGGCCCATAAATTTCTCCTAGGTGTAAACATATTTGGTCAATGACGGTTGTAGGGTTAGCGCAGCCGTTCGATTTCTTCTGAAAGACGTCCCGCCTTGTCCGTTACAATCCGTTCAAGCACGGCAACTCGTTCTTCCAGATGGCCAATCTTGCCGTTGAGCGTCTCATTTTCGTTGCTCAGCAGCATGATTTTTCGCTCTACTTCGGGATAGTCGCCATCGGTCAGCGCGGTCTTGCCTCCCCATTCATCTTCCAAAGGATAGCCATGTTTGGCGCGGATCCAGTTGTTAACCAGCCAGCCGACCGTCATCAGCGCAACAATGGCGATGACGAAATTTGGTCCGCCAAAGCTCATTATAAATCCTTCCAAGGCAAGCGGCATGTGACCGGGCGGATAGCGGTGTCGCGAAAATCAACACTCCAGTTGCGGCGATCCGCCTTGCGTTTCTTCTGTGCGAAGTAACGGTATGCAAACCACCCAATCAGCCCGAGAATGATAAGCGTGAACATGATTTTTCCTTCCAGAATGTCGCCGCTTATCGAAGGCTTTCGATTTCGTCGGCCAGCTGCTTGTTGTTGCTGACATAATAGGCTTCCATTTCAGCCAACCGGTGATCGATCTCCCGAAAGCGTGAGCGGATGTCGCGGGTGGTGCGGGCGGGCGATTGACGCACGCCTTGCCAGAATTTCTGCTCTTCACGGTCGTCCGTGTAAAGATGAATGGGTTTCTGATGTGCCATCCACGCCGTGATCACATACGCAATCAGGGTCCAGGGAAAGCCGCCCATAAGCGTAAACATCACGGTACCCAAGCGAACCCAGAGAACATCAACGCCCGTATAGTCGGCAATTCCGGCGCAGACGCCTTTCCATTTCGCATTTTGCTTGTCGAGATAGAATTTGGTGTGTTTCCCTGACATTTCAGCGCTTCCTTTCTAGCTTGCGAACATTTTCCGGGCCAAAAGCCGTTGTATCGAGGTCAATGCGACGTGGCTGCCACTCCGGATTTTCCTGCGCGACCAAACGTTCCACCGTCTCCAGGCGATCTTCAAGCCGGCGGGCCAGTTCATGCATGTCGCCAAGCATCCGCTCATCATCGTTGGTGAGTGTTGCTGCGGTTTTCCAGCGGGTCACATAATGAAGCACAAGCCATGGGAGTGCAACAAACAGCATTCCTACAACCATGACCGGGACTAATATATCTGCCATGGGTTAGCCTTCCGTTTTCTGTTGAGCGTTCATGGCCTTTTTCATTTCCTCAAGCTCTGCATCGACAACGTCGAAGGTCTCGAGTGCTGCGATTTCATCGCCTAAGCTGCGCGGACCATCTGCGCCTATGACGAGCGAGTCCGCATATCCCTGCGCCTCGTCAACGCGGCGTTCGAGAACGTCGAAACGAGAAAAAGCCTCACGGACCTTGTCACCAT
>NZ_JBIKPH010000014.1:0-30149 GCF_044357595.1 Sphingorhabdus sp. | reverse complement strand
AAGCGCCAGTTCGACCTTTAGCACACTGCTGACCTGAAATGGATCAAGCTTCACCAGCGGCACCAAAAAATCAGCGATTGTGGTTCGCATATCTTCGGCGGGCATGCGGTCAACATCCTTTGCGCATTCGACGACGAGGCGCAGCGGGGCGGAAACCTCATATTCGACAGAACAGATTCCTATGCCGCGCACTTCAATTTTTCCAGCTATGCTAGGCGCGTAAGCTAATAGGGGAACGCCATCGGCGCTTTCGAGATGCAGGATGTCGTCACTGATCAGTTTGGCGCCGCGGTCAATCAAGCGAAGGGTCAAATCGGACTTTCCGCTTCCAGATGGTCCAACTATTAGTACGCCAAGGCCGCCTATAGCGACCGCGCTACCATGAACCATCGTCGTCATTTGCGTTTCGCCTTGGTGGCGCAAGGCAGCGCTATTTCGAAGCATGCTCCGTCCTTACCATCAACGCGATCGCGCACCATGATGCGGCCATGATGCCCTTCGATGATTGTGCGGGCAATTGCGAGGCCAAGCCCGCTATGCTTGCCGAAATTCTCTGATGCAGGCCGTTCGCTATGGAAACGGCGAAAAACGGCCTCGCGTTCTTGAGCCGGAACGCCCGGCCCTTCGTCGCTAATGCGGATGATAACTTCGGCGTCGGCCAGTGTTGCGGAGATTTCAACCACTGATCCAGGAGGCGAAAAGGACACCGCGTTGTCGATTAAATTGGTCAGCATCCTCTCAAGCCGAACATCTTCACCCATCACCGTAGCGATCGACCTTCGCGGCCTCGCGAACGCAATGGTCACATCTTTGTCGCTTGCCCTATCCTCACGTGCCTGAAGCAATTGTTCGATCATATCGCCTAGATCAATGGGCTCAAACTTTGCCTTGGCAAGTTGCGAGTCCACACGGCTCGCGTCGGAGATGTCGCTTATTAAACGGTCCATCCGCTGAACGTCCGCTTTCGCGACGTCCATCAACTGTTTGCGCAACTTTGGGTCGTCAATCCGCTCTGCGCCATCCAGCGCAGATCGCAACGACGCCAGAGGGTTTTTGATTTCATGCGCGACATCCGCCGCAAATGCTTCGGTTGCGTCAATGCGTTGGCGAAGGGCGATGCTCATGTCGGACAAAGCGCGTGCCAACATCCCAATCTCATCGCGGCGCGAGGGCAGGCGCGGGACCGTAACCTCTTGCGCACGTCCGAGCCTTACCTTCACCGCGGCACGGGAAAGATGGCGCAAGGGTCGCACAATCGTGCGGGCAAGAAACGTCGATAGTAAAATACCAATACCCAGCGCGAACAAGAAAAACATGCCGATGTTAAACCGTTCGGCGCGGACAAAGAGCCGGATATCGCGCTCATTCGATGTAGTGAGTACAGTGTAACTTCGGTCTGGAGATTGCGACGCTGCGCTGATCATATGGGTTAGGTCAGGGGCAAAACGCACCGCGGACGAAGCCTTGGATAGCTTAGCGGTGGCTAATTCCGGCCAAGCTTCTTTGGTGTCGGATCTGGGTTCAATAAACGGTTGAAGCGCCTGAGCGCCTACTAGAAAGTCGAATAGCCGGTCGATCCCACGTGCGGCGACTTTGGGCCATGGTTCACGGTCTGGGTCGCGAAAGACATAGGTCGGCCGTTGATTGGCGAAACTATCGAGGATCTTAGTACCTTTTTGGTCGTAAATACGAATGCGGGATTGGTTTTGCTGACCGAACTGGATGACATAGGCTGCTCTGTTTTCTTGGGCGACTAGAGGCAAGCTGCGGGCAAGAAACGTGGCTTGGTTGCGCGCGGTCTGTTCGCGCTCGGCAATTAACCGCACGCGGTAGCTGTCGAGGAAAAATAGCCCGGCGCCGAGCAACGCCAAAACGAACAGGTTTACAGCAAGGATTCGGGTGGTTAGCGATAACCCCCGGCTCCATCCCAACTGTAGATCAGCGGGCTCAACTGTCGGCGAAGCGATATCCGGCCCCATAAAGCGTATCTATTGCGGTGAATTCGGGGTCAATTTCGCGGAATTTACGGCGTAGCCTTTTGATGTGGCTGTCGATGGTGCGATCATCGACATAGACATCGTCCTGATAGGCGGCATCCATCAATTGGTCGCGGGTGCGGACAACGCCTGGTCGGATAGCTAACGCCTCCAGGATCATAAACTCTGTTACTGTCAGCGTAAGCGACCGCCCATCCCATTTGACCTGATGGCGGGCTGGGTCCATTTCCAGCTTTCCGCGCATCATTGGTTCCGGTTCGGATCCCGCTTCGCCACTAACGATCACCTTGTCATAGGTTGCGCGTCGTAAAATGGCCTTCACGCGTGCGATTAACAAACGCTGCGAAAATGGCTTCGTGATGTAATCATCGGCGCCCATGGCAAGGCCAAGAGCTTCATCGAGTTCTTCATCTTTCGATGTCAGGAAAATGACGGGCATGTCACTTTTTTCGCGCAACCGCCGTAGCAGTTCTAACCCGTCCATCCGGGGCATTTTGATATCGAAAATACCCAAATCAGCCGGGTTCTCAAGCAGTGCCTTCAACGCAGTCTCGCCATCCGAATAAATCCGGGTCACATATCCTTCCGCCTGCATCGCAATGGACACAGAGGTTAGGATATTCCGGTCATCGTCGACCAAGGCGATATGGGCACTCATCCCGCGTTTATAGTGAGGCAAGGGCTTAGGTTCAATGCATTGCTCCTTAAAGGCAAAGTCTTCCGTGGATAACGTTTTTCTCGTCAAATCCATACGCCCCCCATTTGACCTTGCCTTACGCATCGTATACCGGCGGCTCCTTCCATGGTGCATACGTATGCACCAGATTCGCAACTTTTGCCGGAGCAGCCAATGTCGACACCACTGAATATCGCACTTTCACAACAGGGTTTCGGCACAGATGCAGAGCTGCATTGCAATTTAGGCACCGCCCAACTGGTTGAGGCAGCGCTTGCGAACAAAGAGGGGATAATGGCCAAGGATGGCCCGTTGGTGGTCAAGACCGGCTTGCATACGGGGCGCTCGGCAAAGGATAAATATATTGTTCGCGATGCCGAAACCGAAAACAGCATTTGGTGGGGCAAAACCAATGTGGGGATGGACCCCGCACATTTTGCTGCATTGAAAAAGGATTTCATCGCTGCTCTGGGAGGCAAGGACAAATTATACGTCGCTGACCTGTTCGGTGGATCGCAACCGGAACACCGTGTTAACGTCCGCGTGATCAATGAATTTGCTTGGCACAACCTCTTTATCCGCACTTTACTTGTACGGCCCACGCAGCATGAATTAGCTGGCTTTGTGCCCGAATATACAATCATCGATTTGCCAAGTTTTCGCGCAGATCCTGCTCGTCATGGTTGCCGCAGCGAAACGGTTGTCGCGGTCAACTTTACCGAGAAGCTTATTCTCATTGGCGGCACCGCTTATGCGGGCGAAATGAAGAAGTCCGTGTTTGGCATTCTCAATTACCTTCTACCGGTAAAGGGCGTGATGCCCATGCACTGTTCGGCCAATATCGGCGCCGATGGCCATACTGCCGTCTTCTTTGGCCTGTCGGGCACGGGCAAGACAACGTTGTCCGCCGACGCCAGCCGCACGTTGATTGGTGACGATGAACATGGTTGGTCGGACACCGCCGTGTTCAACTTTGAAGGCGGTTGCTACGCCAAGATGATTCGTTTGTCCCCTGAAGCCGAGCCAGAGATCTTTGCCACAACAAAGCGTTTCGGCACGGTACTCGAAAATGTCGTGATTGACCCGGAAACGCGTGAGCTTGATTTCGACGATAACAGCCTCGCGGAAAACAGCCGCGGTTCATACCCAATTGAATTCATTCCGAACACATCGGAAAAGAATATGGGCCCAGTGCCCAAAACGATTATTTTCCTTACCGCTGACGCATATGGCGTCCTTCCGCCCATCGCACGGCTGACGCCCGATCAGGCGATGTATCATTTTCTGTCAGGTTACACAGCGCGTGTGGCGGGAACAGAGATTGGTGTTACTGAGCCGGAGGCGACATTCTCCACCTGCTTCGGCGCGCCATTCATGCCGCGTCATCCAAGCATTTACGGCAATTTGCTAAAGGAACGTATTGCCAAGGGTAATGTGCAGTGCTGGCTGGTAAACACGGGCTGGACGGGCGGTAAGGCCACGATGCCGGGCATTAGCCGTATGCCGATTAAAGCGACACGCGCGCTGCTCAACGCTGCGCTTGACGGCAGCCTCAATAATGCAGAATTCCGTATGGACCCCAACTTTGGATTTGAATTTCCGGTCTCGGTGCCCGGTGTTGACAGTGGCATCCTTGACCCTCGTGTCGCATGGGCAGACAGCGCGGAATATGATGTGACTGCGCAAAAATTGGTGCAGCAATTCATCGACAATTTCGCGCAATTTGCCGACCATGTCGATGAAGGTGTAAAACAATCGGCACCCAAGGCAGCTTAACGCGTCCGAACATGACCGGATCAATAGTTCGCCGGCACATGTCTGAATTCGAAGTGCGCTTGTTCGAGGATGACGCGTCGATTGTATCCATCGGTGAAGGCTTGCTCTCGGCAACGCTGTCGCGTGAGGCGTGGACGCATGAGGCCCATCTGGCCGCGTGTAGTTGGCTGGTGCGCGCGCGAGGCGACATTGATACCGAACGCGAACTGCCCCTCATTATTGCAGCTTATAATGCGGCGGTCGGCGAGGTGAATGACGACACGCGGGGCTATCATCACACGATTACGCAAGTCTATATTGCAGGGGTTAAAGCCCATTTAGCAGAAGTGGGGCACGACTTGCCGCTGTATGCGGCAGTCAACGCATTACTTCTTTCGGAGCGCGGAAGCCGTGATTTGCCACTTCGGTTTTACTCCAAAGAACGCCTGTTTTCGGTTCAGGCGCGGCGGACATTTGTCGCGCCAGACCGCCTTAGCCTCAAACATATTTAGGCTGACATTTCGCGCACCCTGTCCGCTGTCACGGCCCTAGCGTTTTGTGTCATTTGTCCTACATAAATTTTTTGCCGGTAAAGACAGTAATCACCGACAAAGTGACAAACATTGCAACCTGATACGCAACGGTAATGGGTAGGAAATAGTCCAATCCGCCAACGATCAACGCTGCCAGGGCGATCCAAATTAGGAAGCGCCCTGGCGAGACCAATTCAGCTGCGCCGAGCACAAAGCCAAGTGAAAGCCAAAACCAGTGAGTAGATATTGTGTCGAGCCATTCTGCCATTGTAGCACTCCCAAAAATTCGAAACGCGAAACCATAGACCGCACCAAAACCTCCAGCTGTCAGGTGGAAGGCCTTCTGCAGTTTCAGTCGTTCGGCGGCCAATGCTCAAGACTGCCGTTTCGCCGTTTTTTAGCGTTATGCCTGTTTATCGCTCATGGCCAGTGGCTCTTTCGCCAATACGCCGATTTCGCCAAGCGTATTGATCAATCGCGCTGCCTCAATTGTGGATCAGATGCTTTTTGCATTGGGTTAGGCATTGGGTCGAGGTCGGCTATGTCGAATTAGGGGTCGCATGATTGAATTGATGCATGTACGGAGCAAATTTGAGGGTAGAACGTTCCCACCATGCGATGGGTGACGTCGTGTCTTAGTCCGGAGCGAACCATCATGCGGCTTGTACATTCAGCTATTTTAGTCGGTCTTGTGGGCTTTTTGGCAAGTCCAGTTCTATCCAAGGCTGTGACCGAGGCCGATTTGCGCGCGCACATTGCCATTCTTGCCAGCGATGATTTCGAGGGGCGCAAACCGGGTACTGCAGGTGAAGCCAAAACAGTCAAATATATTGCCGAGCAATGGGCGAAGGCAGGCGTGAAACCCGCTGCTGCCGATGGCGGCTGGTTTGAACCGGTACCCCTCATTCAACGTGGGCAGGGCAGTTTTGATTACAGCTTTAATGCAAATGGACGGAAATTGCGCGTTGGGTCGGATGACATTGTCCTGATTGGCAAGCAGGCGGAATATGTGCGTGGCAACCTGCCGATGGTTTTCGCAGGCATGGGCGTAAAGTCTGATGGAACCGTTGGCGCCGATGTGGCGGGCAAGGCGGTTCTCGTCCTGTTTGATGCCGAAAATGTTCCAGACAAGATGAAGTCGCCCAGAGCGCGGCGTGAGGCATTGGTCGCGGCCGGTGCGGAAGCCATTATCTTTGTGGGCGATAGCAAGGGCAGTTGGCCATCGCTGCGCCGGTTGCTGTTGTCGCGTCCGATAGCGCTTGAAAGCCGAGAGATGCGGGCACCACTTGAAGGTGCTGTTACAAGCGAATTTGCAGTGGGCCTCGTTACTGCCGCAGGGCAGGATTGGGACACATTACGTGCCCACGCAAAACAAGCGGATTATGCCGGTGAAGCGCTCGGCATAGATGCAGACTTCAATGTTAAAACAGATATTTATCGTTTTAACAGCTCGAATGTCATTGGTAAAATATCGGGCCGTAAAAAGAATAGTGGCGCGTTGATGTATATGGGCCATTGGGACCATTTGGGTATCTGCGCGCCAGAGGGGGCGCCGGATCGCATCTGCAATGGGGCGGTCGATAATGCCAGCGGCATCGCAGTGATGAACGAAGTGGCCAAGGCATTGGCAAAGAAGAAGTATGATCGTGACATTTACTTTGTGGCGACCACAGCCGAGGAAAGCGGCTTGCTTGGTGCATATGCATTTGCGCAAAAACCTGTGCTCCCGCTGGATCAGATTATCCTTTCGTTAAACGTCGACACCATCGCCATCGCGTCGCGGGGGTCTAAAGTAGCTATCATTGGTCGTGGCACAACGCCGCTCGACGACGAGGTCGAGACTGTTGCCAAAAAGACGGGGCGCATGATTGAAAGTTCTACCAACGCCAATGCTTTCATTCAACGGCAAGACGGTTGGGCGCTGACGCAAAAGGGCGTTCCGGCACTGATGGTTGGCGGATCGTTTGCGGACCTTGATCTTTTGCAGAAATTTTTGGGCAGCGATTATCATGGCCCGAATGATGAGGTGACGGACGCTACCGAACTTGGCGGCGCAGCCGAAGATGCCGACCTGCATATTGCGCTTGGGCGCTACTTTGCGGACACGCGAAAATATAAATCGAAGAAGGCTGGCGAATAAAAGGGTTACTGTTTACATGGGCCGCCACGAATCAAAGCTTAAAGCGGTGGCCCCATGAAAGAAATTCCCCTCGGACTGACATTTGACGACGTGCTGTTGCAGCCCGGACCGTCGGACATTTTGCCGAGCCAAGCGAACACGCGGACGCTGCTAACAAAAAGCATTTCCCTTAACATTCCTGTTTTGTCGTCTGCGATGGATACCGTGACTGAAGCACGCATGGCCATTGTCATGGCGCAGCTTGGCGGCATCGGCGTTTTGCACCGTAACTTAACCATCGAAGAACAATGCGCTGCTGTCCGTCAGGTAAAGCGCTTTGAAAGCGGTATGGTCGTGAACCCCATCACCATTGCGCCGAACGCCACCTTGGCCGAAGCACAGGCACTGATGCTGGCGAATGCGATTTCCGGTATTCCGGTGGTTGAGGGGAGCGGCAAGCTTGCCGGCATATTGACCAACCGTGATGTTCGCTTTGCCGAAAACCCGTCGCAGCCTGTGTCCGAATTGATGACGCACGAAAATTTGGCGACGGTATCTGCTTCGGTCTCGCAGGAAGAAGCAAGGCGTTTGCTGCATCAACGGCGGATAGAAAAGCTGCTCGTCGTCGACGATGCCTATCATTGTATTGGCCTGATCACCGTTAAGGATATCGAGAAAGCCGTTCTCTATCCTAACGCCACCAAGGACGGTTCCGGTCGGTTGCGCGTTGCAGCGGCGACCACCGTAGGCGAAAAGGGCTTGGCGTATACCAAGGCGTTGATTGATGCCGAATGCGATCTGATTGTCGTCGACACCGCACATGGCCACAGTGCCATGGTTGCCGCTGCAGTCGCTGAAATCAAACGCATGGCGCCTGAGGTTCAGGTTGTTGCCGGAAATGTCGCCACTGCCGCCGCTACCCGAGCGCTTATCGACGCTGGCGCAGATGGCATCAAGGTCGGCATTGGCCCAGGTTCCATCTGCACCACCCGCGTCGTTGCAGGCGTTGGCGTGCCGCAATTGACGGCCATTATGGAATCAGCAGCGGAAGCTGCTAAATCCGGGATACCCGTGATAGCCGACGGCGGTTTGCGGACATCGGGTGACGTTGCCAAGGCGCTCGCGGCGGGTGCGTCATCGGTGATGGTCGGATCATTGCTGGCGGGCACCGAAGAGGCCCCGGGCGACACGTTCCTGTATCAAGGACGCACCTACAAAAGCTATCGTGGCATGGGCAGTGTCGGGGCAATGGCGCGTGGCTCAGCTGACCGTTATTTTCAGCAAGATATCAAGGATCAGCTTAAGCTGGTTCCCGAAGGTATTGAGGGACAAGTGCCTTACAAGGGACCCGCGCGCGATGTTATTCACCAACTGGTGGGCGGCGTAAAGGCGGCTATGGGCTATACAGGTTCGCGCACGATCGCCGACCTTCAGGAACGCGCGCAGTTTGTGCGCATCACCAATGCCGGATTACGGGAAAGCCATGTTCATGACGTTACAATTACACGCGAAGCGCCCAATTATCCGACGCGATAAGGCATGAGGCCCGCTGCGCGCCTGCAATCGGCCATTGAATTGGTCGATCAGATCATCCTTGCGGCCCGCGACGGCGGTGCATCCGCGGACCAGATTGCCAAACGCTTTTTTGCTGAGCGGCGCTATGCGGGGTCAAAAGACCGCCGCGCTGTGCGCGATTTGGCGTGGGGCGTCATACGGCGGTTTGGAAAGCGTCCCGCAACCGCCCGTTCCGCGTTTGCCGCGATGGCGGATGCTGATCTTGAGCTGGCGGCTTTATTTGACGGTAGTGACTATGGTCCCGCGGTCATCGACCCGGCTGAGGCGCGCTCAACGGGTGGCGCTTTGCCGAAATGGCTAAAGCCTTTGTTTTCCGTGCATATTGACGAAGCCGAACAAGCGTCCTTGCTTGACCGCGCACCGATGGATCTGCGCGTGAACGCGCTAAAGGCCCGCCGCGAGGAAGTTGCCGCGGCGTTACCCGAGGCGGAGGTTTTGCCCGCTCCTGAATTTGCGCTGCGGCTGCCCGGCGGTACGGCGATTGACAACCATCCTGCTGTCGAAAGCGGCCAAGTTGAAATTCAGGACTTGGGCAGCCAGCTTATCGTTGAGGCATGTCAGGCAAAGGGCTTGGGTACCGTGCTTGACCTGTGTGCAGGTGCAGGCGGTAAGACGCTGGCCTTGGCTGCGGTTATGCGCAACTCAGGCCGCTTGATTGCCACAGACACGAACCGCAACCGTTTGGACCAGCTTAAGCCGCGTGCGGCTCGGGCAGGTGCAACGAACGTTGAAACACGGCTGCTGAACCCGAATAAGGAAAAGGACATGCTGTCCGATCTTGCGGGTGGCTGTGACCTCGTTCTTATCGATGCTCCGTGCTCAGGCAGCGGAACGTGGCGGCGCAACCCCGAAACGCGCTGGCGCCTAGATGCCGCCCGTTTGAAACGCGTAATTGATGAACAGGCCAAGCTTCTCGACATCGGTTCGGAAATGGTCGCGCGTGGCGGGCATTTGGTATATGCGGTGTGCTCGTTGATTGAAAATGAGGGCAAAGGCCAAGTGGCTGCATTTTTGAAATCGCATAAGGGCTGGCGCGCTTCTGAAACCGGCGTTTCAATGGGCCGCGCGGATGGCGACGGCGTGTTGCTGACGCCTATGCATGATGGCAGTGACGGATTTTTCTTCGCGAGGCTTCAAAAGCTGTGATAGCGTCGATTTTCGAACGAATTTGGATATTTTTTATGCGCTTTTCGCCTGCAGCTATTGCCCTTTCGCTTACCTTTGCAATCATGTCGAGTGCGAGCATTGGCGGACGGGCGGACGTTGACGCCCGCTCAATTGCGTTATTGAAAACGGGCGATCAGGAAGCCAGCGCTGGCCGCCTCGATATTGCGATTGGCTGGTACGAGTCCGCGCTTGCGGTCGACCCGCGCAATGGTGCTGCCTATGTTGCAATGGCCCGTGCGGTAAAGACCCAAGGGTTGGAAGGCAAGGCGGTCGGCTTCTACAAAGAAGCGCTTGAACTTGAACCGAATGATCAGATTGCCTTGGCAGAACAGGCCGATATTTTGATTTCCAAGGGTGCATTGGAAATTGCGCGTAAGAACATTGCACGGTTGCGCACGCTATGCCGCGCCAATTGTACTGCCCCAACACGCCTTTCACTGGCGATTGATGCTGCGTCCCAGAAACAGCAGGCGCAGGCCAGTGCTGTTGATCTCAAAACGACTTTGGGTGCTCCGCTGGAGCCAAAGGCGAACTAATTCTGCCTTGAGTACTGCCTAAATCAGGTCGGCAAATTCCGCGAGAATATTCTCGTATAGCCGCTTTTTGAACGGTACTATGAGTTGCGGCAACATCGGCGCATCCACCCACTGCCAGCTGCTAAATTCCCGATGCTCGGTTTCAATGTTGACATCCGCATCGGTGCCTTTGAACCGCATCAAAAACCAGTTTTGCCGTTGACCGCGATATTTACCCTTCCAGATCCGCCCGATCATATCGTCAGGCAAATCATAGGAATGCTCATCGCGGCTGCGGGCCAGCACGTCGACCAAGTCCGCACGGACCCCAGTTTCTTCAAATAATTCTCGTAATGCGGCGGTCTCTGCATCCTCGCCGTCATCAATACCGCCTTGCGGCATTTGCCAGGCGTCCGTGCCTTCGGGCCGGTCCAAGCGTTGGCCAACAAATATTTTGCCCTGCATGTTGGCGAGCATGATGCCGGCGCAAGGCCGGTAAGGCAGATCTTCAAATGTAGCGGTCATGCAGCGGGCGTTACTTCAGCGAGCATGATTTTCAAAGCCCTGATGTAGCTTTCAACGTCAGTTTGAACCGAAGGAATGGCCTGGCGAATGTTGATATGGCCATGAATATTGCCATCGGCACTAATGTGCTGAACATGAACGCCGGCCTGTTTTAGCTTTTCGACATAAGCAAGGCCTTGATCGCGCAAGGGGTCTAAGCTGGCGGTGGTCACAAGGCTTGGCGGCATGCCTTCTTGCAAAAAGTTCAGCGGTTCGGAACGATAGTCACCCGGCGATGCCGCATGGCCTTCGCCAAAATACACCATGGCTTCTTCCGTCAGCAAAAAGCCATTGGCAAACTCGCGCATGCTTGGCCAATCGGCATCAAGCGTGACAACGGGATAGAGGGGAAATTGCACCAGCACGGGAACGGCAGCAGGCTTATCGCGCAGCGCCATAGTGGTGACGATGGTCAAATTGCCCCCCGCACTGTCGCCCGATGTGATGAGGCCAGTGACCTCTAGTCCGAGTTCTTTCGGGCTGCTCGCAATCCAGCGGGTTGCGGCTTCGCAATCTTCTGCCGGTGCGGGGAATGGGTATTCTGGCGATAACCTGTAGTCGATGGAGATAACTGGCAGGTCCAATAAGCGCGCGACTTCCGCGCAATAGGGCTCGTAGGTATAAAGACTGCCGATCACGAAGCCACCGCCATGGTAGAACACCATGACGGGCCCGGCGCCGCGGTCGCTGCGGCTGTCGAAAACGCGGGCGGGGATATTACCTGCGGGGCCGGGAATTTCAATGTCTCGGATGACCGCAAGTTCGCCCACTGGCGCGTCGGCAACGTCGCGCATGGCCGTTGTCATCGCGCGCGCCTCATCGGCAGAGACTTCCCAGAATTTAGGGCCAGGAACTGCGTTCAAAAACTGAAGGAATAAGGCCACATCAGGGCGGACGAAGGGGGCGGTTTCAGTCATCTCAATCTCCTTGTTGTCCCTGCGATAGGGCGGTGCGCGGTGCAGGTCCAGCACATTGAAACGCAAAAATCTTGTTAACATATGGGCTGACGATATAGCCACTGCGCGCTCCGAGCCCTTACGTGAACAAAATCTCTCATATTGATAACGCCGTATTGCCATTTCACGGTGTTTCCGTCAGCGCAAGTAAATGGATAATCTTACACATAGCCTCGTTGGCGCATTGCTCGGCCAAATGGGCTTGAAGCGGAAAACTGGCCTTGCGATGCCAACGCTGATTATTGCGGCCAATATTCCAGACATTGATGCGATAACGACGCTGCTTGGCGGGCAACAGCATCTCGCGCTTCGACGCGGACTTACGCATGGGCCTATTGCTATGCTTGTCCTGCCGCTGCTGCTCTGGGGCGCAATGCTTGCGTTTGATAGTTGGCAAACAAAGCAAGGAAAGCGGCCAGAAAAGCGATTGTCAGTACATAAAGGCTGGTTGCTGGTGCTGGCCTATATAGGCTGCTTGAGCCATCCCTTGTTCGATTGGTTCAACAGCTATGGCATCCGTTTGCTTGAGCCATTTTCAAGCCAGTGGTTCTATGGCGACGCCTTGTTCATTATCGACATCTGGTTGTGGGCTGCACTGATTACTGGTGTTTGGGTTTCGCGGCGCCGTGAGCGCACCGGCAAAGCACATTGGCGCACGCCTGCTCTCATAAGCTTCGCAGCCATCTGTGCTTATATTTTAGCCAATGGCCTTATCACCGGCCGCGCTGAGCAATTGACGGCCGAGACTGTGCAGAAAAAGTTCAATGTTGCGCCCACTTTGGTGGTTGCCAATCAGGTACCAGTGCAATTCTGGAAACGCGAGATGCTGTGGCGCAACAACAGCCATTACGGGCACGGTAGCTATACAATGTTCGATGACGTGAGAATCGATAATTCCATGCGCGCGCATTACATGGGCGTTGCGGATAATAATGCGTTTGAGGCTAACGTCACCAGAGGGTCGCCCTTGCTGTTTTGGTCACGCATGCCCGTCGCGCAGATAGTGGATGCAGGCAATAAGCGGACGTTGAAAATATCCGACCAGCGTTTTACCGATCCTTTGGTCGGAGACCGATTTAGCGCGTACTTCCCCATCGGAGACGAGAGCAAATGAACGCCCCAGTCATCCTCTGGTTTCGCCGTGACTTGCGCCTTGCCGACCAGCCAGCATTGGCAGCGGCAGCGGCAGTTGTGAGCGGCGCGCCAGTCATTCCAATCTATATCCTCGATGACGATACGCCAAAACATCGCAAGATGGGTGCGGCCTCGCGCTGGTGGTTGCACCACAGTCTGGCCGCGCTTGATGCCGATTTGCAGGCGCTGGGTTCGCGGTTGATCCTACGAGCCGGTAAATCGGACGAGGTTTTATGCTCGTTGGCCGCGGAAACCGGTGCATCAGCCATTCACTGCACGCGCCATTATGAACCATGGTGGCGCAATGCGGAGAAGGCTGTTGCCAATGGCTTGGACGAAGGTTGTGCGTTCATATGCCATGACGGCAATTATCTGCTTCCCGCAGGCAGCGTTACCACGGGCAGCGGCGGACAGTATAAAATCTACACGCCGTTCATGCGGGCCTTGTGGCAGCATATGCCACCGCCCGCTCCATTGGCACTTCCCACGCATATCGCTGTGCCTGAGAACTGGCCAGCAAGCGAGAATATCGGCGAATGGAATTTGCTGCCCACTACGCCTGATTGGTCGGGCGGCATGATCAACATGTGGACGCCCGGCGAGGCGGGAGCCAAAAAGCGTCTTGAGAATTTTGTCGATAAGGCAGGGCTTTACGACGAGAAACGCAACCTGCCATCGGTCGAAGGTTCATCGTTCTTGTCTGCACATCTGCACTTTGGCGAGATTTCACCCGCCGCGTGCTGGCATGCAACGATGCATGCGGGCGGATCGGTTGATGTGTTCCTCAAGGAACTGGTTTGGCGGGACTATGCGCAGAATGTGATCGTTCAAATGCCTGAATATGGCGCCAAGAACGCGCGCGATGCGTTTGATAAACTGCCTTGGCGAGACGTATCCGATCCGGCGGTGAATGCAGATTTTGTTGCGTGGACCAAAGGGCGGACGGGCTATCCCATTGTCGATGCCGGAATGCGGCAATTATGGGCGACGGGGTGGATGCACAACCGTGTAAGGATGATTGCCGCTTCGTTTCTTACCAAGCACCTGCTGATTGACTGGCGCGAAGGCGAGAAGTGGTTTTGGGATACGCTTGTCGACGCCGATTATGGCAGCAATAGCGTCAATTGGCAGTGGACCGCAGGGACTGGTGTCGACAGCAATATGTTCGTGCGGATCATGGCGCCGCTATCGCAGTCGGAGAAATTCGATGCCGCGCGCTATATCCGCGAATGGGTGCCCGAACTGGCGGATCTGCAGGCGCCTTATATTCACGATCCGGATGAATATGGCGCGCGTCCGAAAAGCTATCCGCGCAAGATTATTGGCCATAAAGCCGCGCGTGAGCGTGCGTTAAAGGCGCATGAGGTGGTGAAGGGCTAAGGGAGGCAGGGTGACGGTCGGGGGAGTATAAAGTGACGGCGATATGCGCGCAGAGTGACGAGACTTTTAACTAACCTTCTAACACCAACCGATGCCCACTCGCGAACTCGGTTTGCAGCATATTCAATATCGCATCGGCGACAACAATTGGTTCCTTCACCGTCGCTGGGTCTTCCCCAGGATAGGCCTTTGCCCGCATCGTTGTGCGCGTGCGGCCTGGGTCAATGACTGCAGTGCGGACTTGCGACAGGTTTTTGACCTCTTCGCCATAGCTATCGACTAGATTTTCCAACGCTGCCTTTGATGCCCCATATGCGCCCCAGAACGCGCGCGGCGTTGCGCCTACGGACGAGGTCAGCGCGACCAAGCGGCCAGCCTCGCTTTTGCGCAATAAGGCGTCGAACGAAGCGATCATGACTTGCTGTGCAGAGACGTTCAACGTTAACAAGCGCGCAAACTCTGCGCCGTCTATCGCGGACACTGGGCTAAGCGTGCCAAGCATCGCGGCATTGAGAATAAGGATATCAAGTTTGCCCCATCGCTGGGTTACTGCGGCGGCAAGCCGAGCGATGCTGTCGCCGTCAGTTAAATCGAGCGGCGCAATGGTGGCGCTGCCGCCAGCCTCAAAAATCGCATCCTCGACGGCTTCCAGATCTTTGGCTGTGCGCGCGGTGAGGATGACATGGGCACCTTGCGCGGCTAGTGCCGTTGCCGTTGCCGCGCCTATTCCGCGACTTGCGCCGGTGACCAGCGCAACCTTGCCTTCAAATATCTTCGCCATCGCCTAAGCCGGCTTCCGGTCGCCAAGCATCATCAGGTCGCTCGCCTCATGCTCTTCATGGTCGGTCAGGGTGGTAGGATAATCGCCTGTGAAGCAAGCGTCGCA
This sequence comes from Sphingorhabdus sp., assembly GCF_044357595.1. Classification (GTDB taxonomy): domain Bacteria; phylum Pseudomonadota; class Alphaproteobacteria; order Sphingomonadales; family Sphingomonadaceae; genus Sphingorhabdus_B. The sequence goes on along the minus strand of NZ_JBIKPH010000014.1, from coordinate 14,892 downwards.
ATATTGCGGCTTATCTGCATGACGCGAATCTTCGCCAAGCGCCCTGTACAGCCCGTTGATGGACAAGAAGGCGAGGCTGTCAGCCTGAATAAACTGCCGCATTTGTTCTACATCCATGCGGCTGGCGAGCAGCTTGGAACGTTCGGGTGTGTCGACGCCGTAAAAGCAACTGTTCATCGTTGGCGGGCTAGCGATGCGCATATGCACCTCGGCGGCCCCAGCCTCGCGCATCATCTGCACGATCTTAAGCGAAGTTGTCCCACGCACGATAGAATCATCAATGAGGACAATGCGTTTGCCCGCAACGAGATTCCGGTTGGCGTTATGCTTTAGCTTTACGCCCAAATGGCGAACGCCGTCGCCTGGCTGAATGAAGGTGCGTCCGACATAATGTGATCGGATGATCCCAAGCTCGAACGGGATTTTTGCGGCTTCTGCATAGCCGATGGCAGCAGGCGTGCCGCTGTCAGGTACGGGGATGACATAATCGACATCAACGCCATTTTCGCGCGCCAGTTCAGCGCCAATGGCCTTGCGGACCGAATAGACGCTGATACCTTCAACGATGGAATCGGGCCGTGAAAAATAGACATGCTCAAAAATGCATGGGCGTTGCGATACGGGAATGAAGGGCTTGTGCGACTGGATTTCAGTCCCGCGCACAACTACCAATTCGCCGGGTTCAACTGACCTGATATATTCCGCACCGACGATATCAAGCGCCACGGTTTCTGACGCGAAGATGATGGTATCGCCAAGTTTGCCCATCACCAAAGGACGAATGCCCAGTGGGTCGCGGCAGGCAATCATACCCTCAGTGGTGAGGCAAAGGAGCGAATAGGCGCCCTCAACGCGCTTCAACGCGTCAATGAGCCGATCAAGCAACGTCCGGTAGCCAGAGGTGGCTACCAGATGGATGATGACTTCGGTGTCGGATGTGGACTGAAAAATCGATCCGCGACGCACAAGGTCGCGGCGCACCGTCATGGCGTTTGAAATATTGCCGTTGTGCGCGATAGCAAATCCGCCGGTGGCAAGGTCAGCGTATAATGGCTGGACATTGCGCAGTGATGTCTCGCCAGTGGTCGAATAGCGGACATGGCCAATCGCGCATCGCCCGGCGAGACCGCCCATAATTTCCTCGCGGTCAAAATTGCCTGCCACATGGCCCATTGCACGGTGCGTATGGAAATCATGATCGTCATAACTAGTGATGCCCGCAGCCTCTTGGCCGCGATGTTGGAGCGCATGGAGCCCAAGCGCCACCATGGCAGAGGCGCCTTCAGTGTCATAGACACCAAAAATCCCGCACTCCTCACGAAGTTTGTCGTCATCAAAAGGGTCGGTGGTCAGCATATATCGAATCCCGCTGCGCTTCGCTGGCACGCCTATAGGCATGGCTGTGCCGAATGTCTCCCCCTTGTCGCATGGTTGTAACAAAGAAAATGTTGGCAGGGCATTTGTGCATGGGTTAGGATTGCGAAATGACCGACGAAAGAGAAAGCGGATTGACGCTTAACCCCAAATATGACGCCAATGGTTTGGTAACCGCAGTGGTTACGGACGAAGGCGATGGTGCGGTGTTAATGGTGGGGCATATGAACGCAGAGGCGCTTGCGAAGAGCCTGGAAACCCGCACAACTGTGTTCTTTTCCCGCAGCCGCCAGCGGCTTTGGCAAAAGGGCGAGAGCAGCGGTAATGTCCTGCATATCATTGATATGCGCATCGACTGCGATCAAGATGCAATCTGGATAGTCGCTCGACCGGAAGGTCCGACGTGCCACACAGGAAAACGCAGTTGCTTTTATCGTAGGGTCACTGATGCGGGGCTTGAGCCCGTTTGAGGCTATCGACCATTACCTGCGGCGCCCTGTTTTGCCTTTTGTTGCGGTGGCGGGTCTAGACAACCTTGCCGCCCTTTAGCATATGGCGAACGCGCCCTTGAACGGGCAAGCTATCAAACGGAGTATTTCCCGCCAATGCAGCCATACGGTCACCGTCGACCTGCCATGGCGCGTCTGGATCAATCAGGATCAGATCGGCCTCTTGCCCTTCGACAATATGGCCTGCGTTCAATCCCAATATCTTTGCGGGGTTAGACGCAAGGAGTTCAAACATTCGGCCGGTCGAGATGACGTTGTCGCGCACGAGGTTGAGCGACATTGCCAGCAACGTTTCTGCGCCCGCCATGCCAGGCGCGCTTTCGGAAAAAGGCAGCCGCTTGTCCTCTGGACCACGCGGGTCATGTCCGGATGCGATGACGTCAATGGTGCCATCGGCAATTGCTGCGATACAAGCCAGCCGGTCACTTTCCGAACGCAAGGGCGGCGAAAGGCTTGCAAAGGTGCGGAAATCGGAAATGGCGTTGTCCGATAAAAACAGATGTGCAGGCGTAATGCCACACGTAACGTGCAGCCCCATTGCCTTTGCGGCGCGAACGAGGTCAAGCCCGCGCGCTGTGGTGACTTGCCGAAAATGCACACGCGCGCCGCTTTCTTCAGCCAGCATAAGGTCGCGCGCGATGGCAAGGGTTTCAGCGACGATTGGTGCGCTTGATAGGCCAAGAAAAGTGGCCGTTTCGCCCGCAGTTGCCACGGCATGACCAGCTACACCTGAATCTTCGCAATGCAGAATGACGGGAAGGTTGAGCGCGGCACAATATTGCATGATCCGCAGCATGACGCCGCTGTCGGATATCCATTTGCGGCCAGTGGCAACGCCGATTGCGCCTGCTTCTTTCATCAGCGCGATTTCCGCTATCCGAAGCCCATCAAGCCCTTGGGTCGCAGCGGCAAGGGGATGCACCCACAAATCAGGCTTACCCTTCAACGCAGCGAAGCGCACGGTGGCCGGATCATCATGTACTGGCAACTGGTCGGGCATCAACGCCGCGCGGGTAATCCCACCAAAGCGGAAGGCTGGCTTGTCCGTTTTGAACACGCCAAAATCTATAATACCAGGCGCAACGATGAGCCCGCTTGCATCGACGTGACCCGCAATGGGTGCAGCCTTGCCAACTGATGCAATTTTGCCATCTTCAATATGCAGATGCAGCGGTTCGGCCTTGTCTGCGCCGGGCAATATGACATGGCCGTGAATGATGTTGACGCCGGTCATGCCCAGCCCTCCTGACCGCGCGCTTTGCGGGTCAATATATCAAGGCAGGCCATGCGCACCGCGACACCCATTTCAACCTGTTCGATAATGGCGGAGCGTTCGACATGGTCCGCTACGCTGCTTGCGATTTCAACACCTCGGTTCATGGGGCCAGGGTGCATGACCAACGCATCAGGCTTGGCCAATGCAAGCCGCCGTTCGTCGAGGCCATAAAGATGAAAATATTCACGCGGCGAGGGAATGAAATCGCCCTGCATACGCTCGCTTTGAAGGCGCAGCATCATAATCACGTCGGCCCCGTTGAGCGCCGCATCGAAATTGCTAAAGGGAATAGCGCCAAAGGCCTCTATGCCGCTGGGCATCAGGGCCGGAGGCGCAACAACGCGGACTTCTGCGCCCAGCGATTTTAGGCAAAACAGGTTCGACCGCGCAACGCGGCTGTGCAGGACATCACCGCAAATGGCCACGGTTTGACCTTCTATTTTGCCTTTCCGGCGCATGATGGTCAGCGCGTCGAGCAAAGCCTGTGTCGGGTGTTCGTGGCTGCCATCTCCAGCGTTCAGGACTGGGCAGTCGACCTTGCTCGAAATCAATTGGACCGCGCCCGAACTGCCATGGCGTATCACAATGGCATCAGCGCGCATGGCGTTTAGGGTCATTGCGGTATCAATAAGCGTCTCGCCCTTTTTTACGCTCGATTGCGCAGCATGCATATTGACTACGTCAGCACCAAGCCGCTTTCCAGCGATTTCGAAAGACAATAATGTACGCGTTGAATTTTCGAAAAAGGCATTGATGATCGTCAAGCCCGAAAGCCTATCATCATGCTTTGCGGCGCCAGAGCGGTTCAACACCACCCATTGCTGCGCTTCTTTCAGGATGTAGAGGATTTCCCATTTCTGAAGACCGGCGATACCAAGCAAATGCTTGTGCGGAAAAGCATCCGACCCTCTTGGAAAGCTGTCGGCGGCAAAGGGCTGTGTCCATGTCATTAAAGCGATGCCCTTAATGGGAATAGAGCAAAGACTCAATCATTTTGTGGTTTGTGCCGTAGGGGAGTTGTGCTGCCCCGCTAGCCAAGGGTCAAAGCATCAATCGCGCCTTGCAGGATAAACGCCGCCGCCCCGCTGTCGATTTTCTCAGCGCGTTTTGCGCGGCTCATGTCAGCGGCGATCATGTCACGTTCTACTGCTTGTGTGGACCAGCGTTCGTCGCGCAGCAATATAGGCAGGCCGAGATCTTCAATGTTGCGCGCAAATGCCCGGCTTGATTGGCTGCGCGGGCTTTCACTTCCATCCATGTTGAGCGGCAAGCCAATGACAATGCCGCGCGTCGGACGTGTCGCCAGCGCGGCCTTTAGTTCAAACTTGTCCTTTGTGAACTTGCTGCGTTTGATAAGATCTGCGGGCGAGGCAAAGGTCCAGCCAGCATCACAAAAAGCGGTACCAATAGTCTTGCTGCCGACATCAAGCCCAATCAGCACGCCACCTTCAGGCAATTGAGTACGAAAGTCGGAAACCGATTCATAAATCATTTTTGTAGATATTTCCGCAGCCGCCATGTCGCATCCGCCCGGACATTGGCCCAGAACAGAGGAAAATCATACACATGGTAATTGTTGCCGGGCAGGACATAGGGACCAATCTCCGGCGGGTCGCCAATTAGCAAAAAGCCTTTGTCATCGCAGCGGGCAGGCACCGCACCCACAATCAATGCGCCAGTTATCATCTTATCGTCCGGCTTCAATGTGCCCAGATTTGCCTTCATCAAAGCAGCAGGTGCGGCACCACCGTTTAACGGATTGGTGCATAACATAGCTGTGTCCTTGCGCGGCTGCCCGGTAAAGCCGTTGGTGGCGTTGTAGACTTTAACCATACGGTCATATTCGGCCGGTTCGGCAAAGCTCTGCCACGCCATGATGCAGCCAGTGTCATCGGGGCCCGTGCAGGCAGGTAGCCCCATTTTAGGCATGTCAGCGGTTACCGATATTGGCCAACCAACAACATAGGCCGCGACAATCCGCTTTGCGATTGGTTTGCCAGCGACGCGGTCTTTTAACAAATGCGCGAGATGCAGCGCGCCTTGGCTGTGGCCTGCCAATATGATCGGGCGGTCTTTTTGGACCTTTGCCACAAATTCATCAAAAGCCAGTAAAATGTCCTGATACGCGGCGCCGAGTGCTTGCTGGCCTTCTGGCTTTGTCGTCAGAAACGCACCAATTGCGGCCTGACGGTAGCGCGGCGCCCACATTTCGCCAGCGCTCGCAAAAGGGGATGCAAGGCCACGCAGGAAAAGCTGGGCACGGTCCTGCGATTCTGCGTCATTGAGGGGCGCGTTCCAATAATCCCTGCCGATGTAAGACGTTGGATGGACAAAAAATATAGCGGCAGACCCGGGTATCTCTGCCTTAGCGGCACCAGTCGGTAGCCAATCTGCTGGATTGCCAATTTTGCCGGGGCGGGCGAACCACATATCATTGCCCGCATATTTGCTGGGTTCAAACGCCGCCTGCTTTTCAAATTTGGCGGTCGGGACAAAGGCAAGTTCTGTCAGTTCGCTTTCATAAATGCGGATAATGAAACCGCCCGCAATGACGAGAACGATGAGCACTGCGACGATGTATAAAAATTTACGAGCCAAGTTTAAGTCCTGAGATTTTGAGCCGATTTAGCGGATTGGACGGAAATAGCATCGGAAAATTGAACGGGGGCTGAAAGATTAGGTCTTTACCCCAAGCTTTTCCGTTGAAGCATAGCAGACGCAATGCTAGCGGCTGGCTCATGTCTGTAGATAAAGATACCGTGAACAAAATCGCACGGCTTTCGCGTATCGCGATTAGCGATGCTGAGGCTGACAAGATGGTCGGCGAACTCAATGGCATTCTTGCCTGGGTGGAGCAATTGGGGGAGGTCGACGTTACCGGCGTTGAGCCGATGACGGCAGTTATCTCCAACACGCTCCGCCTGCGTGACGACGTCGTCACAGACGGCGACGTGCGCGATAAGGTGCTTGCCAATGCGCCAGCCAAGGAGGGTAGCTTTTTTGGCGTGCCTAAGGTGATCGAATAATGACTGATTTTTCAAGACTTGGCGTGGCCGCCATCCGCGATGGCGTGGCCGATGGTGCATTCAAGGCGGTGGAGGTCGCTGAAGCGTTGAATGCACGTGTGTCGGCGGCAAAGGCCCTCAACGCTTTCATCCTTGAAACGCCCGAAAAGGCAATCGAGGCTGCGCAGGCAGTTGATGCTGACCGCGCCGCTGGCAAGCCGCTTGGCAAAATGGCGGGTGTGCCCATTGGCATGAAGGATCTTTTTTGCACCGAAGGCGTGCAGACGACGGCCGCAAGCCATATCCTCGAAGGCTTTGTGCCGACCTATGAGTCCACCGTGTCCGCTAATTTGTGGAAGGCTGGGGCAGCGATGCTCGGCAAGTTGAACATGGACCAGTTCGCCATGGGTTCGTCGAATGAGACCAGCTATTTCGGTAATGTTATATCGCCATGGCGCCGCAATGATGGCGGCAATGCCGCACTTGCGCCCGGCGGCTCATCAGGTGGTTCGTCATCGGCCATTGCCGCGCGGCTGTGCCCCGCAGCGACGGGAACGGACACTGGCGGCTCGATTCGTCAGCCTGCGGCGTTCGTGGGCATTAGCGGCATCAAGCCAACCTATGGCCGCTGCTCGCGCTGGGGCGTGGTGGCATTTGCCAGTTCGCTTGATCAAGCAGGCCCAATGGCACGCGACGTACGTGACTGCGCAATCATGCTTGAGGCAATGGCAGGCTTTGACCCGAAAGATTCGACGTCGCTTGATCTGCCAGTGCCTGCATGGGAGGCTGGCCTTAACAGCGATCTTAAGGGCAAGCGCATTGGTATTCCCAAGGAGTATCGCCTGGATGGTATCGACGAAGATATCTCCAAGATGTGGGATAATGGCATAGCTTGGTTGAAAGATGCAGGCGCCGAAATCGTCGACATTAGCTTGCCGCACACAAAATACGCGTTGCCCGCTTATTATATTATCGCGCCTGCCGAAGCGTCGTCAAACCTTGCACGTTATGACGGCGTGCGTTTCGGTCTGCGTGACTTGCCCGAAGGCGCTGGCTTGCAGGATATGTATGCCGCCACCCGCGCCGCTGGCTTCGGTGAAGAGGTCCGCCGCCGAATCATGATCGGCACTTATGTGCTCAGCGCAGGTTTCTATGATGCCTATTATACGCAAGCCCAAAAGGTCCGCGCTTTGATCGCGCGCGATTTTGACAATGCATGGGCAAGCTGCGACCTCATCCTTGCGCCAACCGCACCAAGCGGGGCGTTTGGTTTGGGTGAGAAGAACGCCGACCCGCTGTCGATGTATTTAAACGACGTGTTTGCTGTACCAGCCTCGCTGGCTGGACTGCCCGCAATGTCTGTTCCCGGCGGTCTTTCAAAAGAAGGCTTGCCGATGGGGCTTCAGATTATCGGCAAAGCTCTCGATGAACAGGCTGTGCTCAATGCAGGCCTAGCCATCGAGCAGCGTTCAGGATTTACGGCGGAAGCCGGAGAGTGGTGGTAATATGACTGAATACCGCATCCAAGGGAATACAGGCGAGTGGGAGGTCGTGATTGGCCTTGAGGTCCATGCGCAGGTGACCAGCGAATCCAAGCTGTTTTCCGGCTCCTCGACCGGCTTTGGTGCCGAACCGAACAGCCATGTTAGCCTTGTGGACGCCGCGATGCCGGGCATGTTGCCTGTGCCCAACCGCGAATGTTTGCGTCAGGCCGTGCGCACCGGCATGGCGATAAATGCGCAGATCAATCGCTGGTCGCGGTTCGACCGGAAGAATTATTTCTACGCCGATTTGCCACAAGGCTACCAGATTTCGCAACTTTACCACCCGATTGTCGGTGAAGGCGAAATTGAGGTGACGCTGAACGAAAAAGACCCCGACAGCGCGGTGAAGACAATCGGCATCGAACGAATCCACGTCGAACAGGATGCGGGCAAGCTGATGCATGACCAACATCCGACGATGTCTTTTGTCGACCTCAACCGCTCGGGTGTCGCGCTGATGGAAATCGTCTCGCGCCCTGATATGCGCAGCCCGCAAGAGGCGGGGGCCTATGTCAAAAAACTGCGCTCGATCCTGCGCTACGTTGGGTCATGCGACGGCAATATGGAACAAGGATCGATGCGCGCAGACGTCAATGTGTCGGTCCGTAAGCCCGGAGGCGAGCTTGGCACCCGCACCGAGACGAAGAACGTCAACTCGATCCGCTTCATGATGCAAGCGATTGAGTATGAGGCGCAGCGTCAGGTCGACCTCATTGAAAGCGGCGGCGCTGTTGTGCAGGAAACACGGCTATTTGATGCCAACAAGATGGAAACGCGTTCAATGCGCTCGAAAGAGGACGCGCATGATTATCGGTATTTCCCTGACCCCGATTTGTTGCCGGTGGAATTGGACGACGCGTTTCTGGAGGAATGTCGTGCGTCCTTGCCTGAGCTTCCAGATGCCAAACGCGCGCGCTACGAGTCATTGGGCCTGACTGCCTATAATGCTGCCGTTTTAACCGCAGAGGCGGAGACGGCATTCTGGTTCGAAGACTTGTTGGCCGAGGGCGTGGACGCAAGACAGGGTTCCAACTGGCTGATGTCTGAACTGTTTGGTGCACTGAACAAGTTGGGCAAAACGCTTGATGAAAGCCCGGTTAGCCCGAATCAGGCTGCTGAGCTCCTGCGTCTCGTTTCTGATGGCACTATCAGCGGTAGCATCGCTAAGCAGGTCTTTGAAATCATGCTGGAGACAGGGCAGGGGGCATCAGTAATTGTCGAGGAAAAGGGCCTGAAGCAAACCAGCGATACCGGCGCGATTGAGGCAGAAATCGCTAAAATCATGGCTGCGAATGAAGACAAAGTGACCGAATATCGTTCGGGCAAAGACAAGTTGTTCGGCTTCTTCGTGGGGCAAACAATGAAGGCAATGCAGGGCAAGGCCAATCCGCAGATCATCAACGATCTGTTGAAAAAGGCGCTTGGCTGACACGGGCAAGAGGCGACAGAGGTGCATTCGCCGCTTCTCCCCTTGCCCCGCCGCGGCTTTCCCGTTAGGGGCTCTCGTCGTTTGTGAAACGGCAGCTTTTCGTAAGCGGGCGTGGCGGAATTGGTAGACGCACCAGATTTAGGTTCTGGCATCGCAAGGTGTGGGGGTTCGAGTCCCTTCGCCCGCACCACGAAAAAGGGACGTTCCCGGCTGTCGCTGAACCCGAAAGCCAATTAACAGTTTTTGGCAGGCCAGAGGGCCCGCCGTAGATAGAGAAGAAAACATGCAGACCGTCGAGACACAGAATGAAGGCCTGAAGCGCGCTTATCGCATGACGATTTCCGCAAAGGACGTTGAATCCCGCATTGATGCCGAGGTGAAGAAAATTGCACCTCAAGTGCGTATGCCCGGTTTCCGTGCAGGCAAGGTTCCTGCCAATCTAGTCAAGAAGATGCACAAGGATTCGTTGCTTCAGGACGCCCTCAACAGCTCAATTCAGGAAGGCGTCCAAAAAGCGATTTCTGACAACAAACTGCGTCCAGCGACTCAGCCGCATGTACACCTTGGTGAAGATTATGCGCCCGGCAAGGACGCGGTTGTCGACTTCCATCTGGAAATCCTGCCTGCGATTGCAGCGCCATCCATCGATAACATCACGCTTGAGCGCCTGATTGTTGAAGTCAGCGATGCGCAGGTTGACGAATCGATCCTAAAGCTTGCCCAAGGCCAAAAGAGCTTTGGAGCAGCTGATAAGAAATATGCCGCCAAGATGGGCGACAGTGTCGTCATCGATTTTGAAGGCAAGGTTGACGGCGTGCCTTTCGAAGGCGGCAAGGGCGAAGGCATGGCGGTAGAGCTTGGCTCGGGCCAGTTGATCCCGGGCTTCGAAGACCAATTGGTTGGCGTGAAGGCCAATGACGAGAAGGTACTGAACGTAACCTTCCCAGAAGATTACAACGCCGAAAACCTGAAGGGTAAGGCCGCAACTTTTGATATCGTTGTCAACGAAGTGCGCAAGCCAGTCGAAGCCAAGGCCGATGACAATCTTGCCAAGATGTTCGGACTAGATGGCATCGACAAGCTTCGCGAACTGATGAAGGTTCAGGTTGAGCAAGAACATAACGGCCTGACCCGCACTTACATGAAGCGCCAGCTGCTTGATCAGCTCGCCGCCGATCATGATTTCGACGTGCCGCCATCAATGGTCGAAGCTGAATTCGAACAGATTTGGGCACAGTTGGAGCAGGAAGCTGCGCGTGAGGAAGACGCCGAAGCCGCGAAAAAGGAAATGGAAGCAGAGCGCGAAGAGTATCGCGACATCGCCGTCCGTCGTGTGCGTCTTGGCCTGTTGCTCTCCGAAATCGGCCAAGCCAATGGCGTTGAAGTCAGCTCGCAGGAAATGAACATGCTCGTGCAGCAAGCTGCGCAGCAATATCGCCCCGAAGAGCGTCAGCGTTTTGTGCAGTATTTGCAGGAAAACCCGATGGCAGCGGCCCAGCTACGCGCGCCGATGTTTGAAGACAAGGTAGTCGACTTCCTGTTCGACAAGGCGACTGTTTCGGAAAAGACCGTGACTAAGGACGTTCTTGAAGCGGCAATCGAGGCAGAACCAGACGCCAAGCCGGCAGCCAAGAAGAAGGCGCCAGCGAAAAAGGCCGCAGCAAAGGAAGAAGCACCTGCAAAGGAAGTGAAGCCTGCTGCAAAGAAGGCCGCCCCTAAAAAGGAAGCCGAATCCGCACCAGCTAAGAAGACGCCTGCCAAAAAAGCTGCGCCTAAGAAATAATCTCTGCGATATACGATAAAGCAAAAGGGGGGATGCGACGCGTCCCCCCTTTTTGTATCTGCTAAGGCGTCTTGCAGTGGATGATCATTGGTGGCATCCTCTTGTTTATGATAACGTTTCTTTTCGCCTTGGTCGCTCCAACAATCACTATATCGCCGTCAGTTGCCCGCCCTCCGATTGTGACGACGGTCAGCCCCACTGAACGGTCCGCGCGGCGTCAGACCGTGGTTGTAATGCAGCCTATGTCTGGCCGATGCGAAGATGGCGCACTGGATTTTTCCCGCGTTCAAACGCCAATCGCCGACCTTCTTTGGGTAACCGGCAGCAATGCGGACCAACCGGTTACAATGAGCTTCCGCATTGACGAAAGTGGGCGTCCGCTTGGCATTCAGCGTGACCCAGCAACCTATGGTATGGCGGCGGACTTGGCACCGTCGCTCGCCGCCAGCCGATTTGCGTCCGGCGCGGCGCGAGAGGGGTGCGTAATTGTCTATCAGCCCAAGCGTAGCAGCATCGCTGATACCGACCTGCAACACCTCATCGGCTACTCGATTTTCGCGCAATCACGGCCACCCAAAGAGCTGTTTGACCGGATTGCACCCGCGGGATCAGACTGCAACACCAAGCGGCCAGCCGTTCTGTTGCGTGCGGTTCCCGATTTTGAAAAAATCCCCGCGACAACGGGCCGTTCCGATTGGAGCATGGTGCAGTTTGACATTGACGCAGCGGGCAAACCGGTGGGTCTTCGAATATATGGGGCAACGGGCAATCAAGCGCTGGATAAGGCGTCGTTGAAGGCTGTGGAGCAATCACGCTTTACAAAGGGGGCTAAACAGGGCTGTCTCTATCCCTATACGCGGCGCGGTGGCACGCTGGCCGCACCGGAAAGCAAAGAGATTGCAGCATATCGCAGCGAAGATAGTAATTGTCCCCAGACGGTAGAGTGGAAATCTCAGCCAACATTGACGTATCCGGAAAATTTCCGGCGGCGCGATATTGAAGGCTGGGCGGTCATAGCGTTTGATCTGGCGCCATGGGGCGGGGTCGGTAACGCAAAGGTCGTAGCCGCCGAACCCGCTACCGAATTTGGCGAAGCGGCTCAAAGAATCGTGCTTGGTAGCTTCACTGCGCCATCAAAGCAGGGCTACAGCAATTGCGTTGTGCGGGTCCGTTACGCCATGCAGAGGCAGGATCGCGCAGCACAAGTGAATGTCGATTAGGTCGCTAAATGGTGAATAAAGAATCGAATTTGTGAAATATGGAGCCACGGCGCCCTTCGTAGCGCTCAAATTCATCTCCAAACTTAACCGTTTTCGTGCTTGAAACTTTGGTTGCCCGCGCCGATGTAGGGACTAACGCAAAACATAACATCTTAGAGGTATTTCATGCACGTTCCTTTTGATCCCGTTCAAGCATTGGTTCCCGTCGTTATCGAGCAATCGAACCGTGGGGAGCGCAGCTGGGACATTTTTTCGCGTCTGTTGCGCGAGCGGATCATTTTCGTGACGGGCGAAGTTGAGGACAATATGGCCTCAGTCATCACCGCGCAGTTACTGTTTCTCGAATCGGACAATCCGAAGAAAGACATTTGGATGTATATCAACTCGCCCGGCGGTGTTGTCACCGCTGGCATGGCGATACATGATACGATGCAGTACATCCGCCCGAAAGTCGGTACAGTGTGCATTGGGCAGGCTGCATCGATGGGCAGTTTTCTCCTTGCTGCTGGTGAACCCGGCATGCGGGTCGCTTTGACCAACGCACGGATCATGGTGCATCAGCCTTCTGGTGGTGCGCGTGGCATGGCATCCGACATCCAGATTCAGGCAAATGAGATACTTCGTATTCGCAAGCGTATGAACGATCTTTACGCGAAATATACAGGTAAGCCTCTGAAGGACATCGAAAAAGCGATGGACCGTGACACCTTTCTTGAAGCTGACGAGGCGAAGGCCTTTGGCCTGATCGATGAAGTGTATGACAAGCGGCCATCGAATGCGGATGCCGACGCAAGCTGATCCCATTTGCAATTCACAAAGGCAGCTTGGTCAGGATGGACGGTTCGTTTTCGGCTATTGCCAAATCGGAACGCATCTTTAGGGTGTTGGTTTAATAACGTGCGTCAATTTTCGGCGTGCAAGCAGGATATATTATGACGAAGTTGAGCGGATCAGATACAAAGAGCACATTATATTGCTCCTTCTGCGGAAAATCGCAGCATGAAGTCCGCAAGCTGATCGCAGGCCCCACTGTGTTTATCTGCGATGAGTGTGTCGAACTTTGCAACGACATCATCCGCGAAGAAACAAAGGGCGCGCTGAACGGCCGCAAAGAGGGCGAAGTTCCCACGCCGCAGGAAATCTGTGAAGTCCTTGATGACTATGTCATAGGGCAGCCGCAGGCGAAACGCGTGCTGTCTGTTGCCGTGCATAACCATTACAAGCGCCTTCATCACGGTGGTAAGGGCGCGGATGTTGAACTTGCAAAGTCGAACATCCTTCTGGTCGGCCCCACCGGTTGTGGGAAGACCCTGCTTGCGCAAACGCTTGCCAAGACGTTCGATGTGCCTTTCACCATGGCAGACGCGACGACTTTAACCGAGGCGGGTTATGTCGGCGAAGATGTCGAGAATATCATTCTGAAGCTGCTTCAAGCATCCGATTATAACGTCGAGAAGGCTCAGCGCGGGATCGTGTATATCGACGAAATCGACAAGATTAGCCGCAAGGCGGAAAACCCATCCATTACCCGCGACGTGAGCGGTGAGGGCGTTCAGCAGGCTTTGCTGAAGCTTATGGAAGGCACAACAGCGAGCGTTCCGCCCCAAGGCGGCCGCAAGCATCCGCAGCAGGAGTTCCTGCAGGTCGACACAACGAACATATTGTTCATCTGCGGCGGCGCATTTGCTGGCCTTGAGAAGATTATTTCAAACCGCCTTGAAGGCAAGTCCATTGGTTTTGGTGCACATGTCGCCGATCCTGATGAGCGCGGCACTGGCGAAATTTTGAAACAGGTCGAGCCCGAGGATCTTTTGAAATATGGCCTGATCCCGGAATTTGTTGGGCGTTTGCCTGTCACCGCAACGCTGGAAGATCTTGATATCGCGGCGTTGGTGAGAATCCTGTCAGAGCCTAAGAACGCGCTGGTGAAGCAATATCGCAAGCTGTTCGAGATGGAAGACGTAGGGTTGAGCTTTACCGATGATGCGCTTGAAGCGGTCGCCAAAAAGGCGATCGAGCGCAAAACCGGTGCGCGCGGACTGCGTTCAATTCTTGAGGCTATTTTGTTGGATACCATGTTCGATCTGCCGACCTATGACGGCGTCGATGAGGTTGTTGTCGACAAGGATGTGGTTGAGGGGCGAAAGACCCCGGTGCTGGTATACGCCAAGTCTGCTAAGGCGGATAAAGAGGACGCTGCTTAAACCAAGGTCCACTGGACTGTGGCAAACCGGCCACGTTTGCGCATAAAATGCACTTTAATGCTGCTATGCACAATTTGCGGTAACGCAAAACTTTGCTTCCACCTTGCTGTCGGCTAAACGATGGCCGGCTTCTAGGGCAGATTGTCACTTTACTGACATTTTCTGGTCCCAAGGGGAGCGCTCGGTCCCTTTCGGGTGTGTGATTCGGTTTTTCCCCCGATTACGCGCCTCGGGTGGGGATGAAATTCAAAGGGGTCCTTTAATATGAAATCTCGTTTCCAGCTCGCAACCAGTGCCGTCGCACTGACGATCTGCAGCTTTTCTAACGCTGCATTTGCGCAGTCGACCGGCTCGGTCGATTTCGAAGAAGAAGTAATCGTCGTTTCCGGTTCGCGTTCGCAGGACGTGGCTGGCATCCAGTCACCTGACTCAACGAAGGCGAAGGCTGTTCTCACGCAGGAGTTGATTGAGCGCCAGAACCCAGGTCAGACGATCTTGGATACAATCAACGTAATTCCAGGCGTCAACTTTCAGAATAATGATGCCTA
>NZ_JBIKPH010000090.1:0-10048 GCF_044357595.1 Sphingorhabdus sp. | reverse complement strand
TGACGCGCACGGTTGTACCGTCGACCTCGCTGGCTGCTGCTACGCGGATTGAAGGATTGCTTGCCGGGCCACCATTAAACGAAATGCGTCCACTCTCCAGTTCAAAGGATCGTCCGGCAAAGCCAAGTGTGCCGCGCACCAGTTCCATATCGCCTGCAATCAAAGGCGCGTCACTTGTGCCGGTTACCTGCAACTTCGTGCCCCATTCGGATTCAAGCCCCATGCCGCTGACATATAATTTGTCGGGCGCTTCAAGCCGGATATTGAGCTTCCAATTGCTCGGCAGTTTGCTGATCGGATCTGCGTCCCCCGATACGCGCGCACGGCTGGTGGGTATTTTGCGGCGAATGCCTGACAGTGTCGCGACCCGTGCCGCACCTTGGCGGATAATCTTGAACCGCGTTTCTGGTAGACGCAGGGTACCGCTGATAAGGGCTGCCCCTTCGGGTGTGTTGGTTACGCTGATTTGCCCCGTTGCCGTCGACGAAATCAGAGCGCTGCGGGCGACCCGCGCCCGGTCAAGATCAAGATTAAGCTGCACCGGAAAACCCTTGTCCGCGCTCAGGTTTACAATACCTTTGCCCGTTACCGTGCCGTCCCCAGCTTTTGCACTAAGTTCAGTTACGTCCAATTGGTCGTTGGTGAAAACGCCGCGCACGCGCAACTCTGTAAGCTGGGTGCCATATACGTCGTTTTCGTAAATCAGGTCATTGGCCCGAACGACCCCGGTAAGCTGGGGGCTCTGCACACGGCCTGAAAAATCCGCAGCCACGCCAATGTTGCCGGTCAGACTTTGGTCCGCCAACGCAGCCAAAGAAAACAGCGTATCAGCAGGTCCGTTGTAGCGGACACCACCCGACAAAGGCGCGGCAAGCAACCGTTCGCGCCAGCTTGCATGCCCGGGCGGCAATGGCGTCAGGTCCATCTGCAGCCGGCCCACTGCCACACCGCGCCTGCGGATGATGGCGCGTGCGTTGCCGCCGCTGGGTAGCAGTCTTGCGACCAGGCTGATGTCCACAGGCTGTGACCGCGCGCGCAGATTGGTCCGGACAAAGCGCGTGATTTCAAGCCGCGCATCGGCGCTTGGGAATGCGGCTGACGACGCCTGCGACCAATCAAGACTACCGGTTGCGCGGCCGTTAATTTCAAGGCCCGGAATGAAGGGGTTGAGCACGGCAATATCGACTTTGTCCAAGCGCGACTGCAGCGTGATTGCGTCGCCATAGCTGCCAGCCAGTCGCAATGCTCCATCTGCGACCTTCATCGTGCTGGGCAGGATGTCATAGCTGCTCCGGCGCGGGATGATCCGTATTGGTCCGTCAGTTGCGAAATCAATGCCATTGGCACGGCCCCTTGCGGCAACGCGCCAAAGTTGCGGTGTAAAGTCGGCATTGCCTGCTATGCGGAAAGGCACTTTGCTTCGACCTTCAGCCAAAATTTGCGCAGTGCCGGAGCCCGCACGATAGTTCACCTTCACGCGCGCGGCGGCGAGCGAAATGTCATCCACCATCGCATTTTCAACCTGCACATCCGCAATAATTTGTGGGCGGTCGTACAGGATGATGTCCGCGGTCATTATGCCCCGCCCAATGGCGAGTTTTTGCGCGCCTGAAAGCACCGCATTCAGGGCAACGGCATCGATAACGGAGCGTTGGAACTTTCCTTGTGCCGACAATGCGATGGTTCCGTCAAAGCCTGAACCGATGCCATTTAATGTGCCCACAAACGGGCCCGAAGCGGTCTGCTGAATTCGTCCAGTCACGCCGATACCCGAAAAATTGCCGCGCATGATGTCAATGGTCAATGGGCCGTTCCTCGCCAGCACATCCACATCGCCACTAATGGGCCCGTAGTCGGTCGTCCCCGTTATCGCGATTGCATAACCACGACGGCTTAACGTTACGACGCCAACGACGTCGGCCATGCCAACACCAAAGCCGGGGTTGGTGGCCGTGATCCGGTAAACCGGACTGGCAAACGTGCCAGTCATGCCCACAAGCACTGGGCCATATTGGCTTGAGAAGCCACGGCCGCCGAACACGACGCGTCCGCCCTCGGTCACATAGGTCCCGCTGCCGCTGTTCAAACGGAACAGGGGCGACACCAAATTAGCGCGGGTAATCTGCAATATCCCATTGGTGCCATAACGGATGCCCGCATTCACGAACATTTGCCCGCCTAAAAAATTCTGGAATCCTGCGCTAAACAAACGCGTTGATTGCGCCTTCACAGTGCCGACAAGGGCATAGTCGCCGCCACGTGTGGTTTCGAGATCGACATCGGCGACAACATTGAACAGACCAACCGAACTGACCTGAAATCCATCGACCTTCCCGTTGAGCGCAGTGGTGTAGAACCCCTTGTTGATGTCCCCTACAAGGAGGGCCGTCACGGTAATCCGGTCAGAACGGATTTTCAAATTGTCGGAGAGAAGCCGTCCATCGGCGACCGCCAGATCACCGTTCAGCCGGACATTATTGAGCAACCCGCCCGCAATCTGGTTGATGCCAGTTACCCGCCGTGCCTTGGCATTGACGGGTATCACAAAGCGATCGGCCTTGCCTTCCGTTTCCCCTGTGATGGTCACATTTTCAAAACTTGTGGCGTCGAAGGCAAGCCGCCGTGCGCTGACCGAATACGCGATAGTTGGGCCGGAAAACGCGCCATTGAGTAAGGAATTGCCGCGCACGTCAGTCCCGCTGACGTTTGACCCGATAATGCTTGGGCGCAATAGGCCAACATCCAACTTAAGGTCTTTGAAAACGCCTTCGCCCAAATTGACCATTCCGTCGGCATCGATCTCAACGGCGGCGGAGCGGACTGTTCCCTTGAGTTGCGCCACCCGGTCCGCAAAAGTCGCCGCCATGTCCAAAGTCGCGATGGGCGATAACGCGCGCATGGGCAAGCTATCCGCCATTATTCTGGCTGGAGCAGCGGTGCCCTTGACCGCAAACGTCCCATTGCGTGCCGTAAGCGCAATATCCGCGATGTTTTCGGATGCCATTTGCGCCGTCAGCTTGCCATCCCATTTGCGCCAGCTACCTCGGCCGCTTAAATTGGCCTTCATGGGTACTTCGCGACCCATCAGGCCAGTGACCATGCCTTTTGCCGGGGCATCAAGCCTCAGGTCGACATCGAAGCGATTGTCTTCCGGAACGGCATCGAGCTTCAACAGGATACGGTCGCCTCGGTCACTTCCGGCTCTGGCATCGATAATTGCGCGCCGGTCAGCGATGCGCAGTTTACCCGACAAAGAGGCCACGTGTGCCGCACCGGTTACAGCTTTGGCAAAGACGATGCGGTCGACTTGTATCCGTTCAATGTTGATGTCGAGATCGGGTAAAAGCGGGGCACCCCGGTCGGGCACGGCCCGGAACGCAGGCATCCGCGACACATTTAACTCTTTTGCGGTCAGCGCATGGATAGCAATGCCGCGCCGTAGGTACGAAAGCGGGTTCCAGTCGAGCCGGATTTCGGGAGCGCGCGCGAATTCTCCCTTTGGATCACGAAAGCGAACGTCAGATAAAACCGCGTCGCTATAGATCGACCCTTCGATTTTCCCGATGCGAATGTTGAGACCGTTTTCAAATTCAAACGCCGTAATTTGCCGTCCCACAAAGTGACGACCCGATTGGCTATCAAGCCATACATAACTGCCGGCCAATATCGCCACTGAAAGCGCCGCGAAAGCCGCAATCCCGATAGCGAAGCGCCGCCAAACCATCAAAATGCCTGCCCAATCGACACATAAACGTTGAAACGGGACTCACCCGATCGACGGTTCAATGGCGTTGCAAGGTCGAGCCGAACCGGGCCAAAACTGGTATAAAAACGGCCGCCAACGCCAACGCCCACGCGCCAGTCGTTAAATTTGGGTATGCTCGAGCCATACGCCTGCCCCGCGTCTACAAAGCCAGCAACACCAAAATTGCCAAAGCGATAGCGTCCTTCAAGGGCAAATTCGTTCAAACTGCGTCCGCCAATGGGGTCGTTGCTCGGGTCTTTAGGACCAAGTTGCTGATAGCCGAAGCCACGCACTGAACCGCCTCCACCGCCATAAAACCGACGCGACGGTGCAAGGTTATCGCGCGAAATACCCGAAATCGTTGCAATACGGGCACGCGTAGCGACCACGATATTGTCATTCACCGGGTAATAATAAGAACCGTCGAGAATGACGCGGACATAAGCTCGCTTGCCCGTTCCCAAAGAAGCTTCAGGCGATACGCGCACATTGACCCGATAGCCCCTGACGGGATCAAGCAAGTCATTCGACCGGTCAAGGCCCAATTGTCCGGGCAAAGCGGCGATGTAATAAAGGCGCCGGTCGCGCGTACCACGCCCCAATTCAAACGCATTTTCGGAAGTGGCCAATATTTCGGCGCCAAGCGACCATGTAAGTTTCTTCTGCCAAATCGGTGTCGAAACAAAGGCCATCGTTCCTGCAAGCCGGCCAGTATATGCCTCGAATGCCTCATATTTGCTGTGTAATGCAGAGAGCGCAATCTCCATATTCCGGTCACGCCGTCCCGCATTCGCGCGGGCAAAGGCAACGCTTGCAGCTTGCTCCTGCGTGCCAAGCAGCCCTGTAACCTTGAGCGAGCCTTCTGGTGGGAAGAGGTTGCGATGGGTCCAACTACCTTCCGCGCGAAGACCCTGCCCCGTGCCGTAACCAGCGCTTGCCGCTAAGGTGCGCGGTGGAGCCGCCTCCTGACGGACGAGTAAATCGGCATAAGGGGTCCCATCAGGCGCAAGACCTTCCCCAGGCACAGCTTCAACCGAGACAGTGGACAGCAATCCCGTTGTAATCAATGCAGCGCGCAGATCATCCACCTTGCGGCTATCATATAGGTCGCCCGTTTTAAATCGCCGCAATATGGAAACATGTCCTGCATCAAATACAGGTGTTCCCTCAGTGCGCAGTTGTCCGAAATAGCTTCGTGCACCAGTGTCCACAGGCAAGGTATAGTCGCCAACGCCGATTTCGCCGTCTAACAAAATGTCGCGCTGGCCAATGGCAGCAAACGGATAGCCGCTCTGTGGCAGCTTAACCGAGATATTTGCCTCCGCAGCCATAATGACATCTGCAACAATGGCATCGCCCATTCTGGGCGCAAAGCTACCGCTGATAAGGTCTGTGGGCTGCACTGCAGGCGCAGTAAAGGCAATCTGCCCGAGATGATAAAGGCGTCCCGACACTACCGTCAGGACCACGTTAATCGCCCCCGCATCGGTCGCGGACACTTCGGACTTCAACCGCACCTCGGCATCAAAAAAGCCCTGACCGTTCAGAATATCCAATAATAATTGGCGGTCAGCGCGGGCGCGTTGAGCCACCTCAGCGCGACTGTCAGCGCGGCCCCCACCATCTTTTAACGCTGACAAACTGTTGAACCGGGCACGAACATCACGCCATGCCGCCGCCTCAACTGCTTCGGAATCTGGATCCTTTGTGACGTCCACTGTTTTAATTGCATCCAAACCATCAACGCGCACGACATAGCGCGTGGCCCGCGCTTCGCGTTCGGCCGCTTGCGTCGGTTCAGGGGGTGGCTCTGCATCAAAACCGTCGATAGGCGGCAGCGGGTCATCCAAAAGTGGGTCTGTAACGGGCGGATCGGGGAGCAGTTCAACCACATCGCCATCTTGAACCGCCTTGATCGCAGGGTCTGCTGCGGTCTGGGCGGCCTGTTGCTGCGCCGATCCACCCTCTTCACGGCTTTCCTGCGCCGCATCCCATGCTTCTATGCTTTCCAACGGGGCGTCGTCGAGCGAAGGGATGGCTTCCTTGAACTCAGTGTCCGTTATAATCGGCGTTTGGGGCGCAGTTAAAGGCGCGGGTATTTGGACGTCCGGATTTTGGGCAAGCAGGGGCGCCGCTGCGCAACCCAGATATAAAAAGGCAATTGATCGGATCAAACAGACATCCCCCCGCCCCAACCTCACGTCACACAAAAAGGTTCCGCCTAGACTGGGGAATAGCCGATACCGCCATCGGTGCGTTATGCAAACAAGAACGCAAAGCGGAAAAATTTAGGCCCACCTCAGGTAGGTTTTAGCTATGGCGTAATCTCGAATGTTGGATACGGGTGCTTTGGCGTGACAGGCGCCGTTAAACGCAATTTGGAAAATTCTTATGGATGTGACGGCTATTCTGCAGCAGGGTCAAGGATTGATCGGCATCACCTTTGTGCTTTTGCTAGCGTGGGGATTATCGGAAAATAGAGCTGCGCGCCCTTCATGGCGGTGGTTATTCGGCGCCTTGTTTTTACAGATTGCCATTGCGCTTGCGGTGACCCGGGTACCCTTTATTTGGACATTGGTTGGCTACGTAAATACGGCAGTATCATCGATCGAAAAGGCCACCTTGGTCGGATCAAGCTATATGTTCGGCTATACCGGCGGTGCGCCGATTCCGTTTCTGCTTAAGCCCGGCGTTGAACCGCCGGTCATCGTCGCTTTTCAGATTTTGCCGCTTATCATCGTCTTTTCTGCAATCTCGGCTTTGTTGTGGCATTGGGGCGTGTTGCGCGCGGCCGTCAAAGGCCTTTCTTGGGCCTTACAAAAAACAATGGGCGTTAGCGGTGTTGTCGGCCTTGGCGCGGGAACCACGATGTTTCTTGGCGTTGTCGAGTCACCGCTTGTCCTGCGGGCATGGTTTGAACGGATGAGCCGATCTGAGATGTTTATGATCATGGTGCTTATCATGGCCACGATCTCCGGCGCTATTCTCGTCCTGTACGCATCCACGCTGTCAAAGACCGTTCCCAACGCGGTAGGCCATATGATTGTGGCCTCCCTCATTTCGCTGCCTGCCGCGATTTTGATTGCCCGACTGATGGTCCCCGGCGACGGAAGCGTGACTGCCGACAATGTCCAAGCTGATTTAAAATATGAAAGCAGCATGGATGCCATTATTAAGGGCACGATGGAGGGCGTTAGTTTGGTGCTGGCCGTCATTGGCATCATCATCGTCGTGTTTGCACTCGTCAATCTGACCGATCAGATGCTATCCTGTTTGCCTTATGTGGACGGCACGCCGCTGACGCTGAAACGCGGTTTCGGTTGGCTATTTGCCCCGCTGATGTGGAGCATTGGCATTCCGTGGGATCAAGCTCCGGCTGCGGGGGCATTGATGGGTACGAAAACGATTCTCAACGAATATGTCGCCTATCTTGATTTGGCAGCATTGCCTGCAGCTACCTTTGATGCACGCAGCCAGTTGATTATCACTTATGCGCTCTGCGGCGTCGCAAATCTGGCCAGTGTCGGCCTTCTGGTGTCCACTATTTCTACCTTGGCACCAGGGCGACGCGCAGAGGTCTCAGCGCTTGGTATGAAGAGCTGGGTTGCGGGGAACATGGCGTCCGCGATGACTGGGGCAGTCATTGGCCTTGTGACGTTGGTCTAAACATGTTCGGACGCTAGCTGTTACCCGTCAGCATTCAATAGACAGCTTAGCCGCATAAATTAGGAGAGTGTTTTGGGTTTATCGCAGTGACTGTAAGGAACGAAGATAAACCCAAAACACTCCCATGTTCTAAGCTGCAAAAAGTCTCAAATTATCTGACGACGGACAAAGGCCAAGGATGAACATATTCGAACAGAAAAGTGGTGCCGGAAGAGGACTCGCGTTTAGGAAATAAAATATTGAATTATATAAGTAATAAATTTTATAATGTCAGGAAAGCCCCCAATAAGGCCCCCAGCCATAAATCCTAGAGCTGTTTCAATGACAGTTAACACCACCACAAAGGACGCGTTCATCCTCACCAAAGGCGACGTATGAGGTGCCGACAGGTGGATGTCCGTCAATCAAAACCAACAGCATCTGTCTATCCAGTTTTGATGACGGCAGCTTTGCGCCCAGTTTCGGTTATGCCCGCGCGCTTGCTGCACGCACAAAAGCAGACGAAGAACCTGGCGCAGCGGCTTATGTGCTTTTGGAGAGCCTCTCGTCCCCAAAATCCCTTTGATTATTAGACTAACTCCGCCGCGCCACCGTTTCAGGCATGCGCAACCAAATAACTGCCGCAGCGAGAAAGCTAATCGAAGCTAGGCTCATTACAGGTGCGCGACCGAACGCCTCTGCCAGTGGGGCAGTAATTAGCGGGGCGGTCATGCTGATTACACGGCCCCAGTTGAAAATCGATGCGGCAGTTGATCGCAAATGCGGCGGGTATAGCTCTGACAGCCATGGCCCCCAGATCGCGCTACACGACAACATCACGCCATAGGTAAAGCCTGTTAATTCAAGCAGACCAATAGGCATCGGTACGAACAAATAAACAGGGATGATTAACGCTGCAGCAACAAATCCCCATGCAGCGTTGCGACGACCGAAACGGTCGCTAATGAAGCCCCAGACGAGGCCACCAATGGCTGCCCCAATAAACTGCCAGCCCAGCACATCCCCAACGATCGTATCTGGAATGGCGCGGTCTTCTTTGAGATAAGTTGTCGCCCAGCCAGTAAATGCCTGATACGCAAAAAAATTCAGTCCCGTCATTGTAGCCAACAAGATCGTTTGTTTGGCTACGCTGGGTTTGAACAATTCGGTGATTGGTAATTTCGATTTTGCCATCGCTTCATCGTCGCTGGCTCCATCCATCGGAATGAATCGGCGGTCATCGGGGATCAACAGAAAGGCAAACACCGCTATAGCGACGGGTACGCCGCCAGCCCAGAGCAATATCTTCCAGTCGTATCCAGCCTTAAATGCGGCGGCAGACATAAAGCCCAAAGCGGCCACGGCAAGATTATAGGTTCCCAAAACAATACCAGCGATCACGCCGCGGACATCGCGCGCAAACAGTCCAGAATAAATGCCCACGGCGATTGGAAACATTGCCCCCATGAAGAACCCAAGCCCGATCCGCTGGATCATCAATCCTGTATAATCCGTTATCACCAGCGCGCCGAGGAGGGCTAGGCCGTAACCGGTCATTGTGATCACCAACGCATTGCGCCGACCAATCTTGTCAGCGACTTGTCCCATAACAACGGCACCAATGATCGCCCCTATGGACTGCAGGGTGTAAGCCGACCCCGCTTGGAAATCCGTAAGGCCAAGGCTTTCCTTGATATAAGGTCGAAGGATATCGACCGTGTTCCACGACCAAGCATAGAAGAAATACGCGACCAGCAAAAATGCGAGCGCACCAAATCGTCGTCCTTGCGTGAATTGCTGTGCGCGGATCATGTGATTTCCCTCTTGTGGTTTGGCAGTAAATCAATGCCGAACTGGCCGATCAAGTCTACCATATCGATGAAAACCCAATTTTCGACGAGCATATCATCCTCACGCCGCCAGAAATCCATGATCCGTTGCGTAATGCGTTTTCCGGTTGCCGGGATCCCGATCCAGTCATCGCCGAAATGGGTCGCATTGAGGCTTGGCCATCCGGTTGAAGCCACATAAGTGCCGTCACCTATCCGGCATTTATGATTGCCGCCGATTCGGTCAGGAAAGGCTTTGAGGAATGGCCCCTGATGTGCACGCTCATAGTCGGCGTGACCGCGCGCACTGCCTATACCGCCGGGGCCATACCACTGGAATTGAGGCGTCCAAAAACGCTTCATTCCCATGCTGGAAAGCGATTTTTGGTCATAGGACATTAGTCCCGCGATCATATCCTCGACCAATTTTAAGCTTTTGCCCGACTCTTTTGGATCGGTGGCTTTGAGTGCCAAGCCATCTTGTGTTGCCGGTGCTGGAGACCAGCTTTCACCCAGTTGCGGACGCAGCGGCCATTGATTGGTCTCAATCATTAGCCGCGTCAGATCGAGCAGCACATAGCTTTCAACAACATGATCGCCTGCAACCTTGTCAAACCAACCATAACGCAGGAAATGAGGTCGCCTACTAGCCTTGATACCGTAAAGGTCATTTTCGAAGTGCCCCATCAGATACCCGGTTGTGGCAAACCAATCACCATCTTTGAATTGACCGCTCATCAATATGTCGGTGCGTCGTTCGAGATCGGGGAATGCATGCACCAAGGGTTGCCAGAACCGCTCGACTATTGCTTCCCTGCCGGCGCAATGG
>NZ_JBIKPH010000013.1:0-30607 GCF_044357595.1 Sphingorhabdus sp. | reverse complement strand
AGGGCGAGAGCTGTCTTGAGCCTGCTTTTCCCCTGCGTGTCGAGCGACTTCGAGACACGGAGAGGTTTGGCTGAACGGATAGGGAAAGCAAACGAAATTGAAGTTTTCATCATCCTTTTGGCAATCTCTTCACAATCGAACTGGTATCCATGCGACCCCCGCCCATATGCTGCACATCGGCATAAAACTGGTCGATGATTGCAGTGATCGGTAAAGTTGCGCCCACCGCGCGCGCTTCTTCAAATGCCAGCCCAAGGTCCTTGCGCATCCAATCTACCGCAAAGCCAAAATCGAACTTGTCTTGCGCCATGGTTGCCCAGCGGTTGTCCATTTGCCAACTCTGTGCAGCGCCGCCCGAGATTGCTTCATACACCTTTTCAACATCAAGCTCAGCCGACTGCGCAAAACGTAAAGCTTCGGACAGCGACTGGATTACGCCGGCGAAGGCGATTTGGTTACACATCTTGGTTATCTGTCCCGTGCCGGGCCCGCCAACATGAACAATGCGCTTAGAATAAGCCGCGATGATTGCGCGGGCTGCATCGACAGATGCTTCGGTGCCGCCGCACATGATCGATAGCGTACCGTTTTCTGCGCCGGCCTGTCCGCCTGTTACAGGGGCATCGACAATGAGAAGCCCGCGCGACTTCGCCTCGACACCAAGTTGCCGGGCAATGCGCGCGGAAACCGTTGTGTGATCGATATACAGGCTACCCTTGGCCATGGCTGCAAACGCACCGTTACGGCCAAGCGTCACGCCAGCCAGGTCATCGTCGGTACCAACGCAACTGATGACGACCTCTGCGTCCTTGGCGGCGTCCGCGGGCGAAGCGGCCAAGCTGCCGCCATGCTCAGTCACCCAGTTTTCAGCCTTGGCACGCGAACGGTTGTACACCGTCAGGTCATGTCCCTCCCGTATGAGGTGTCGAGCCATAGGGGCGCCCATGACGCCCAATCCGATAAAAGCTATTCTAGTCATGCCCCAGCCTTAATGTTTGTTTTCACTTAATGCCAGATGCGTTAGGGCCCTTTTATATGTCTGACCTATTGACCCTGGACCATGTCCGCGCCGCCCACGCCCGTATTCGCGATTCCATCGTGGAGACGCCAACGCTGCACAGCCAGACTTTGTCAAAGCTGACAGGTGCGAATATATATCTGAAATTTGAAAACCTTCAGTTTACAGCGGCTTATAAAGAGCGAGGCGCGCTGAATGCTATACTTTTGCTATCGGAAGAACAACGCAGCAAGGGGGTCATCGCTGCGTCAGCTGGCAATCATGCCCAGGGACTGAGCTATCATGGCACCCGTCTCGGGATACCCGTCACTATCGTCATGCCGGTGCCGACACCTACTGTGAAGGTGATGCAGACCGAAAGCGTGGGCGGTAAGGTCGTCCTGTTTGGTGAGACCTTTGATGATGCGTATAAATATGCGCGGCAGCTTGAGGCAGAGCAGGGTCTGACATTTGTCCATCCCTTTGATGACCCCAACGTTGCCGCTGGGCAGGGGACGGTCGCGCTGGAAATGCTTGAAAGTACCCCGTCGCTGGACATGCTTGTGGTACCAATCGGGGGAGGTGGCTTGCTGTCGGGTATGGGGACAGCCGCGCGCGCCTTGAAGCCCGACATCGGCCTAATCGGCGTGCAGGCCGAACTTTACCCGTCAATGTACGCGCTGCTTAAAAATGTAGAGATGCCGTGTGAGGGCGACACCTTGGCGGAGGGCATTGCGGTTAAAATTCCCGGTGCCTTTACCAGCGAAGTCATCCGCGAACTGGTGGACGAAATTGTTTTGGTAAGCGAGGCAGAACTAGAAACCGCAGTCAGCCTCTTGTTGCAGATTGAAAAGACTGTGGTCGAAGGCGCAGGTGCAGCTGGCCTAGCGGCGGTGATGGCCAATCCGGAGATATTTGCTGGTAAGAATGTCGGTATCGTTCTTTGCGGCGGCAATATCGATACGCGGCTGCTCGCCAATGTCCTTTTGCGTGATCTCGCGCGGTCTGGCCGCCTAGCGCGTTTGCGCCTAACATTGCAGGATCGGCCCGGCGCGTTGTTTAAGGTTATGCGTCTTTTCAACGAGCATAATATCAATATCATCGAAATCTACCACCAGCGTATCTTTACAACCCTGCCTGCCAAGGGACTAATCACCGATATTGAATGCGAAGCCCGCGACGCCCAGCAGTTGCAGGGGCTTGTCGATGGCTTGAATGTCGCCGGATACAAAGTCGAGCGGGTCGAGCTTAACAAATAAACAGGCATCGCAAAAAAGATGGTAAATTCGCTTTTCAGCGCTGGATGAGCTGTGCATAAAAGGTAAAGATTTTCTTAACAACCACGGCAGGTAAGCGAAGAGAATATGAGTGCACGAGTTCGTTTTCCGCGATTTTTTATTACTAGTCCTGGTCCTTGTCCCTATTTGCCGGGCAAAACCGAACGTAAAGTCTTTACTGAACTCAATGGCAATCACGCCGATGAATTGAACGAGGCGCTTGGCAGCATTGGGTTTCGTCGAAGCCAGAATGTAGCCTATCGGCCAAGCTGTCTCGACTGCAAAGCATGCGTATCGGTGCGTGTTCGGACTGACGAGTTCCGGCCGAACGCAACGCAACGCCGTGTTTTGCGCCGCAATGCGGATCTGGTGGTCAGTGAGTGCCGCCCATGGTCAACTACCGAGCAATATGACCTGCTGCGCCATTATCTTTCGTCGCGCCATCCCGATGGCGGTATGGCGAATATGGACGACATGGACTATGCTGACATGGTTGAACATTCTCCCGTTCGCAGCCATGTGATCGAATATCGCACACCGACACGGTTCGGTCGACTTGGCGAATTGGTCGGCGCTTGCCTGACCGATCAGCAAAGCGATGGCGTGTCGATGATTTACAGTTTTTATAATCCGGATATCGAAGGCCGCGCTGGCCTTGGTAACTTCATCATCATGGACCATATCATGCGCGCACGGGCCGCAGGGCTTCCATATGTCTATCTGGGTTATTGGGTGAACGGCGCAGCGCGGATGCAGTATAAGACGCGCTACAGGCCATTGGAGCGCCGTGGTCCCGATGGATGGGAATATTTTGATCCTGACGCTGAGGCGCAGGCCCCGTAATTTACAGACAGCCGCTTGTGCTAAATTTGACGTAAGCGATTAGATCCTGGCAGCGATGATCCCAGCCAGCAGTTCAACGCCCTTGGCGTCCTGGGCATTGAAACGATTTAGTGAGGGGCTATCGAGGTCGATGACAGCAATAACCTTACCAGCACGCTTCACCGCCACGACCAGTTCCGATGCGCTGTTGGCATCACAGGCGATGTGACCGGGGAACGCATGGACGTCTTCGACCAACTGCGTCTCGCCCGTTTGTGCGGCGGTCCCGCAGACGCCCTTACCAAAAGGGATGCGGATACAGGCCGCCTTGCCCTGAAATGGCCCGAGGACAAGTTCGCCGTCGACCACACGGTAGAACCCTGCCCAGTTTACGTCCGGCAGATATTCCCAAAGCAACGCTGCGACATTTGCCATATTGGCGACTGCGTCCGGCTCTCCGCTGGTCAGCGCGTCAGCCGCGCGGGCCAATTCAGCATAAAGTTCGGACTTCGGCGCAGCGGCATCAATTTTAAATGTGTACATGGATTTACCTTATCAATCGAAGCTGACCTTGCCACGGTTTTTCTTGATCGTGGACCGGTCCTTTTTCGCGTCCACGCGCCGTGCCTTGACCGCTTTGCTTGGCTTTGTGGCAACGCGGTGGGGTTGGCGGACATGCGCGCGGTCGATCAACTCGATCACGCGCGCGCGCGCGTCTTGCCGATTGGCCTCGCGCGTGCGGTGGCTGCGCGCGGTGACAATAAGTTCGCCCGAAATCGTCATCTTGCTCCCCGCGAGGATTTTTAACTGACGAAAGGCATAGGGTTGCAGGCCAAGCGCATATACGTCCACGCGCAACTGGCATGCGGTAGCGACTTTGTTGACATTCTGCCCACCCGGCCCAGTTGAGGCCAAGAAAGTTTCTTCAAGCAAATCTTTGGGAAGGTCAAAGGCCATAGCGACGCCTGTAACAGCCATCCTTGCATTTTGCCAATATCACGCAGACAGCCTTACACCTTCAAATTGACAGCAGAAGCGTGCGACCGTTGAGATCCGGTTGGTTTGTAAAGGGCATCAAACACGTGATACTCCTGGCATAGTATTACCGCGAGTCCACCAAAACTATTTCAGCGTCTTCGACTGCGGTTATACGTATCACGCCTTCACTGATCGCCACGCCATCGCGGGCATTTGCGCGCTGGCCTTCAATTTCAACGGCTCCGGTGGCTGGCACCATATAGGCATGGCGGTTTGCGCCGATGGTATATTTAAGGCTCTCGCCGGCCTTAATCGTCGCGCCAAGCACGCGGGCATCGGTGCGGATGGGCAGGGCATCACCGTCCTCATCAAATCCGCTCGCTAGAATTTGCCACGCACCGGAACGGGTACCTTTGGGGAAGGGCTTCGCACCCCAGCTAGGGGGTCCGCCTGTCCGATTTGGCATAATCCAAATCTGGAAAAGCGTCGTCGGCTCATTCTCCTGATTAAATTCTGCATGGCGAATGCCGCTGCCTGCGCTCATAACTTGAACATCACCTGCGGCAGTGCGGCCTTCATTGCCAAGGCTGTCCTTGTGCGTAATGGCGCCGGTGCGGACATAAGTGATGATCTCCATGTCGGCATGCGGATGCGGGGGAAAACCAGATTGCGGCGCAATTAAGTCATCGTTCCAGACGCGGATTGCGCCCCAGCTCATCCGCGTATCGTCGTGGTAGCTGCCGAATGAAAAATGATGGTGTGCGTCAAGCCAGCCATGGTTTGCTGCGCCTAGCGTTTCAAAGGGACGGATCTCAAACGTCGTCTTTGTGTCGATCATGTCTTGCATTCCTAAATTAGGATTTTTTTGGATCTACCCAAGATAGTCACTGATATTGGTATTTTAATAGAAACGTTAGAAACATATTGTTTCCAAATATGCCGCTACCCGATTTTGCAGCCTGAAACATTGCCCCAAGGAGACGATGTTATCGATACTGTTCGACTGATAAGCGCGCGCCGCGGCTATGTATTGCGTGATCTCGGCGAAATGGAACAACCGCTGGTAGCCTGGCGCAGCTGCGTTGAATTAGTCTCGGTCCACGATGGGCGCAGCCAGAATTGGCTGCGGCCATTGTCGCTTGTCACTTACCGCCGTGGGGGCAGGCCAGCGAAGGTTATTGTGCTTTCTGCGCCTTTTGCGCTGACGGAGCTTACGCCGACAAAATGGTCATCGACGATTAGGCCCTCCAGGACCGTTTCTGTCCCATAGACGTCGCGGACAAAGGTCCAATCCTGTGCATCGGCGCGGCGATGATACACGCGATAGCGTTGTGCGCCAGGAGCAGCGTCCCATTTCACTGTGGTGTTGGAGGTGACTGCTCCGCCCAATGTTGCCGAAGCGGGTGCTGGCGGCGCATCGGCAAGCGCCGTGGCCGTCAGCACGTTCAACATCGTCACCTTAGCCAAATAGCCAAAATCCATTTTGTCGACAGTGTCGCCATATGCGATACCGTTTTCAGTACGCAGGTCCTGATGCTGATGGTTGTAGTTTTCGACACCAACTGTGTAGCGAATTGCAGGAAATCCAAGCTCAAGCCAAGGCAAATGGTCCCCGCCGCGTGCAAAGCGGTCGGGACGGCGGACACCAAAGACGTCGAGCGTGACGTCTGGATAGGCCATTGCTGCAACCTTGTCGGCATAACGCATCAGCGCGCGGCTTGGGCCGTCATCCTCACCACCGCTGTTGCGACGCGCCATCTGGCCCACCAGATCTTCCGATGCGCGGATGCCTTCGCTGAACACGCGCACGACATTGTCGACCTTGCGCCCGTCGGTGCCAACCGTGCCGCCGACAATGTCGTTGTTCAACATGGCGCTGACTTTCCAACCTCGTTCTTTGGCGGTTTCGGCCAAAAGTCGCCCGCCCATCAGGCCCTGTTCTTCGCCGGACAGCAAGGCGAACACTATGGTCGCCTCGGTCTGCGGCTGCTGTGCCATGATCCGCGCCGCCTCGATCACCAATGCGCTGCCTGAACCATCGTCATTTGCCCCGGGCGCGTCCTTTGTAAAATCCATCACGTCCGAAACGCGGCTGTCGATATGCCCGGCAATGATGATGACATGGTCCCAGCCCATTTTGCCGGGCTTGATCGCAAGGACATCGACGATGTTAACGCCATTGGGAATGCGTGGGCCGGACATGTTGCGCTCTAACAATTCAGTCTTCATGCAGCCATTGCACGCCTTGGCGATTTTCTCGAACTCGCTTTGCGCCCAACTGCGGGCGGCGCCGATCCCGCGTTTGGGATCAGTCGCCGATGACAGCGTATGGCGCGTGCCAAAACTCACGAGTTTTTCGACGTCAGCCTTCAGGCGCTCTGGCTTCGGATTGCTCGGGGCGCTGATATGTGCAGTTGCGGGCGAAGCTAAACCAATAGCGATTATGCCTGCCAGTACGTGTAGTTTTTGCATTATCGTTCCCGTCCCATCCCGCACTTTATGGAAGTATTCAGCTCTCAACAGCGAAGATCAATCCGGCATTTTTTTGCAACCGGTCGACGAGGCGCTCGCCCAAGGCAGCCCCGGGCGTTGTTACGCCGCCGGGACCATTATGTTCGCACAAAGCAATCGCGGTTTCGCTAATCATCTTGCTGGTTGAACCATAGCCGGGGTCACGGTCGCCCTTGACGCTGAACTGCGCCGTGCGGCCATCGGGATATTCCGCGATGAACAACACGTCATAATGGCCGGTTTCGCGTTCTTCTTTGGTCGGGCCTTCGCCGGGCTTCGGGTCATCCGCGCCGCCCATCATGGGGGTGGAGGCAACATGCTTGGCCATGGCCTCGCCCTGCTCGCCGGGGCCAGTCAGCACCATTTCGTCATAGACAAAGTCTGCGCCATAGGCCTGCCCCAGCAAATGGTTGGTGCGGTGGACATTTTTGGTGTTTATCGGGGCCATGACGAAACTGGTCGCCCAACTGCCCAAGCTTTCGTCATATTCTGGCTTGTTCCCCGCAGGCTGCGGCGGGCCGTCAAAATCTGCTGAGAGGCTGAACGGATTGGTAAGATAGCCAACGACTGCTCGGTCTTTCGCCGCCGCCGCCATTGTGGCTTTCAGGCTGGCTGCTGTGCCGCCGGAAAAAGTCCCCTTCATGGCACGCACGCGGCCTTTTACGCGCGGGGCAGGAGCACCGAAGGTATCCACACAATGCTTTTGCAGCATCATCACGCCAAGATCGAAGGGGATGGAGTCAAAGCCAGCGGAAAACACAATCCGCGCGCCTGACGCTTTGGCGGCCGCGTCATGCTGGTCTATTTGCTGGCGCATCCAAGCGGGTTCACCGCATAAATCGGTATAATCGGCTCCATTGGCGACGCAGGCGGCGACAAGTTCATTGCCATAAAGCTGATAAGGTCCAACCGTGGTCAAAACAACCTTAGCGCGCTTAGCCATCGCGTCGAGCGAAGCTGGGTCAGACGCATCGGCCACGATCAAATCTGTGTCTGCGGCGGCACCAATCAGGTCGCGCACTGCTTCCAGCTTGGAAAGGCTACGCCCCGCCATCGCCCATTTTAGGCCCGTTTTGTCCTTCAGATATTCGGCCACCAAACGCCCAGTATAGCCCGTCGCGCCATAGACAATGATATCGAACTCGCGGCTTTCAGTTGGCATGTCTCTCTCCCAGAAAAATGATTTTGAAATCGATGCTCAAAAACGCGCGATGAGTCGACCAAAATCGCTTCGAGGCAGAACCAAATGCGGGGAACACGGTCATAAACCGCGATGGTAATGGCCTCGGTGCCGTCCAGTTTGACTAGGTCCAGCCGAGGGGCAGCAGAACCCAATCCTGGAGGTAATGCGCAACGGGCTGATTCGAGCTATCAGGATGTTATTTGGTTTACAACTTCGGCAATGTAACGCCGCGCTGGCCCATATATTTGCCTGCACGGTCGGCATAGCTGGTCTCACAGGGCTGCTCGCCCTTTAGGAACAGGAACTGGCACGCGCCTTCATTGGCGTAGATTTTGGCGGGCAAAGGCGTGGTGTTGCTGAACTCCAGCGTCACATGGCCTTCCCAACCTGGTTCAAGCGGTGTGACGTTGACGATGATGCCGCAGCGGGCATAGGTCGATTTGCCCAAGCAGATGACAAGTACATCGCGCGGCACGCGGAAATATTCCACCGTGCGGGCAAGAGCAAAGCTGTTGGGCGGGATGATGCACACATCGGTCTTACGATCGACGAAGCTTCTCGGGTCAAAATCTTTAGGGTCAACGACAGAGCTATCGACATTAGTGAAAATCTTGAATTCATCGGCCACGCGGGCGTCATAACCGTAAGAGGACAAGCCATAGCTGATACAGCCGTCACGGCGCTGGGCCTCGACAAATGGTTCAATCATGCCGGTCGCTTGCGCTTGTTCGCGGATCCAGATGTCAGACAATATGGACATAAAAACTCCCTGTTATGCGAACCGCTTGTGCCAATTTGCGAGGCGAGCGCAAGAGGTGGTCAAGAAAAAATTGTGCGTATCTCGCGCGCCCCAAAAAGCGGATTACTTCAAGTTGGCTGGACCAAAGCCGTGGGGTAGCAGTTCCGAAAGCGTAAATGTCTCGTAACCTCCCGCATGCGCACAATGCACGGGAATGTCGGTGTCGGTGAGGTCAGCCACTTCCTTGATAATCTGGCGGCAGCGGCCGCACGGCGTGATAGGCTCTGCCGCTGCACCAACATGCCCAGCCAAGCCGCCTGCGACTGCGATTTCCCGTATGGCGCGCAATTGGCCGTCACTGTTCGCTTTGGCGATTGCCACAGTTTCGGCGCACAATGTCATGCCGTAGCTTGCGTTCTCAAGATTACTGCCAGTGACAATTTGGCCATTGTCGAGCAACAGCGCAGCGCCAACATGGAAGTTGGAATAAGGCGCATATGCGCTCTTAGATGCATCAATTGCGGCTTGAATGAGCCTTTGTGTTGCCGCGCTCATTTGCGGACCACGACCCAGCGCACGGCGCCATCAATGCCGGTGATGCGGCGATGGGCATTGGCTGTCCACATCACCCAAGGCCTAGCAGAATAATCGGGCGACATGCCATTGCCCTCAAGCCAGATGTTGCGGTCAATCGACTTGCTCACTTGATACTCCTTCTCAAACGCAGGGGTTAGTAACAGGATTGCGGGTGTGCCGCTATGCGCCTCAATCTGGTTTAGGAAGGTTGCCAATTCCGACAATATCAATGCGCGGTTTGGACGGATTTTGCAGCCTTCCGAGAAATCCAGTTGTACGGCTGGTGGCAGCGCACTGTCGTTGCGCGGCACGCTGGTGATAAACATCGTTGCCTGTTCCGACGCCGAACGGCAAAGGTCAAAATGGTGCAGCGCTCCGAAGCGAATACCGGCTTCCTGCACAGCCGCTAAATTATTCTGAAACTGGGGGTCACGATCTCCCGCGCCTTCGACGGCAGTTAGATAGGCAAAATCGACGCCTGTCGCGCCGAGCTCCGCCCATTCTGGCTGCCCATTGCTTGCATTCACGACAATGCCTTGCACCGGATAGGCGTCGCGTGCGGGCGCCCATGCCGTCACATAGCTCCAAACGACAAAGCTCGCGATAGCCAGGCCAAGCAGGAGCGCGCCCCAGCGGATCAATTTGCTATTTCTCCCGAACATGCGACCCCAAATCTACGTGCTTGATTCTGCTACTCTCTAGGCGCTCCGGCTAAGCGAAGTCGAGAGAAGTTGCGTGCGGCCCGTTCAAGCCTTGATATGTAGAACGCAAATCAGCGTGAACAGCCGGCGTGCGGTCGCAAAATCAACCTCCACTTTGCCCTCAAGTCGTTCCATCAACAATTCTGCCGCTTCGTTGTGGACCCCACGCCGTGCCATATCTATAGTCTCGATTTCCGCTGCACTTGCCTTGCGAATGGCTTGGTAATAGCTGTCGCAAATGGCGAAATAATCCTTCAACGGGCGGCGGAACCTGCCAAGTCCAAGGATCAACGTCTCGTGCGGAGAGCCGTCCTCCCGGCGGATATCGAGGATAAGGCGGCCCTCTGTCACGCTTATGCTCAAATGGTAGGGACCGGCATAGCCGTCGCCCATATCGCGCAGCGGTTTAAAGAAATTTTCTTCAATCAGGTCGAAAATGGCGACGCGCCGCTCCTGTTCAATATCGGCGTTGCGCCGCAGAATCGTTGCTTCGTCCAATTCAACCTTAATGATGCGTGGGTCGCTCATTCTGCTGTGTTAGCTTCAGATAATTTTGGAGCAAGGGGTATCGAGTTCCAAGCGATTGGTCGCGTGCAGAATGTTGTCCACAGCCATATCCCCGCACTTCTTTTTCTGCCCCCTTGCGGAGTGGAACTTGCTAAAGGATAGGGAGCTATGGCCGAACTGATTAGACTTGCTGCAGCAAATGAAGCTGAGCCCCAAAGATTGCCCCGCAATATCGAGGCGGAGGCAGCATTTCTCGGTGCGATTTTAATCGATAACCGCGTGATCGAGGATTATTCGATCAAGCTTCAGCCAGACCATTTTTTCGAACCGTTACATGGCCGTATTTTTGAACAGATTCTGCGCCTGATTGACCGGAACATGTTGGTCACGCCGGTCACGCTGAAGCCGTTTTTCGAAGCGGATGAATCGATGCGTGAACTGGGTGGGCCGGGCTATCTGATTAAGCTCACCGCCGATGGTGCGGGATTAATTGGCGCGCGCGACTTTGCCCAGCAGATTTACGATTTGGCATTGTTACGCGAGTTGGTGACCGTTGGTCGGACGCTGGTCGACAACGCGCTCGACACTAGCGAAAGCGTCGACCCCAAGGGGCAGATTGAAGCTGCCGAAAGCGCGCTGTACAAGGTAGCCGAGGGCGAAAGCGAAACCGGCTCAATGAAGAGCTTTTTGCAAGCGTCGACTGAGGCGATTAAAAATGTCGAGAAGGCGCTAAACTCCGGTGGTAGCCTCTCGGGCATCACGACGGGCCTGAACAGCATCAACGCCAAATGCGGCGGTTTGCATAATTCTGACCTTGTGATTCTGGCCGGACGCCCCGGCATGGGTAAGACTTCGCTTGCCACTAATATCGCCTTTAACGCAGCACGGCGTTGGGTACGCGAGCGCGAAGACGGCATTGAGGAATCCAAGGGTGCCGGTGCAAAGGTCGCCTTTTTCAGCCTCGAAATGTCCGCAGATCAGCTCGCTACCCGTATCTTGGCCGAACAATCGGGGATCAGTTCCGAATTGCTGCGTATGGGCAAAATTTCCCGTGACGACTTCCGGGAACTTTCGCGTGCGTCCCGCGAATTGCAGGAATTGCCGCTCTACATTGACGACACGCCGGCGCTGACGATCGCAGCCTTGCGCACCCGCGCGCGGCGCCTACAGCGTCGGCATGGGATTGGACTAATCGTTGTCGACTATTTGCAGCTGCTTCAAGGTTCAAGCCGTGCGAACGACAACCGCGTGAATGAAATTTCAGAGATCAGCCGGGGCCTGAAAACACTGGCAAAGGAACTGAGTATTCCTGTCGTTGCACTGTCGCAGCTTAGTCGTGCTGTCGAACAGCGCGAAGACAAGACGCCGATGTTGTCCGATCTGCGTGAATCAGGTTCAATCGAGCAGGACGCCGATATGGTTTGGTTCGTTTACCGCGAAGATTATTACGAGCTGATGAAAAAACCCGATGAAGGCACGCCCGCATTTGACGCTTGGAATGAAAAAATGGAGAGAATCCACGGCGTTGCAGAACTTATCATTTCCAAACAAAGGCACGGTTCGACAGGGCGCGTGCGGATGAAGTTCGAAGCAAAAATCACGCGCTTTAGCGATCTTGCCGATGACCAATATGCCGATGCGCGATATGATTGAGGCGGCGGGTCAGAGCTGACGGCAGGAGTGAAGTGGAGGTTATGCCGACCACCTTCGAAACGAACTTTACCCCCGCAACCGCGCACTGAGGATGTAATTCAGCGCCATTTTGCTGCTCAAGTGCAATCCGGACATCGGCGAAAAGGCGATGCCCTTCATGTCAACGATCTCAAGCCCGGAATCCTCAAGCAAAGTGGTCAACTCCTCCGGCGTCAGGAATTTGTCCCAATCATGTGTGCCTCGCGGGACTTGACCCAAACGCTCCGCCGCCTCGACTAAGAATATGCGCGATGCTGCTGTGCGATTTGGCGTAGAGAGCAACAATAGACCATCGGGCTTTAGATGGCGGACAAGCTCTCCAACAAACGCCGCGGGGTCCATGACATGTTCGATAACTTCCATGCAGGTCACGACATCGAACTGACCAAGGCCTTGCGCGGCAATTTCGCCAGCACGATAGTCTATCGCTAGGCCGGATAACGCCGCATGTGCCTTTGCAGCCTCAATATTTTCCGGGGCGGCATCCACACCGGTGACTGCGCCGCCAAGCCGCGCAAGGGGTTCACACAGCAATCCAGCGCCACAACCTACATCAAGCACAGCTTTGCCCACCAGCGGATGACGCGACTTACCATCGCCACCAAAATGCGCATCGATCGCGGTCCGGATGAAACCTAACCGCACGGGATTAAGCTTGTGCAGCATGGCAGAGCTACCTTTTGGATCCCACCATTCGGCGGCAAGGGATCCAAAATGCGCGGCTTCCGCGGCGTTAATTGTCGTGGGTAAGCTTGCGTTTGTCATATCCTGTCCCTATCAGGGCGCGCGATTGTATTATAGCGAATATTGAAGGTTTTCATGGCGCGCATTGTAATGAAATTTGGCGGCACGTCGATGGCCGGCACCGAGCGCATCCGCCGTGTTGCCCAGCTGGTCAAGCGGCAGGCCGAGCGTGGGGACGAGGTTGCCGTTGTCGTTTCGGCCATGGCAGGCGACACGGATCGCCTCGTCAATTTCTGTCGTGAGGCAAACGCGCTTTATGACCCTGCCGAATATGACGTGGTTGTCGCTGCCGGTGAGCAAATTACCGCTGGCCTTTTGGCGATAACGCTTCAGGCGCTCGGCTGCGAGGCGCGCAGTTGGTTGGGCTGGCAGATGCCAATCCACACCGATAATGCACATGCCAAGGCGCGGGTCGGGTCAATTGACTCGCAAGAATTGCTCGCATCGATGCAGGCAGGGAATATCGCGGTCATCCCTGGATTTCAGGGCCTAACCGATGACAATCGCATCACTACACTTGGGCGTGGCGGGTCGGATACCTCTGCCGTGGCCGTCGCTGCCGCCGTGAAAGCAGACCGCTGCGATATCTACACCGATGTGGATGGTGTGTACACGACGGACCCGCGCATTGTGGCCCGCGCGCGTAAGTTGAAGGCGGTCACCTACGAAGAAATGCTTGAACTGGCCTCGGTCGGTTCGAAGGTATTGCAAACCCGATCCGTCGGCCTTGCGATGAAGGAAGGCGTGCGCATTCAAGTGCTGTCCTCATTCGTCGACGACAGCGCACCCGACGCCGATAGCATCCCCGGCACGATGATCGTGACCGACGCAGAATTGGAGAATAGCCAAGTGGAACGTCAACTGATCACCGGCATCGCCCATGACAAGAATGAAGCGAAGATAACGCTCACGCGGGTCCCTGACCGTCCTGGCGCGGTGGCCAATATTTTTGCGCCATTGGCCGATGCAAATATTAACGTCGATATGATTATTCAGAATGTCGGCCGCGACAAAGGCGAGACCGACGTGACCTTCACCTGCCCGCAAGCAGACCTTGCGCGTTGCACCGACATATTAGAGAACCGTCGCGATGCCATTGGCTATAACCGCCTTATTTCGGATACCAAGGTCGCGAAAATCTCGGTTGTTGGCGTGGGTATGAAAAGCCATGCAGGCGTTGCCGCGACGATGTTTAGTGCGTTGGCAGACCGTAAAATCAACATTCAGGCGATTTCGACCTCCGAAATCAAGGTCAGCGTTCTGATTGATGAAGACGAAACCGAACTTGCGGTGCGCGTCCTGCACACAGCTTATGGGTTGGATGCGGAGTAAGTCCGCTCCATCCCTCGCCAATTTAGACGTCAGGCATCGGATTGCTGCCTTCGCGGCGCTGACGAACTGTGTATATGAGGCTCGATATGACTAAACTCCGACATCTCATGCAACGTGGTACGGACTTTCTGGGCTGCGAGGTTGCGATTATGTGCGGCGCGATGTCTTGGGTTTCTGAGCGCAACCTTGTGTCCGCTATTTCAAATGCCGGCGGGTTCGGCGTTATTGCGTGCGGTGCGATGTCGCCGGAATTGCTTGATGCGGAAATCGCGGCGACGAAAAAGCTGACGGCCAAGCCCTTCGGTGTGAACCTAATCACTATGCATCCGCAGATCATGGAATTGATCGACGTCTGCGCGAAATATGACGTCAGCCATGTTGTCATTGCGGGTGGACTTCCACCCAAGGGCAGCATTGAAGCGATCAAGGCATTTGGTGCGAAGGTCATTTGCTTTGCCCCGGCGCTGACGCTCGCCAAGAAATTCGCGCGCTCCGGCGTTGATGCTCTGGTGATAGAGGGCAGTGAAGCGGGCGGGCATATCGGCCCTGTGTCGACATCGGTTTTGGCGCAGGAAATCTTGCCCGAGCTTGGCGATCAATTGCCGATTTTTGTAGCGGGCGGAATTGCCCGTGGCGGCGCAGTCGCAAGCTATCTGGAAATGGGTGCGGCAGGGGTTCAGTTGGGTACCCGCTTTGTCTGCGCGCATGAAAGCATCGCCCACCCCAATTTCAAGGCCGCGTTCCTGCGCGCCAATGCCCGCGATGCGGTCGCAAGTGTACAGATTGACCCGCGCTTGCCCGTCATCCCGGTACGCGCGTTGAAGAACAAGGGCACTGAAGAGTTCACCAAAAAACAGGTCGAAGTCGCAGCGATGCTAGATCGTGGCGAAATTGACATGGACACTGCGCAGCTTGAAATTGAGAAATATTGGGCAGGGGCATTACGCCGCGCGGTGATTGACGGGGATGTCGAATATGGCTCGGTAATGGCCGGACAATCGGTCGGCATGGTGCACGTCGAGCGACCCGTTGTCGACATCATCGCCAAGCTGGTTGACGAAGCCAACACTGCCTTGGCACGCTAACGCCCACCCGCTGCAGGCGGGAGGGGAGACAAACCGTCTTGCCAACACAACACAGTCTGCGCATATCAGCCGCATGACCGATGACAATCTGCCGGAACTTACGCCACTTGACCCTGCATTCATCACAACAAGCCGGATAGCCTCCGCGCTTGGCTTGCTGCCATTTGTTGTTGGGGCAGGCGTGCTGGAGTTTGCAAAGTTGCTTCCGCTCGGCACCTTCCTCGTGCCCGTGCTTTTGGCCTATGCGTTTGTTGCATACACGGTGCCAGCCCGCAAATATCGGCATTGGAGCTATGATATGGGAACGGACCGGTTGCGCGTTGTGCGTGGATATATGTTCTACAGCGACACGATTGTGCCCTTTGGGCGCATCCAGCATATCGACGTCGACCAAGGCCCGATCGACCGGCGCTATGGCCTTGCCAAGCTGACGGTTCACACGGCAGGTAATCACAACAGCACCGTGGCGCTACCGGGCCTCGCGCATGCCGACGCTCTGGCGATGCGTGAGGCCATTCGGGCTGCCATTCGGCAAGACGTGTTGTGAACCACGCCACAGACGGCCCTATTGACGTTACGGCGCAGGAAGGCGAGCGGTTGCACATTAGCGGCCTTTTCGTCGGCTTTGTTTCGGGCCTGCCGCAGCTGTTGTTCCCTTTGTTTGCTGCCATTTTTGGCGTGCGGAAATCAGACAACCCTGCGCTCATCCCCATCATCATCGCGGCTGTGCTGGCGCTCAGCCTATTCTTCCGCTGGCTTGGATGGCTGCGTTTTCGCTATCATGTGGGGACGGATGATATCCGCGTTGAAAAAGGCATATTGAACCGCACCGCCCGCTCCATTCCCTATGACCGCATTCAGGATGTGAGCATTGAGCAAAAGCTGCTGGCGCGCATAATGGGGCTCAGCGAGGTCAAATTTGAAACAGGTGGCGGCGATGGCGATGACGCGACGTTACGCTTCGTCACATTGGAGGAGGCGAACCGGTTGCGCGCGCTAATCCGCGCACGCAAGGCTGGCGTAGCGGTAACGCAAGATGTCGCACCAATGGTCGAGGCCGAAGATGCAGAAACGATCTTCGCGATGGACGGTCAACGCGTCTTTATCCTTGGCCTCTATTCCTTCTCACTCATCATATTTGCGGTTCTTGGCGGCCTTGCCCAGCAGTTTGATTTTCTCCTGCCGTTCGATCTCTGGGATTTGAAACGCTGGGCTGGCTTGGCCCAAGAAAGCGGGGTGAGCGTCAACACAATCAATGGTGTCGGCATAGCAGGACAATTGATTCTGGCCTTTGGTGCTTTCACCAGCCTGATTTTCATTGGCTTTGCGACTGGCGTAGTGCGGACATTTTTGCGTGAGCATGGTTTCCGCTTAACCCAGACGGCCAAGGGTTTCCGGCGGCGGCGCGGGTTGCTGACGCTCACCGATGTCGTGATGCCCACGCACCGGGTGCAAGCGGCCGTCGTGCAAACGGGCCCAATCCGCAAACGGCGCGGCTGGCACAGCCTGAAATTTGTGAGCCTCGCTCAGGATAGCAAGGAAGAAAGCAATTATGTCGCCGCGCCGTTGGCCACGTTGGATGAAGTCTGGCGCATTACGAAGGCAGCAAGAATTGAGACGCCTTATGGCGACGAACAGCTGCGCACAGGCCCAGCTTTACACTGGATAATCCAGTTAGTCCTGCTTGTGCCGCCGTTACTCATCGCGATGGCAGCGTTGGTTATATTTGCGGATACGCCCTTTGCGCCTGCAATGTTTTTATCGCTATTGTTGGTCATTGCCGCATTCATGTTTTGGTGTGACTGGCGCAGATACCGCTTCGGGATAGATGATCAGCAATTATACCTTCGGCGCGGCTGGTGGCAGCAGCGATTGACCATTGCGCCGCAGGTGAAGGTGCAGAGCATAGAAATTGCGCAGGGGCCTCTAACGCGACGCTTGGGTCTGGCTTCGCTGAAGTTTGGCATTGCAGGTGGCACGCTGGAGATGATTGCTCTGCCGCTTTCCACGGCACAGGCCATCCGTAGTGCGGTCATGGAGAAGGTAGCAGCCGTGGATTATTCAGCGATCAATCGATCGCATTAGCGACCTGCGTTTCAATCACGCTGCCATCATCCTTGCGCAGCGTCATCGTCACTTTCTTCGCTGCCCAGTCAATGTCGATCTGGCCAAAGTTTGCAATGCCCCAGAAACCACCTGTCCGGCTTGGGTCAGGCTCCCGATCGCCGCCGTCGCCCTTGCCAAAAGCAAGGTTGAGCGAGCTGGATGTGAAATCCCATAATGGTTTAGATAGGCCGGGTGCATTGGTCTTGTAGAAACCGCCGCTATGCCGGTCTCCGCTCAGGAAAATGGCGTTGTTCACGCCCTTTTGCCCGAGCATCGCATATAGGCGTTCGCGTTCCTTGGGAAAATTGGCCCAGCCTTCGAAATTATGCGCGTCGGTAATCACTTGAGTCGATGAAATGATGAAACGCACGTCCGCTGGTTTTTCCAGTTCCTGCGCGAGCCAATTCCATTGCGCAGCGCCAAGCACAGTCGCCTTGGTGTCCATGTTGGGGATGTACCAGCCAAGTGCAGGGGCCGGATCACGATAGGGCATCGTTGCAAGGTCTGAACGGAAAAAGCGCGCATCCAGAATGATGAATTGCACGCGCTTACCCGCTGGACCAAATATGCGGCTTTCATACACGCCGGGACGGGATTTTACATCGTCAGACGCGCCCCAAAAGGTTTCATAGGCTTTCTCGGCCCATTCCTTGAACGCGAATGAACCGCCCGCATCATTCGCCCCATAATCATGGTCGTCCCATGTCGTCATCATCGGAATGCTTCGGCGAAAGCGGTCGAACTCAACCCGGTTGTTCAGCTTTTTATAGCTTGCGGCTAGCGTCGGGATATCCGCGCTATTGGTCGGCCGCGTATCGCCATAGACATTGTCGCCTATCAACAAAAACGCCTGTGGCTTTTGCGCGGCGATTACATCCCAGAATTTCATGTCGCGGTTTTCGTTGACGCAGCTGCCAAAGGCGAATCTTGTGATCACCGTATCGGCCGATAGAGGGGGGCTAGGGGGCGCCTTTGGCAGTTTGTAATCGAGTGTCGCATAATAAGGGCGAAGTGCCTCCTGCGCGCTCTGAGGAGCTCCTAGAGGGGTAATATTGGCCGCACATCCCGACAGCAATAGGGCGGCAACAGGAAGAAGATATTTCATGATTTAATCTTGCCTTTAATGAACAGCTGGGTTGATCCATCGTCGTCTTTGAAAAGCCGCGCGTCAATGCCGTAAACGTCGGCAAG
Source organism: Sphingorhabdus sp. (assembly GCF_044357595.1). Classification (GTDB taxonomy): domain Bacteria; phylum Pseudomonadota; class Alphaproteobacteria; order Sphingomonadales; family Sphingomonadaceae; genus Sphingorhabdus_B. Next base: position 12,166 of record NZ_JBIKPH010000013.1, on the reverse strand, counting down.
GTTCGCGGCGGTGATGACGTCATCGACGCTGCCTTGCGCAAATAACTTGCCCTCATGCAGCAGCAATAGGTGGTCGGCAAAGCGCACGGCATGGTGCAAGTCGTGCAGCACCGCGACAACGCCTTTTCCATCATTGGCCTGCCGCCGCAGCAAACCCAATATGTCGAGTTGAAAGCCGGGATCAAGATTGGCCAGCGGTTCATCCGCCAATATCCATTGCGGTTCGCCAGCCAGCACCCGTGCCATAAGAACGCGGGCGCGCTCACCGCCGGAAAGTGCTGTGACTGGGCGGTTGGCGAAGCCTTCGGTAGCAGTAGCCGACATGGCGGCTGATATAGCCCTGCGGTCGTCTGCCGAAGGTCCGGCTCCGCGCATATGCGGAATGCGGCCAAGCGCGACCAGCGCCTCTGACGTAATCGCCCAGTGCGTTTCTGCGCCTTGTGGCAAAAGGCCGATACGCTGCGCGCGGGCCGTTGCGGGCATGCTGTTTATGTCTGTGCCATCAAGGCTGGCGGTACCCACATCGGGTTTCAACACGCCAGCAAGGCACGACAGCAAAGTCGATTTGCCTGCGCCATTGGGGCCAAGGATAACGCTAAGTTTTCCCGCCTCAAATGTCGCATTGATCCCATCCAAGCTAGGCTGGCGGCTATGGGAAAAGCTGAGATTGCTAACGGACAGGGTCATAAGCTGCCCTTGCGATAGCGCAGCAGCAACAGAAGGAAGAACGGCGCGCCCAACACTGCCATTGCTATGCCAAGCCGCACTTCACCGGGGCCGGGCACAAGTCGGACCATGCTGTCTGCGGTGAGCGTCAGGATCGCACCGCCGAGCGCCGATGGTAGCAATATCCGCGATGGCTGTTCGCCATAAAGGGCGCGAATGAGGTGCGGCACGATCAACCCGACAAAGCCAACCACGCCGGACACAGCGACAGAGGCGCCTACGGCAAGGCCAACGCCAAATACGATGATCCATCGCAGCCATATCAAGTCGATACCAAGGCTCTTTGCGCCATTTTCGCCCAATGTCAGCGCATCAAGCGCGCGGCCAGTTGAAAGCAAAAGCAAACCGCCCAATGCCATGAAGGGCAGGGCCGTCCAAACGTCGGTCATCAACCGGTCCGTCAGCGCGCCCATTAACCAGTTTATGATCTCGCTCGCGGCAAACGGGTTCGGCGCAATGCTGATGACAAAGGCGGTCAGCGCGCTCGCCAGCGTCGAAAGCACCATGCCGCCAAGGATGAACCCGATCGGTCCGCCGCCCCGCGATATTGCGAGGAGCAATGCTATGCTGGCACCTGCACCAAGCATCGCAGAACCAAAAAGCCCGAATGGCAGCATGTTGATGCCCAAATAAATCGCAAGGACACCGCCCAACGCCGCGCTCGCCGACACGCCGAGTACCGTCGGGTCAGCAAGCGGATTGCGCAGATAGCCCTGCATCACTGCACCCGATAGCCCCAGAACCGCGCCGATACACAGCCCAAGGACTGCACGCGGCAAACGCAGTTCAAGGAAAATCCAGCCATCGGCATTATCCGCGGCCCAAGAGGTTGGCCAAATCCAAACCTTGCCCGCCATCAGCGACAGCAGGAATGCCGCGCATAAGAGCAGCAGCAGGAGTGATGTCAGCGAACGCGCCTTCATGGGATGGCCTTCTGAATAGAATTGCGTGTCTTAGTCAATATTGCGGACACTTTCATGATCGTTGGTCCGCCGCAGAATAACAAACTGTCCGGAAAGTCCACAATTTGGGTGCGATTGCCCAAATGGCGGAGCAGTTTCTGCCGCGCATCCAGTGCAAGGACATCGGCGCCGCGCGCGGCTGTGGGCATGAAAATGACCTGTGGCGGGTTGCGCACTAAGGTCTCCAACGGCAGCACGCTCCATGCGGATAGACCATATTGCGCGCTGGCATTGCGAAATCCGTGGCGCGCCAATAATTCGTCCTGCAACGTGCCCTTACCCGCCACAAATCCGCCATTTTGCCAGATGATGGCCGACACGGGCGGCCCGGATATTTGGCTGTCGGGTAGAGATTTACGAATGTCGGAAATCAGCGCTTCTCCAGCGTCTACCCTGCCGAGTGCGGCAGCGATCGTCCGGATTTGCTGTATATCTTCGGCTATCGTTGGCGCGACCCCTATCGCTACCGTTTTAACGCCAGCGCGTGCCAAGACGGCGTTGGCGCCAGAGGCGGCAAGATTTCCCGTGAGCACAAGCTTTGGCCGCGCCAGCAGCAGTTCCTCAGCGCCTGTACCAATGGCTGGTAACTTTGCAGACCATGTCAGAGGCGCAGATGCGCTGTCTGGGTCATGGGAATAGCTGCTGATGGCAGTAACCTGTCCGGGCAAGGCGATTTCGGCTAGCACGGCATCAATGCAGGGATTGTTCGACACGACCCCATTGGGCGCAATGGCGGGTTGGCTGGCGCATCCGGCCAAGGCAAAAATCGGGAGGATGCACCAACCAAAACGCATCAGAATTTGGCCCTGACGCCGATGGTGGCATGACGGCCAAAGCTGTTATAGCCCGACACCACGGTATATTGCGCGTCCAACATATTTTCGACGCGGGCGTAGACCTCAAGCGCAGCAGTCAGCGGCATCGACGCCCGAAGCCCGACCAAAGCATAACCATCAAGCCGGACATTGTTTGCCGCATCGTCAAAGCTGTCGCCGATGATTAGCAGGCTGCTGCCAAGCGACAGGCCAAAGGGTGTTTGCCAGTCTGCGGTCAAGCTAAAGCTGTTTTGGGGACGCAAGGCTTGGCGGTTACCGAACGTGTCGCCCGCGGTGCGGTTAATCGCGTCCACCAAGGTATAACTTGCGCGGATATCCAATTGGCTGCTGGGGTTCAAATCCAGACCTATCTCAAGACCCTTTGCCGTCACCTTATCGATATTTTCGGATTGAAAGCTGACCGATGAAAAGGCAATCAGATCATTGCTGCGGCGGTTGAAATAGGTCCCGAAAAGCTGTGCCTTGCCTTCGAGAAACTGCTGCTCGACGCCAAGGTCGAAATTGCGCGCGGTTTCCGGCTTCAGCTGCAGATTGCCATAAGGCGGCTGGCCCTCGGTCAGCGTCGGTGCGCGAAACCCTTCGGCATAGGTCGCGCGGAACATGGTCCGCCCTTCATTGGGCGTAAAGGCCAGGTTGCCGCCCAAGGTCGTTTGCCCCCCATAATTGCTATAGGCGTCATGCCGGACGCCAGCGGTGAGCGTTAGACCGTTTACAGGACGAACAATGATTTGGCCAAAGCCACTGACAACGTCATTGCGCGCAACATCGGGTGCAGCACCTTCAAACGATGTGCTAGCAAATGTCCGTTCATATTCGAGGCCCGCAACAAATGTCAGCGCATCGTTCAGGTCAAACGCCGTGTGATACTCCACCCGGTCAATTGCGCCGCGCACATTAAAATTGTTGAAACTGAACACGATTGGGTCGGTGCCAATCCGCCTTAAGTCGGTGCGGGTATAGGCAATCTGGTTGTGTAGGCGACCATCAAGCATATCAAACTGCGCGCCGACATAGCCCACAAATTGGCGGTTACGCGAAACGGGCAGTCCATTGGCGCCAACGCCAAATTCTGAGTCATATTCAACTTTTGCGCGGTTATAGTAACTGCGAAAATCAAAGGTGAAGTTGTCGCTGATATTGACCTTCAACCGCGCATTACCCGTCGCATTGGCATAGCCATCACGCTCTGTTCCGCCAGCCAGTGCGGAAATGCCGGCACTCTTGACGAATGCGCCGCCGACGCTGCCTTCGAACACGCCTTTGGTCCCCGCGATGTTGGCGTTCAGCCTTTTGGTATCATATCCGCCATATTCGGCGCCCAAGCGACCTTCGAAACCATCAACGGGCGCAATGGATTGGACATTCACAACGCCGCCAATCGCTTGGCTGCCCCAGATTACCGAATTTGGCCCACGCAAGATTTCAACGCGCCCGATATTGCCCGTCATCAATGCGCCAAAGTCAAACGCCCCATTGGGGCTGGTGAGGTCGTTGATCCGCACACCGTCGATGAGAACGAGCGTTTGCGCGCTGCTCCCCCCGCGAATGAAGGCGCTGGTCTGGCCACCAAGCCCGCCGCGCGCGGCAACACTGACACCCGGAACGGTTTGCAGGGCATCCACGACGGTTGCGCTCTGCAACTGATCAAGCCGGCCGCGACCGACAATCTCAATCGCTTGACCTGTTTCGGACCGCGGCTGTTCAAAGCCGCTTGCGGTAACGACAATGTCGTCGTCTGCAGCTTGTGCAAAGACGGGTGTCGGCAGCACCGCAACCGCGGCTGCCGCATATTTAAAAATGGTGATGATTTAATCTCCCTCGCACGACGTCCAAACAAATGTCGTCACGCGGAGGAAAACCCCGATTGCGCCAGTGTCCCGCAAGCACAAAGGACAAACCGCAATCAGGCAGGTCTCCTGGCTCCCGGGTCAGTGCCTTAGCCCCGCCTTCCCAGTTTCACGGTTTCCCGTCTCGCCAGTGGCATTTGGAGCAAAAGCTCGCCGGTTACAGTTGCGGGAACAGCGCCGGATTTTCATCGGCTTCCCTATTATCCACGCTCTCGCGCAGACCTGGTGCGTATCAATGGGCTAGCTGGCTTTTCGAAGGAGAGCAAGGGGCTGCGCCACCCGCAATTAGTGCCGCGTTTTGCCGGGCCGCTGCATACCCCAAAATTGCGGGCCCTCGGGCACTTGCCAGCTGTGCTTTATGGCAAAGCCAAGGCTCTGGTATAAAGGGATATTATGCGCATCCGCCGTTTCCAGATAAGCGGGCAGGCCGTCATGATCGGCGCGCTCCAGACCGGCGCGGATGGCTGCCCCGCCATAGCCCTTACCCTGAAAGACGGGGTCGCATCCGGCATAATGCAGATACCAGACAGGCTCTTTCGGTAGATGCTTTTCAATCAAGTCGGCGACTTCAAGCCCGCGGAAAATGGAAAAGCGCAACTGTTGGACAAAGGGAATGATATTCCGTGCCGTATCGAACATGCTGTCGCGCGCTTGGCCGGGGCCGCGCCATAAGGTTACGGCTTCAATGCCATCCGTACCAAACACCGCGCCTTTGCGATGTTCGTCGCGCAGGAACAAATGAAATGCGCCCACCAGTCGCCGTGCACGCAACTGGGGGTCGGGTATGACATAGCTCCAGCCCGCTTCATTCTGGAACGCCCGCGCCAAAGTCTCGGCGATTTCCAGATTATCGGTTGGTTGCAATACCCGTGCGTGCGGCAAAATTACCCTTTCGCCTGCGTTTTTATCGGCAGGTTGCGCACGCGTTTGCCCGTCGCCGCGAACAGCGCATTGGCCAAGGCCGGCGCCGCTGGTGGAACGCCGGGTTCACCAATGCCGCCCATATCCGCGCCGCTGTTCAGGAAGTGGATATCCTGGAATAAGGGTGATTGTGCCATGGTCAGCAACGGATAATCGCTCAGATTGCTTTGCTGCACCGCGCCTTTGTCGAGCGTGATGGCTTCACCAATGGCAGAAGACAGGCCCATGATCGTGCCGCCTTCCATTTGCGCCATGGCTGCATCAGGGTTAACGATGCTACCGGCGTCCACGACCGTTGTGACTTTGTGCACCTTTGGCATGCCGTCTTCGCCCACCGAGGCTTCAACGACCTGTGCGACGATGGTTTTGAAGCTTTCAACCAACGCAACGCCGCGTCCGCGCCCTGCAGGTACAGGCGTGCCCCATCCGCTGCGCGCGGCGACTTCGTCCAATACGCGCAGATGTCGCGATCCCGCCTTCAAATGGTTGCGGCGGAAAACAACGGGATCTTCTCCAGCGGCGTGCGCCAGTTCATCCATGAAGCTTTCATTGTAAAAGCCTTGCTGCGTTGAGTTTACCGAACGCCATGCGCCCGTATTCTGGTTCGAAACATGCGCAAAATGCCGACGTGACACGGCAGGCAAGATGTACGGGAATACGGTCTCGTCCTCGGCGCTTTCGGGTTGGACATAATCGTTTTGATAAGCGGCAATCCGCTTTTTATCCGTTACCGATGCCGTCAGCACCGCAGAGCTTTGTGGACGATAGGCGCCTTGCGCGACTTCTTCCTCACGGCTCCAGATCAGCTTGACCGGATAGGGCAATTGCATCGCAAGCTTCGTCACTTGGCTGACAATTTCCATATACATGGGCAAACGCCGGCCAAAGCTGCCGCCGATGATCATGGGGTGGAAGGTGACATTGTCGGCATCCAAACCGGACACTTCGACCGCCGCCATTTTGGTCGCCAACGGGTCTTGCATCCCGCCCCAAATGTTGAGCTTACCGTCCTTGAAATGCGCGGTGAGCGCAAAGGGCTCCATCATCGCATGGTGGAGGAACGGGACCTGATATTTCGCTTCGATCGGCTTTGCACCGAGGCCAGCCTTTACATCGCCTTCGCCGGCCTCATTATCGGCCTTACCTTTGGCGATGAGTGCGTCATGCGCTGTAAAAATGGATGCAGTCGAAATGCCTGCATTGCCGCCATCGCTGAAGCTGGGCGATAAAGCGCGCAGGCCCGAAATGGCGGGCCAATAGCCCTTAGCAATCACGGCAACCGCGTCATCCAGCTTTATGACTTTTTCCACGCCCTTGATGGCCATCGCGGGCGCTGAGTCGACTGACGTCAGCTTTCCACCGCGCACGGGCGCGGCCATGGTTGTTGCGACGCGCATATCGGGCACCGCGAAATCCATGCCATATTGTGCGGTACCATCGACCTTTGCCGGAATATCCAAACGCTGCATGGATTGGCGCATCAGACGATATTGCGCAGGATCCTTAAGCTTTGGCGCATTATCGAGCGACAAGGTCGCAGCTTCGGCTGCCAGCTCGCCATAACGCAGTGCACGGCTTGATTTGGCGTGGATGACCCGGCTGTCTTGCGTGGTCAGTTCAGCCGCAGGGACATTCAAACGCTTGGCCGCGGTTTCAATCAATGCGAGCCGCGTTGCTGCACCGACCTTTTGGAATGTCTGCTGCCCCGTGAAGCGCAAGGCGGTTGAACCACCCGTAATCTGAAGGTTCATTTGGCGTGCGATGAACGACAAAAAGGATGCTGGAATACCATTGACGATCGCAGCTTGCCCCGTCATCTCACCCAGAAATCCGCGGCCCAGACCGACATTGGCAAAAGAGGGTTCTGCAGGTGCGGAGACCAATTGCACCTGATCCCATGCGGCGTCGAGTTCCTCGGCGAGCATTTGCGCAAGACCTGTGTTCGACCCCTGACCAATATCGGTATGCGGCGAATAAATGGTGATGCTGTCATCCTCACCAATTTTCAGCCATGTCGCAAAAACATGCGCGCCTTTGCCAGCGATGCGCGCCTTGGCGTCTTTGGCAGCGTTGCTGTCGGCGATAGATATGCCGAACAAGCCAGCGCCCACAATTGCGACGCCGCCGATGAGGAAGGCACGGCGCTTCACGCCTTTGCGTTTTACGGGTGCTGCTGCGCTATCGGCTATAGGGGTGTCGGTCATCAGACGGCTCCTTCCGCGGCTTTGGCGGCTTACCCAGTTGCCGCATGGATCGCCTTGCGAATGCGCGGATAGGTGCCGCAGCGGCAGATGTTGGTCATCGCCTCGTCAATTTGCGCGTCGCTTGGGCGGCCCGTTTTTTCGATGAGCGCGACAGCGGCCATGATTTGTCCGGACTGGCAATATCCACATTGTGGCACTTGCGCGGCGATCCATGCCTTTTGCACGGCGTGCAGCGTTCCGTCGGCGGATTTGAGGCCTTCAATCGTGGTAATCGATTTGCCTGCGACGTCGCTGACGGGGACACTGCAAGAGCGGGTGGGTTCGCCATCAACATGGACGGTGCACGCGCCGCACGCCGCAACGCCGCAACCGAATTTTGTACCCGTCAGGCCAAGCTCTTCGCGAATGACCCATAATAAGGGCGTATCGGGTTCTGCGGACAGAGCGACCGCCTTACCATTGATTGACGTCTGAATTGCCATGTGAAGAAGCTCCCGCCTTTAGATGCGTTTCGTATAGCAACGCTTCATCCTCTTTGCTAGCGGTTAGCCATGCAAACGGGCAGCGCCAATCATGATCGTATCCTCGCCGCCGCAATCGAATGGGCTGGCGCGCCTATGGCGATTGCGACGGTGGTCGAAACGTGGAAATCGGCGCCATGCCCGGTCGGCACGCATATGCTGGTCCATGCCGATGGGCGTTTCGTGGGTTCGGTATCGGGTGGTTGTGTTGAGGCCGACGTTCTGGAACGCGCGCAGATGGTTTTGGCCGGCGCGCCAGCGATAGTCCGCCGCTATGGCGTGGCCGACGATGCGGCGTGGGACGTTGGCCTGCCCTGTGGCGGTGATATTCAAGTGCTGGTGCAGCCTGTGTCGGTGGACGGTTTTCCTGCAGGCCTGTTTGCCGACATCGTTAACGCGCGGGGTAATGGAGCAACATTAGCCGTCGTAACGAACCTTGCCTCTGGCCACAGCATGATAGCACATGATTCTGCGGCAGAGAGCTTTGTAAACGTCTATTATCCGCCCCGCCGGTTGTTGATTATAGGCGCGGTGGAGATTGCGGCGGCGCTGTCGGCGATTGCGGTCTCGCAAGGCATCGATGTCACCTTATGCGACCCGCGCGGGCGGTTTTTGACGGCGGACCGTTTTCCTGGTGTGCGCCTTGATGACCGCTGGCCCGACGAAGCGGTTAAGGCCTTTGCGCCCGACAGCCGCAGCGCGATTGTGACGTTGAGCCATGATCCCAAGATTGACGACCCAGCGCTGATTTCTGCATTGGATAGTCCCGCTGCTTATGTCGCTGCGCTTGGCTCGGTAAGGTCTCATGCGGCGCGGCTATCGCGGCTTTCTGCGGCGGGGGTTGGTGCGGACCAAACTGCGCGGATAGAAGGTCCAGCGGGCGTTGCGATTAACGCGATCAGCGCGCCGGAAATCGCGCTGTCGATTGCGGGCGGAATGATCCGCGCGTTTAATATGGGCCTGCGTTGATGGACACAAAGGACGTCGCAATCGTCGTCCTCGCCGCTGGTAACGCGCGCCGTTTTGGTTCGGATAAGTTGATGGCCGATCTGGATGGTATGCCGCTTGGCGTTCGCGCTGCGGCGCAGTTGGCGCAGCTGGATGCAGCCGCGCATATCGCCGTGTGCCAACCGAGCGCAGCGATTACGCAGCATTATCTGAAGCTGGGTTACACTATCGCTGAAAATCGGCACGCGGAACTTGGCCTATCGGGTTCGTTGCATCTTGCGGTTGAGGCCGCGGCACAGACCGAAGCGCAGGCGTTGATGATACTGCTCGCCGATATGCCATTTGTGCAAACTTCCCATGTCGCGGCGTTGATTGCGGGTTGTGACGGCGAGATACTTGCGTCCTCTGACGGGATCCAATCCATGCCGCCCGCCATTTTCCCGCGCGACAGATGGTCACGCTTGCTGGACACTGAGGGGGATGCCGGTGCGCGGCATATCCTTTTGAACGCCAGCACATTAGCGGCGCCAATTGGCAGTTTGCGTGACATAGACACGCCAGATGATTTGGCCGCTTCAAAAGCGCCGCCGCTTGGCTTAGACCGCTCCACATGAACCAGCCCTCCGCCCGTCCTGCCATTGAAGCCGCCTTGCGCAACCCCAACCTTATGGCGGCCGCCATCGCGCTTTCGGAAAACAGGTTGGAGGACGCAGAGCCCATATTGCGCGGCCATTTGCGCGAAGCGCCCACCGATGTGGCGGCCATTCGCATGATGGCCGAGCTGGCCGCGCGCGTTGGCCGTTTGAAGGACAGCGAAGCTTTGCTGCGCCGGGCGCTGGAGCTGACACCAGACTTCGGCGCAGCGCGCGCCAATTTAGCGACGATATTGTACAAGCAAAACCGCTTTCCAGAAGCGCTTGAGCATCTCAATGCCGTGTTGGCTGACGGGGGCGATAACCCGGTCCAGCAAAATCTGAAGGCCGCGGCACTTGGACGGATTGGTGGTTATGAAGAGGCCATCGCGCTTTACAAAGAACTGACCACGCGGTTTCCCGACCACGCCAAATTGTGGATGAGCTATGGCCATATGCTCAAAACCGTTGGCCATCAGGATGAGAGCGTTGCAGCCTATCGCCGCGCGCTTGCGGTCGAGCCGACCTTGGGCGAAGTTTGGTGGAGCCTCGCCAATCTGAAAACGACCAGCTTCACGGACGAAGACTTCGCCGCGATGGAGGCGGCTTTGACATCTGCCAGTCTTGGTTTAGAAGACGAATATCATCTGCATTTTGCGCTTGGCAAGGCGATGGAAGAACGCAGCAATCATGACGCGGCGTTCACGCATTATGAACGCGCAAACACCTTGCGAAATGCTGAGTTGAAATATGATCCGCAATCTGTCCGTCAAAAGGTCGACAGGGTCATTGCGCAATGCACACCCGAATTTCTGGCATCGCGTGCAGGGCAGGGGCATGTTGCGCATGACCCCATTTTCATTTTGGGCATGCCGCGCGCCGGTTCTACATTGATTGAGCAAATCCTCGCCAGCCACTCAATGGTGGAAGGCACGATGGAACTGCCCGATGTTCCGGCGATGGCGCTGCGCGAAGGCAACGATGCCGACTGGATTGATGCGCTCGCCGGCTTCAGCGCGGAGGATTTAGAAAGGCTTGGCGCAGAGTTCATGGAACGCACGCGCATTCAGCGCAAAACGGACAAGCCATTTTTTATCGATAAGCTGCCCAACAACTGGAATTATCTCGCCTTCATCCGCCTCATTCTTCCCAATGCCAAGATCATCGACGCGCGGCGGCATCCGTTGGATTGCTGTTTCTCCAATTACCGGCAGCATTTCGCCAAGGGGCAGGCGTTTAGCTATGACCTTGCCCATCTGGGGCAATATTATGCCGATTATGTGCGTTTGATGGCGCATTTCGATGCTGTTGAGCCAGGCTCTGTATATCGCGTTATCCACGAGCAACTGTTAGAAAATCCGGAAGGTGAAATGCGTTCGCTCTTGGAATTTTTGGGTCTTCCGTTCGAAGAGTCGTGCCTGAATTTCCATCAAAATAAACGTGCTGTCCGCACGGCATCCAGCGAGCAAGTCCGTCGCCCAATCAACCGCGATGGCGTTGATCAATGGAAACCATATGCAGCCCATCTTGAGCCGCTGAAACGCGCGCTCGGCCCTTTCTGGAAGACATATCCCGCATTATCATAGTTGTTGTCTTGCAACACAATGATGCAAAATTAGGCCCAAATGGCTGGTAAAGCGAAAATATATTGCGCCAGAACGCAAATCGGGGTCTATTTGTTACAGAGTAACAAGGGAGGGTAGCCGCGTGCACCTAAAAATTCAGAAAAACAGGATCCGTTCGGCGTTAGCCGTGCTTTTGACATCAACAGCTTTTGCGGTTCCCGCATGGGCGCAAGAAGCCGCCGGCTCCGACAGCGACGTCATCGTCGTGACCGCGCAAAAGCGCGAACAGAATTTGCAGGATGTGCCGATCGCGATCAATGCCATTGGCAATGAAAAGCTCGACCAGCTGCAAGTGAGCGAATTACAGGATGTTGTGAAATTCCTGCCTTCGGTCACCATTCAACAGGGCGGCCCCGGCTTTGCTCAGGTGTATTTCCGCGGTGTGGCATCTGGCGAAAACGCGAACCACTCGGCATCGTTGCCAACTGTCGGCACCTATTTGGACGAAATGCCAATCACGACCATCCAAGGTGCGCTTGATTTGCATGCCTATGACCTTGCGCGTGTTGAGGCGCTCGCCGGACCGCAGGGTACCTTATATGGTGCTAGCTCGATGGCTGGTACGTTGAAGCTGGTGACGAACGCGCCGGATCCATCGGGTCTCTACGGAAGCGCTGGCGTTGAGTTTAACAATGTTGCGCATGGTGATTTTGGTGCAATCTACGAAGGTTTCGTGAACGTGCCGATCGCCGAAGGTGCGGCAGCGCGTCTCGTGGGTTGGTATCGCGACGATGCTGGTTATATCGACAATGTGTTGGGCGCACGCACTTATGCAAGCTCGGGCATTCGGCAAAGCAACACGTTGTTGGTGGAGGAAAACTTCAACAATGCTGAAACCTACGGCGCGCGTTTGGCGCTCGGCATTGATCTGGATGACAATTGGACCATTAAGCCAACCTTGATGGGGCAGGTTCAGAATACGAATGGCAGCTACGCGCAGGAAC
>NZ_JBIKPH010000089.1:0-10142 GCF_044357595.1 Sphingorhabdus sp. | reverse complement strand
GCATCTGCGCAGCACTCAACATCGGTAAGTCACCCATCAAATCCTCCTTCATTAGGGAGAGTTTGAATCAGACGTGCCGACACAATGCAACTAATTTAACGCATCCTGAGCCTAGTACGCATGTTGACGGCTTAAATTCAATCAGATAACCTCAGAAAGTTAACCAAAAAATAATGGGTCTGGAGTTTTCAAAATGTCACAAGAAAGTAACGATTTCACTGAATTGTTAATTACGCTCACTGCCGATATTGTTGCAGCGCATGTCAGCAACAATAGCGTTGCCGTTTCAGATGTATCAAATTTAATCTCTAACGTGCATGCCGCGCTCTCCGGAATTTCCGGACCTGCAGTGGTAGAAGAAATTGCGTTGGAACCAGCCGTTCCAATCCGTAACTCCATTAAGCGCGATTATATTGTCTGTCTGGACGATGGTAAGAAGCTGAAAATGCTGAAGCGTCACCTTATGACACATTATGGGATGACGCCTGATGATTATCGCGCCAAGTGGGGATTGCCCACCGATTATCCAATGGTCGCGCCGGCTTATGCTGAACAACGCCGCGAATTGGCCAAGGCGATTGGCCTTGGACGCGCGCCAGGATCTGGCCGCAAGAAAAAGGTAAAATAAGCTTTTTGCTAATCTGCAAGAATATAAGGCCGGGGACGTCTCCGGCCTTTTTCTTTGACGAATCATAGGGTGACACTAAATGTCTGTTCGGATGGATATCAAAATCGACATTGAGGCGCTCTGTAACGACCGGGGCCTGCGCATTACGGACCAGCGTCGCGTCATCGCGCGTGTAATTTCCGATGCAACCGACCACCCCGATGTTGAGGAACTGTATCGCCGTTCATCGGCAATCGACCCCAAAATTTCGATTGCCACCGTATACCGCACTGTGCGTCTTTTCGAAGAGGCAGGGATATTGGACCGCCACGATTTCGGTAACGGCCGCGCCCGTTATGAAGCATCGCCTGAAGCGCATCATGACCATCTGATCGATGTCGAAACCGGCAAGGTCGTCGAATTCGTCGACCCGGAGCTTGAGGCATTGCAAAAGATTATCGCTGAGCGGCTTGGATATCGATTGGTTGATCACCGTATGGAGCTTTATGGCGTCGCCATCGACCGCAAGGAGTGAACGCCGCAATCCAGCCGCATTTGTCGCAGGGCAGTTCTTGTTTTTGGCCCGCCTTCTGCTCATGGCCAGTAGCCTGATCGCCACCCTGTTGTTGCATAATATATGGCGCTTGTTCCCCAGACCATCACCTTGGCCACGCTTGTTCCTTTTGTCGATTAGTTGGACCAGTGGCATCGCGACCGCAACGACGGGCACTCGCCTGCGGGCCAATGTTTTTTACGCGGCCAACCACCATAGCTGGATCGATATACCGGTCATGTCGGGTGTCACTGGCTGCACTTTCGTAGCCAATGACGGCATTGAGAGCTGGCCGCTTATTGGTTGGCTCTGCAGGATTAACAACACGATCTTCGTCAACCGCGAAAATCGGGCGAGTGTTGGCAGTCAGGTCAATGATCTCCGCGCCGCCATGACGGGTCCCCAGCCGGTCACGATCTTTCCCGAAGGCACAACGCATGATGGGTCTGTTCTACTGCCTTTTAAACCATCCCTTTTCGCGGCGCTCGTTCCCCCGCCAACCGGTATGCTCGTTCAGCCAGTCTATCTCGATTACGGCCGCCACACGCCGCGCGTCGCATGGATTGGTGACGAAAAGGTAACCGAGAATTTCTGGCGGTTACTCTCTTATCTAAGACCGATAACGGCCGTATTGCATTTTCTTGAGCCATTTGATCCAGCCCACTACCCCGACCGCAAGGCGATTTCCGCTGAAGTAAGGGCGCGTATCGGCGCTGCAATGGATGGTGGCGGCAACGCGGCGCGCTATGTATAGACACGTGTTATGAGCACGGAATCCCCAAAAACCTATTCGATCAAAAACTATGGCTGCCAAATGAACGTCTATGATGGCGAACGCATGGCCGAAATGTTTGAAAGTCAGGGTATGACGCAAGCTGACGAGAAGGCGAATGCCGACCTCGTCGTTCTCAATACCTGCCACATCCGCGAAAAGGCGGCGGAAAAGGTCTATTCGGAAATCGGCCGCTTGCGCCGCAAGGATGGGACCAGCCCCGTGATCGCCGTGGCCGGTTGCGTCGCGCAAGCCGAAGGCGGCGAAATCAGCCGCCGAGCGCCCGAAGTCGATATTGTCGTCGGTCCGCAGGCCTATCATAATCTGCCCGACATGGTCGCAGCGGTTGGACGCGGCGAACGTGTGGTTGACCTTGACCTACCGGGCCTCGACAAATTCGGTAAGCTGCCCGCACGGCGGAAACAACCGCCATCAGCGTTCCTGACGGTTCAGGAAGGCTGCGACAAATTCTGTACCTATTGCGTCGTACCCTATACCAGAGGCGCAGAAATTTCACGTGGTTGGGCCGATCTGCTCAACGAGGCAAAAGCCATTGTTGACGCTGGCGCCAAAGAAATCACCTTGCTTGGCCAGAATGTAAACGCATGGGCTGGCGAGGACGACACAGGCAAGCCCCAAGGCCTTGATGGGCTTATCCGCGTGCTCGACAGAATAACGGGACTTAACCGAATCCGCTACATGACGAGCCACCCGAACGACATGACCGAGGGGCTGATCGCCGCGCATGGTGATGTTGAAAAACTGATGCCATTCCTGCATCTGCCCGTACAATCAGGTTCCGACCGCATCCTTAAAGCCATGAACCGCAGCCATAGCCGCAACAGTTATATGCGCATTCTTGATCGCGTCCGCGCCGTGCGGCCAGATATTGCCTTTTCCGGCGACTTTATCGTCGGCTTTCCGGGCGAAACTGATGCCGATTTTGAGGACACGTTAAGCCTTGTGCGCGAGGTAGGCCATGCGCAGGCTTACTCATTCAAATACAGTCCGCGCCCTGGAACACCAGCCGCTGACATGGCCGACCAGATACCGATGCCCGTGATGGACGAGCGGCTACAAAGGCTTCAAGCGCAGATTGTCGCTGACCAGACCGCGTTCAACGATAAGACCGTGGGCCGCACAACAGATGTCTTGTTGGAACGGCCGGGAAAATTCGCCGGACAACTTATTGGTAAATCGCCATGGCTCCAGTCCGTTCATGTCCTTGCGCCGGACCTTTCAATAGGCGATATCGTTACAGTACAGATTACTGATTCTGGACCACTTAGCCTAAAAGGTGAACCAACGATGAGAGCAGCTGCCTGAATGGCCAAAAAAGCCCAAGCGCAAGCCGGTGACTTATCCCGGCTCGAAATGAGCTTCGACAAACCGCACCTAATCAACGCGATTTTTGGCGAATTTGACCGTAATCTGGTTACCATCGAAAACCGCCTCGGTGTGTATATTTCCGCCCGCGGCAACCGTGTCCAGATTGAAGGGGAGGCTGGCGCCATTGGCCGCACACGCGACGTTCTCAACGACATTTATTCCCGCCTATCGCGCGGACAGGAAATCGATACCGAAGCTGTGCAATCCATCATCGCCATGACCGCCGAACCCACCTTGGAGGGCATTGTCCGCAAGGACGCCGCTGGCGCACCGGGTATCATGATCAGAACGCGCAAGAAAACGCTCGTCCCCCGTTCTGCAACGCAAATTCCCTATATGGAGGCGCTTGCGCGCGACGAGATTATCTTCGCACTTGGGCCAGCAGGCACTGGTAAAACCTATCTGGCCGTCGCGCAGGCCGTGGCCATGCTCATTACTGGGGCCGTTCAACGCCTTATCCTGTCACGTCCAGCAGTAGAGGCTGGCGAGCGGCTTGGCTTCTTACCGGGCGATATGAAGGAAAAGGTCGACCCTTATTTGCGGCCTATTTATGATGCCTTGTATGACTGCTTGCCTGCCGAACAGGTGGAGCGGCGCATTGCATCGGGCGAAATTGAAATCGCGCCAATCGCGTTCATGCGCGGCCGAACACTGGCTGATTCATTTATCATTCTGGATGAAGCCCAAAATACCACAGCCGCGCAGATGAAAATGTTTCTGACCCGTTTTGGCATGAACAGCCGCATGGTCGTGTGCGGAGACCCGCATCAGGTCGACATTCCCGGCGGCGAACGCATGTCGGGCCTGAACGACGCTGTTCAGCGCTTAGAAGGTGTAGACGGTATCCAGACCATACGTTTCAACAGCAGCGATGTTGTCCGCCACCCACTCGTCGGCAAGATCGTCGACGCATATGAGGGCGGGCATGATTGATGTTGACCTTATGCTGGCCACAAATCAGGGCGGCATTGACTGGGGTAATATCGAGTTTGGGCAGATCGAGGCAGAAAAAGCCGTCGATGCGGCTGTCCGCTTTGCTGCGATCCCTGAACTGGCGGACCCGGTCATTCCCGTAAGCGTCAGTGTCAAGCTGTCTGACAATGCTGAGGTACACGCGCTGAACCTCGAATGGCGCGATAAGGACAAACCAACGAACGTATTGTCTTTTCCAATGCTCGATGACGAAGAATTGGATGCCTTGCTTGCGGGTACTTATGATGCCCCCGAAATCATGTTGGGTGACATAATACTTGCCTATGAAATCTGCGCTGCCGAGGCCGAAGAGAAGAACATTCCCGTCGCGCATCATGCGGTCCATTTGGTAATTCACGGCATGCTGCATTTGCTCGGCCACGACCATATCGAGGAGGATGAGGCCGAAGCGATGGAGGCGCTTGAAGTAAAAGCGCTTGCATCCATGGGGCTTCACAATCCATATGAGGTATAAATCGACCAAGAAGAGGCCAGTACGCTTCCATTATGCCTGAGGGTGACAGTTTTAGCGGTTCGAAAACCGCAACCGACGACGATAACGACGGACGAATATGGCAGCGGCTTAAGACGATGTTCTTTGGCCGCGACCATGAGCCTACCTTGCGCGAGCAGCTTGAAGAAGCAATTGCCGAGCATGAGGAGGACAGTGAAGACAACGATCAATCGGATAACGACGGCGATTTGACCGCCGTTGAGCGCACAATGCTGCGCAACTTGCTGCATTTCAGTGAGCACCGCGTCGACGACGTCATGGTGCCACGCAGCGACATCGTCGCAATTGAGGAAAGCGCTGGCTTTGCCGATTGCATCGCGGTCTTCGCCGAACATGGTCACAGCCGATTGCCAGTGTACCGCGACACGCTCGACAGCGTGATCGGCATGATCCATATCAAGGATGTGTTTGCCGTCCTCGCTTCAGGGCAGGACCGCCCCGATAGCCTTGAGTCTTTCATCCGCCAGCCGCGCTTCGTTCCGCAAAATATGAGCGTACTTGCGCTGCTGGACGAAATGCGGCGCACACGCACCCACCTTGCTATTGTCCTTGATGAATATTCAGGGACCGAGGGCTTGGTCACGATTGAAGACCTTGTCGAAGAAATCGTCGGCGAGATTGAAGACGAACATGACGATGAGCCGGAATTGCTCTTCATGCAAATAGCCCCTAATCTCTGGGAAGCCGACGCACGTGCGGAGCTCGACGACCTTGCAGAAGCCGTTGATCCAAAATTGGCAGAGGTGGACGAAGACGTAGATACGCTTGGCGGCCTTGCCTTCGTTATTGCCGGTCAAGTGCCCGATATTGGCCAAATGCTGACGCATGAGGCGAGCGGCTGGACGCTGGAGATTTTAGAAGCAGACGAAAAGCGGGTGACCCGAATTCGCCTTTACGCGCCCGTCTATAACAAGGGCCTGCTGGGCGAATAACCGCCGCACGCCCGAAGCAGAAGACGTTACCCTACCAATTTAGCCGCCCTGCCCCTCCAGCTAACGGCCAGCGTCTCCAGCGCGGCAAGCGCCCGCAATTGTGGGTAGGCCCCTTGCGCGCGATGTCCGCCGCCAATGAGCAGCTTAAACGTACGCGCCACGGTCCAGTCATGTTCGGCTTGATGCACCATCTGAATTCGGTCGCCCGGTGCCACTTCGCCTTCTTCGATAACCCGGAAATACCCGCCGCACCGGCCGCTGCTGATGACCACACCGGACAGGCCATGCTCGCCAAAATGATGGTCGAGCTTCCAACATGGCTGACGCCCCTGCGCAACCTCGACCAACGCCCGCCCGATGCGAAACCGGTCGCCAATGCGCAAGCTGTCTTCGGTTAAACCGGATGCGCTTATATTTTCGCCAAATGCGCCAGCTTGGTCGAGTAATGGGTGAACGAAACCTTCCGCCGCAAAATGCGCAATCCATTTGGGATAATGTTCCGCTGGATAGAAATGCACTGCCTTGTCTGCGCCGCCATGCACCGCGGGATCCGCAACCTCATCCCCCTCAAAACCATGCTTGCGCAAGAAAACGGGACGGTCGACCGGATTCCGGACCATCGCGCTCATCGTCCCGTCGGCGCGAAAAGGCTTTGGCTTTCCAATAAGCAACGCATCAATCTGGCTCAATATCATATCTAGCTTCTATCCCAGCACATGCAGCATTCCCATTGGCATTTTGCGTCGCTGTCGGTAAAAGCAGTTCGATGCAAACAAGCGATCTTCGCATTGCGCTTTTTAGCGGCAATTACAATTATGTGCGTGATGGAGCAAATCAGGCGCTTAACCGGCTTGTAGGCTATCTGCTGCGCCAGGGCGCATCGGTGCGGGTGTATTCGCCTACGGTCCCTGAACCGGCCTTTGAGCCGACTGGAGACCTTGTGAGCGTCCCGTCGGTCGCATTTCCGAGCCGGTCTGAATACCGCATGCCGTTATTCTTATCGCGTGCTGTCCGACGTGATCTTGAGGCTTTCAACCCGAACATCGTGCATATTTCAAGCCCTGACCGGGTTGCCCGCAAGGCCGTAAAATGGGCGCAAAAACGGCATTTGCCTGTGTTGTGCTCCGTGCACACGCGGTTCGAGACCTATCTGCGTTATTATAACATGTCGTTCATGGAGCCTATCCTTGTGGCATGGATCCGCCGGCTATACCGGAGATGTGATGCTTTGGTTGCTCCGTCCGAGAGCTTTGCTCAGGTCCTGCGCCAGCAGCGTATGAACTATGACATAGACATTTGGTCACGTGGCGTGGATCGGGATATCTTCGACCCTAGCCAGCGTGACATGGAATGGCGACGCAGACTTGCCATAGCCGACGACACACCCGTTATCGGCTTTCTGGGGCGGCTGGTGATGGAAAAGGGCCTTGATGTCTTTTCAGATGCTATCGACCAACTCAGGCGCCGCAAAGTCCCGCATCAGGTGATGGTTATCGGCGACGGCCCTGCCCGTCCTTGGTTCGAAACGCGTATTCCGGATGCTAAATTTGTCGGCTTTCAGGTTGGTTCGGATCTGGGCCGCGCGGTTGCAAGCATGGATATGTTTTTCAACCCTTCCGTAACGGAGGCTTTTGGCAATGTGACCCTGGAATCTATGGCCAGCGGTCTGCCCGTGGTCGCCGCGAAGGCAACCGGCAGCCAAAGTCTGGTGGAAGACAAAGTGTCTGGGCGGTTGATCACGCCGGGTGCAATCAATCAATTCGCCGACGCACTACAGGCCTATTGCGTGGATGAGGATTTACGCATGAGGCACGGTGCTGCTGGCGAACAAAGGTCGCTGGACTATAGTTGGGATGCCATCAACCAGACTATGGCCGACACCTATCTTCGCCTCATCCGTCAACACGCGGCCCGCGCCGTTGCTTCGCGTTAAGTCGGTCTTACATCTGCGCAGCTTGGGGTGTTCATGGGTGTCCCGTGATGCCTGTTCGGGCAGAATAGTGTTATGAGCGATCTGTTTGGGGATGGCCTGCAAGCACCATCGCGTACGCCTGAAAACGCGCCACTGGCGGACAAACTTCGTCCCGCCAAGCTTGCCGAAATTATCGGTCAGGAACATCTGACGGGTCCCGAAGGCGCAATTGGCCGCATGGTCGCAGCCGGCAAATTATCGTCGATGATCCTTTGGGGGCCACCAGGCACCGGCAAGACCAGCATCGCCCGACTGTTGGCTGACGCGGTCAACATGCATTATAAGCCAATCTCCGCGGTGTTCTCGGGCGTTGCTGACCTTAAAAAAGCCTTTGCCGAGGCAGAAACGATGGCTCGGACCGGCAAGCAGACATTGCTGTTCGTGGACGAAATCCACCGCTTCAACCGCGCACAGCAAGACGGCTTTCTGCCATTTGTGGAAAGCGGCGTTGTTACTCTTGTCGGCGCCACGACTGAAAACCCGTCATTTGAACTTAACGCCGCATTGCTCTCGCGCACCCAGGTCATGGTGCTGCACCGTCTGGACGAAGTAGCCTTGGCAACTTTGCTCAACCGTGCAGAGGTCGTGATGGACTGCGCCCTGCCCGTCACCGAGGACGCACGGTCCGCGTTGATTTCAAGCGCCGATGGTGATGGCCGCTTTTTGCTCAATCAAGCCGAAACCTTGTTTGCAATTCACATCGATAATCCGCTCGACCCGCAGGCGATGGCGGCGCTGCTGCAACGGCGGATGCCCATTTATGACAAGGACCGTGAGGGGCATTATAACCTCATATCCGCGTTGCACAAAAGCTTGCGCGGGTCTGACCCGCAGGCGGCATTATACTGGATGGCGCGCATGTTGGTGGCGGGCGAAGAGCCGTTATATGTTCTGCGCCGCCTCGTCCGCTTTGCCAGCGAAGATATCGGCCTCGCCGATCCGCAAGCTCTGGTGCAATGCCTCGCCGCTAAACAAGCTTATGAATTTTTGGGTAGTCCTGAGGGCGAAGTCGCCATCGTTCAAGCGTGCCTGTATTTGGCCACTGCGCCGAAATCAAACGCCGCTTATAAGGCTCAGAAATCCGCATGGAAAATGGCACGCGACACCGGATCGTTAATGCCGCCAGCGCATATCCTGAACGCGCCCACAAAGCTGATGCGGGATATTGGTTATGGCGCAGGCTATGCGTATGACCATGACAGCGCAGAAGGCTTTTCCGGAGCAAATTATTGGCCGGACGCAGTACCGCCTGCGGAGCTATATCAACCCGTCGAACGTGGTTTTGAACGCAAGATATTCGAACGGATGCAATATTGGGACAGACTGCGCGCACGTAACGCAGAGCCAGACGCAAGCTAATGCGTCCATTCACGCGTTTTGCGTGCGCCGATTGGTCTGGCGCGAAAGGCAGTAGGCATCCCGGTATCGCCCTGGCCGTCTGTGAAATAGGCGATAAGGCACCTCGCCTTGTGACGCCCCCCAACAAAGTCTGGTCGCGCCAAGCGGTTGCTGACTGGCTTCTGGCGCAAGATGACGACTTGCTTATTGGCTTCGACTTCAGCTTCGCACCGCCCTTGATTGAACGCGGCAGCTATTTACCCGGTGACGACGTGCCATCATCTGCTAAGGATTTCTGGGCTTATGTCGACAATGTCTGCGATGATCCGGATTTGGGAGCCGCGTCTTTCCTCGAATACCACCATCGCCGTCATTTCTATTTGGGCGCGGCCGACGGCAAGAAGTCCGATTATCTATTCTGGCGTCAGTGCGAACTTCTCAACAAGAACAGCAGCGGAAAGGCGTCCACCGTCTATGACGCCATCGGCGCCGCGCAAGTCGCAAAAGCGAGCTTTGCCGGCATGCGCTTCCTCAACCATGTGCGCGATAAGGTAGCGATCTGGCCGTTCGATGCCATTCCCACAGACGGTACCGTGGTTGTGGAGATTTACACCAGCATCGCCGCACGCGCAGCCGGTATCGCCAAAGGCCGAAGCAAAGTCCGCGACGGGCATGCACTCGACAATGCGCTGTACGCACTTGGTTCGCAGCCCCACAGACCCTTCGAACGCTACACCGACCACGCAACCGATGCCCTTATAACCGCCGCATGGCTGCGGAATGTTGCCGGAAATCCTCAATTTTGGGCACCAAATGCGCTAAATAGCAAAATTGCTGCAACTGAGGGCTGGACCTTTGGAGTTATTTGACGCTATGGGACCCGCCGAGTGCCGGCTTAGCTCAGTTGGTAGAGCACCTGATTTGTAATCAGGGGGTCACGAGTTCGAACCTTGTAGCCGGCACCATATGTTCCCCGTCAGCACCGATGGCACAGATTTAATGTTGTGATTTAAGGAGTGTTTTGGTTTCATCGTAGTGACGAAGGAACGAAGATGAGACCAAAACATGTCGGCCAACCCAAGGCCTCTGCCGA
>NZ_JBIKPH010000088.1:0-10149 GCF_044357595.1 Sphingorhabdus sp. | reverse complement strand
CGCACCAATCGTGAACGCAGCGGCCGAGGCCAATGCGGCTTGCACTGGCCGCGCGGCAGTATGCGCTGCCATGCCAAGCTCGTCACGCAAATGCGTGGCCAGCGCATCATGCTCCGTTAACTTGTCGCCCACCTGCTCCGCCAGCGCCCGGTCAAGGCCCCGTAGCTCGTAAATGCCGATAAGCTCTTCACGTTCCTTGTCTGGAATTGTCGCCAGCTCATTCTCTTCGCGCGCACGATCCGCGCTTTCGGAATCCGCCTGCGAGCTGACCGACACATATTCGCCGGCCGCCATCGACATTGCGCCAGCAACCAGCCCCGCAATCCCCGTAAGCAGAATTGTTGCGGGCGCCGATTGCGCGGCTGCGACACCTACAATCAGGCTTGCGGTCGATACTATACCGTCATTGGCGCCAAGAACAGACGCGCGCAGCCAGCCGATGCGGTTAATGAGATGCGCTTCCTTGTGCCGTCGCATACACCGATTTCCAGTTCTAATGTTGGAGCTTAAGCCCCGGCCGCGCCCAACGGGTTTTCACGAGACGCCCGCTGCCCGACAGGCAAATATAAGCGTCCAACATATCGTCGCCGCCCCACGCAATGTTGGTGGTGAATATATCATCGGTCGCGACAAATTCGACCAACTCCCCACCGGGCGAAATGACGCTAATACCGCACTCGCCGATAGTAGCGACGCAAATATTGCCGCTGGCCTCTACCCCGAGGCTGTCGAAGAATTTATATCCTGCCGGGCGGTATACCGGGATGCCGGGCCCGCCAGGGCCCGCATCGCCGGCGACCTTGCCAGGCGCAGTGATGTTGAACTTCATCAGGCGGCAGGTATAGGTTTCGGCGGCATATAACGTTTTACCATCGGGGGACAGGCCAACACCATTGGGGTTGTTGGATGGGAAGATCACTTCTTCCAAATAGCTACCATCTGCTTTGGCATAAAAGATACCAACAACATCATGGCTGCGTTTGGCGTAATCAATCTTGCCATGGTCGGTGAACCAGAAGCCGCCATGCGCATCAAACACGATGTCATTAGGTCCACGCAGACTGCAACCATGGTCGCCGGACTTATACAGAATCTCGACCTCACCGGTGTCGATATCGATCCGTTCAATCCGCCCACCTGAATAATCCTGCGCAATGCCGTGCGGCGCAAGAAAGCCATTGGCTTCCATATATTCAAACCCGCCATTGTTGCAGCAATATAGCTTGCCATCCGGGCCAATCGCCAAGCCATTTGGTCCTCCGCCGGGCTTTGCAATGACTGTCTTGCTTCCGTCGGCGTGCACGCGGGTGATTTGTCCTTCGGCGATTTCCACGAGAATGACGCTGCCGTCGGGCATGACTACCGGTCCTTCAGGGAAGCGAAGGCCGTCTGCGACCAATTCAAACTCTGCCATATTTTCTCTCTCCTTTGCGTGCGGCAACGGCGCACCTTTTTTAATCAACATAACCCGTTAGACGGGTTCTCGCACCGGCAGCGCCCTATCTGCTTCACCAAGTTCTGCCTGCATGTAGACGCTGTCAAGCCAGCGGCCGAACTTTCGACCAACGGACCGCATTCGTCCGGACTGCGTAAAACCCAACTTACTATGCAGCTTTACCGAAGCGGGTTCCGCCCCGCCGATGACGGCAACCATCTGGCGGAAGCCGCATTGCGTTGCCTGCACCATCAATGCGCGCAACAACTTTGCACCCACACCCTGCCCCATAAAATCCGGATCAACGTAGATGGAATCTTCGCAGGTAAAGCCATAAGCTGGCCTATCTCGAAAGGCCGTCGCATAGGCATATCCCAATATCCTGTTATCGCGTTCGGCGATCAGGAACGGCCATCCTTTGGATAAAATATCGCCGATTTTCTGTTCTGTTTCCGCAGATGTTCGCGGCACAATGTCAAAGCTAGCGGTGCCGTTAAGCACATGATGCGCATAAATCTGCGCAATCGCATCGGCATCCGAGCCCTGCGCCATCCGTATAATGACGTCACCTGTCTGACCCGCAATATCCATTGGCCATCGCTGACATAATATGTCCTGCTTTGGAAGCATTTTGCTGGGCAATCGCGTGTAGGGCGGCACGGCGTTCAGGGGGCATATGCCCATTGTCGTGGCTCGATCGTCGCAGGACTGTGTCGCCTTTGGCCTGTTTGGGGGTGTAACTCGGTTGCTGCTGGGCGAACTGCACATGCCAGCGCCGTTGGGACGTGAAACAAAGATTGGCTTTTGCCCCTGTTCCATGCAAGCTTGCGCGGAACGGGGGATTTTAAGTGCAGGAAGATACAGCCGCAACAGGGCGTCCGATGGGATTCTGGATGGCGCTCGCATTGGTCATGGGCAGCATGATCGGTTCAGGCGTATTCCTGCTGCCTGCAAGCCTTGCGCCTTTGGGATGGAATTCGGTCATCGGATGGTTCATCACTGTATCCGGCGCTTTGTGCGTTGCCTCGGTCTTTGGTGCGCTCAGCAAGGCTTTACCAAAGGCAGGCGGACCTTACGCCTATACCCGTGCCGCTTTTGGCGATGGCGCGGGCTTTGCGATTGCTTGGGCCTATTGGATTTCGATGTGGGTCGGCAATGCGGCAATCGCGACGGCGGCCGTAAGCTATCTTAGTCAGCTGTTTCCGATTGTCGGCACGCACGGCGTGTCAGCGGCCATTACGATAGCCATCGTCTGGGCATTCACGCTAATCAACATCCGCGGAACCAAATTGGCAGGGCAGGTGCAGATTATTTGGACCATTGCAAAGTTGCTCCCGCTCATCGCAGTCATTGGCCTTGCTGCTTATGTGCTGGCAACGCAAGGCACTGGGCTTATTCGCACTTTTGATACGGCAGATATCTCTACAGCAAGCATTTCAACGGCCACCATATTGACCTTATGGGCGATGCTTGGCCTTGAGCTCGCCACCGTGCCAGCCGACAAAGTGCAAGACCCCGAACGCACCATTAACCGTGCCACCTTGTTTGGAACGGCCGGTGCTGGCGGCATATATATCTTGGTCTGCTCGGCAGTTGTCCTGATGCTACCGGCTGCAATTACCAGCGCATCAGCCGCGCCATTTGCCGATTTTGTGAATATCTATGCCGGCACCAATGCCGGCACGGCGATCGCCGCAATTGGCGCAATCAGTGCGCTTGGCGCATTAAACGGCTGGATCATGTGCCAAGCCGAACTGCCCGCCGCCCTGGCACGCGATGGCTTATTCCCAGAATTCATGGGCAAAGCCGCCGCAAATGGCACGCCGCGCAATGCCCATGTCTTCTCCACCAGTCTATTGACCCTCGTCATCCTGATGAACAGCAGCCGGTCCATGGCATCGATGTTTGAATTCCTGATAGTGCTCACCACTGCAATCGTGCTCGTTATGTATTTCGGCTGTGCGGCGGCGGCATTCCGGCTTATCCAGACGGGGGCATTGAAAGTCGGCGCAGGATTTAAGATCATTCTGTTCCTCGCGGCGTTATACTCCTGTTGGACGATTTATGGCGCAGGCACCGAAGCATTGATCTGGGGCGTTGCTTTATTGCTCATCGGCCTTCCGGTTTTCTGGCTTTTGCGCCTTGCAAGGGGTTCCAAACCCTCAACGTGACGCCT
Source organism: Sphingorhabdus sp. (assembly GCF_044357595.1). GTDB lineage: Bacteria > Pseudomonadota > Alphaproteobacteria > Sphingomonadales > Sphingomonadaceae > Sphingorhabdus_B. Next base: position 6,538 of record NZ_JBIKPH010000088.1, on the reverse strand, counting down.
ACATGCAGAACATATAGATTTTGCAGGAAAACCGATGAGCTATACCACTGACTTGGGTCTTTATATTGACGGTAGTTGGCGCACGGGCGAAGGCCGCGATTGCCATAATGTCATCAACCCCGCGACCGGAGAGACGCTAGCGGCATTACCGCTGGCAACTGCAGCCGACCTTGACGAGGCTCTTGCCGCAACGGCAAAGGGGTTTGCGCATTGGCGTACAGTGGACGTCAACGCCCGCGCGGCCATCTTGCGCAAGGTTGCTGATCACATTCGCGAACGCGCTGAGGCAATTGCCGTTCTGCTGACCACTGAGCAAGGCAAGCCGCTTGCTGAAGCCCGCACCGAGGTGCTTTCCTGCGCCGCGCAGTTCGAGTATTTCGCCGAGGAAGCCAAGCGCAGCTATGGCAGGGTTCTTGTCCGGCCAACGGGACAGCGCGCGTTAGTTTTGAAGCAGCCGGTTGGCCCGGTGGCCGCGTTTTCGCCCTGGAATTTTCCGGTTAATCTGATGTGTAAGAAAATGGCAGCTGCTCTTGCGGCGGGATGTTCGATCATCGCAAAACCGCCCGAAGAAACGCCCGCAAGCACCAGCGCGATCATGCAGTGCGTCATTGATGGCGGCGTCCCCGGCAATGTCGCGCAGCTCGTCTTCGGCGTACCCGATATGGTCAGCCGCCACCTGATTGCATCCCCGATCATTCGCAAAGTCAGCTTCACTGGCTCCGTCCCTGTCGGCAAGCATTTGCTCAAGCTTGCCGCAGAGGGGGTAAAACGCACGACGATGGAACTGGGCGGACATGCGCCCGTGCTCATTTTCGATGATTGCGACCTGGAAAAGGCAATCACTTTGTCCGCAACAACCAAGTTCCGGAACGCGGGCCAAGTGTGCATTTCTCCTACGCGCTTTTATGTGCAGGAGGGCGTCTATGACCGCTTTGTGGCTGGCTTTGCCGAGCTTACGAAAAAGGTCCAGGTTGGTAATGGTCTCGATGCAAGCACGGTCATGGGGCCACTGGCCAATGAGCGGCGGCCATCGGCAATTGCGGCACTGGTCGACGATGCTACCTCGAAAGGCGCTAAGCTGCTGACCGGCGGGTCACGCGGGGACCAAGGCTTTTTCTTCGCACCGACGGTATTGTCTGACGTGCCAATGTCGGCAAAAGTCATGGACGACGAGCCTTTTGGTCCCGTGGCTTTGATGCGGCCATTCAAGACATTTGATGAAGCCGTCGCGCAAGCCAACCGCCTGCCCTTCGGTCTTGCGGCTTATGCTTTCACGGAGAATGCGCGGCAGGCAAACCTTGTTGCCGATGCGCTTGACACAGGCATGGTTGGCCTCAACAGTTTCGTTATCTCGATGCCCGACGCGCCATTTGGCGGGGTAAAGGAATCGGGCTTTGGTAGCGAAGGCGGCCCCGAAGGTCTCGGCAGCTATTATGTTACCAAAGCAGTTCACCAATATTGATTAAGCGCCAACTGTATCTGTCCGCGGGACTGCTGGCGGTAGCGCTCGGCACGATAGGCATTTTTCTACCTTTGCTGCCAACCGTCCCGTTTATGATATTAGCCGCATTCTGTTTCGCACGCAGCAGCCCAGCGCTTGAGGCACGATTGATGGCTCATCCGCGATTCGGGCACTATTTGGTTGCGTGGCGCGAAAAGGGCGTAATTAGCAGGCGGGCAAAATGGTCGGCGACGATGGCCTTTGGCGTAAGCATCGCCATATCATTTGCCGCGATGGTTTTGCCTTTGTCGCTCATTCCGCTGGGCGTCGCCGTAATCTGTCTCAGCTGGATTTGGCGTAAGCCTGAAAACTAAGCTTCAATGGCGGCATCGCGTACGATGGCAGTCCCTGCCGCGCGCTGCTTCTTAAGATCCGCTTTTAATTTGACCGGGTCACGTGCCAACACAAATCCAAAACTCACGCCACCTTCTTTGCCGATTGTGGCGTGGTGCAGCTTGTGCGCCTGCACCAGCCGTTTGGCATAGCCCCGGCGCGGGACATATTTAAAATAGCGTTGATGCACGAGGCCATCGTGCACAACCGTGTAGATGATGCCGTAAAACATGACGCCTAAGCCGACCCATGTTGCAGGCGCCCACGCATTGTCGCCCAGTATAAGAGGACTGCCTATCATGAACAGTGATATGCTCATCACTGCACCGACAATGCCGTAAAGATCGTTCTTTTCCAGTGCGTTATTGTGCGGCTCGTGATGGTCACGGTGCCATCCCCAACCCCATCCATGCATGATGTATTTATGGCTGGACCACGCGACCCACTCCATAATGAAGACCGTTGCAAGCACGATAAGGATGATGCTGATTATGCTCATGGAACACCTCATAGACGTAAAGTTTGCATCTTTGAAGTGCAAGCAGCGACGCCTCACTTGATTTCGCTGCAATCGCTTCTATGTCATTGTCATTATGCCAACTTCGCAAACTCTTTATGAAAAAATCTGGAACGCCCATGTCGTGGAGCAACGGGATGACGGGACGTGCCTGATTTTCATCGACCGCCATCTTGTCCACGAAGTCACCAGCCCGCAAGCCTTTGAAGGCCTTCGCGTTGCTGGACGGCGCGTGCGGCGACCCGATCTTACGCTTGCAGTGCCCGATCACAATCTACCCACTACCGCGCGGTTAGACGGCAATGGGCGACATGTGCCGATTGCCGACCCCGAAAGCGCACAGCAATTGGAAGCGTTGGAACGCAACGCGCCGGAGTTTGGCATTGCCTATATCAACGCCACCGACATTAAGCAGGGCATCGTACATGTTGTCGGGCCGGAACAAGGCTTCTCGCTGCCCGGTACTACGATTGTATGCGGCGACAGCCATACTGCCTGCCACGGCGGCCTTGGGGCTTTGGCCTTTGGAATCGGCACATCCGAGGTAGAGCATGTACTTGCAACCCAAACGCTTCAACTGACGCGATCAAAGTCGATGGAAGTCCGTGTCGAAGGTGAACTTGGGCCGGGCGTGTCCGCCAAAGACGTTGTACTCCACATCACGGGCGTGTTGGGCGCATCGGGCGGCACTGGCCATGTTATCGAATATACGGGCGCTGTCATTCGCGCGCTGAGCATTGAGGGCCGGTTGACCATTTCCAACATGGCGATTGAACATGGCGCGCGCGCTGGTCTTGTGGCACCTGACGACACCACTTTTGCTTATCTCAAGGGCCGTCCGATGGCGCCAAAGGGAGCGCAGTGGGACGCAGCGGAGGCTTATTGGCGTTCACTCGCTACCGATACTGGGGCAGTCTATGACAAGGTCGTGGCGATAAACGCCGCCGACATTGCGCCAAGCGTTACATGGGGCACAAGCCCTGAAGACGTATTGCCCATTACCGGCATTGTTCCCGACCCATCCACCTTCGCCGATCCGTCGAAGCAAGAAGCCGCCAAGAAATCCCTAGCATATATGGGGCTGACGCCTGGCACTGCTATGACAGATATTGAAGTGCAGAATGTCTTCATTGGCAGTTGTACCAACAGCCGGATTGAAGATCTGCGCGCCGCTGCCGCTATACTGAAGGGCCGTAAAAAGGCAGCTAATGTCAAATGGGCAATTGTCGTCCCGGGAAGCGGCCTTGTGAAGCATCAGGCCGAGGCCGAGGGGCTACACCGCATATTTATCGACGCAGGTCTGGAATGGCGCGAACCGGGCTGCTCAGCATGCCTGGGTATGAACCCAGACAAGGTTCCTGCCGGAGAGCGTTGCGCGTCCACCAGCAACCGCAATTTCGTCGGGCGGCAAGGACCAGGTGCGCGCACGCATTTGGTAAGTCCTGCAATGGCCGCCGCGGCCGCGGTGACGGGCAAGCTTACTGATGTCCGCGAATTGATGAACTAAATTGCATGGAGGCGTTGACGCATGAGATAGGCGCCTGCGCAAAAATAAGCTATTTTCTTTACTTGGCACAGACGCCAAAGCTAAGGTTAATCCATCAAGGAACAGCTATATGACCAATAAAAATTCCAATGGCGACACATGGTCAACCACAGCTAAGGTTGGCGCAGCGGTTGGCTCCGCAGCATTGGTGGCTGCGTTGTTATATGCAGGGCGGCGCAGTCTGACACAGAAGAAGGGCAAGCTTGAACCCTTGTCCCCTGAACCCGATGCCGCACCCATAACCCAGAACCCGCCAAAAACCGAAACGGACTGATAGTATGAAGCCCATAAGCAGCGTCATTGGCAGAGCCTATCCGCTCGGGCTGAAAAATATCGATACCGACATCATCATTCCTGCAGCTTGGTTGAAAACTATTAGCCGGTCGGGCCTTGGCAAAGGCGCGTTTCAATCCTTGCGCGAAGTGCCTGGCAACGTCTTTGACGATCCGGCGTATGCAGACGCACCAATATTGATTGCTGGCGACAATTTCGGATGCGGGTCAAGTCGCGAGCATGCCGCTTGGGCGATGGCTGACCTGGGCATCTCGGCGGTTATAGCGCCCAGTTTTTCCGACATATTTTCGGGCAACGCGTTCAAGAACGGATTGCTCGCAATCGTGCTGCCGCAGGACGCGATCGATCGGCTGATGGAAGTCGCGCAGACGGACAGCATTCATATCGATCTGGAAACGCAGACGGTGACAACACCATTCCAAGATCGGTTCGCATTTGAAATTGACCCGTTCCGCAAGCATTGCCTGATAAACGGGGTCGACGAGATTGGGTTGACGCTGAAAAGCAGCGACGCGATCTCTACATATGAGACAAAAATATCGGCAAGCCAGCCTTGGCTGACGCCCAACATAGCCTAGGAGAGAGAAATGCGCGCCTTATTATCGACCGCGAGCGGTGGCCCTGAAACGCTTGTCATGGGCGAATTGCCAGAACCCGTTGCTGGCCCTGGCCAAGTCGTTGTTGCGGTGAAGGCTTGCTCGATCAACTTCCCCGACACCTTAATGATTGTCGACCTATACCAGTTCAAGCCCGAACGCCCCTTTGCGCCGGGCGGTGAAATCGGTGGCGTGGTCGAAGCTATCGGCGATGGCGTCAGCGGCTTTGCCGTTGGTGACCGCGTGATTGGCTTGTGTGGCAATGGCGGGCTCACCGAAAAGGTCGCGATTGCGGCATTCAACTGCTTCAAAATGCCCGACGCTATGTCGTTTGACGATGGCGCGGCCTTGCTCATGACCTATGGCACGTCCATCCATGCACTCAAGGACCGCGGCCATATGAAAACGGGGGACAATATACTTGTTCTCGGCGGCGCTGGCGGTATCGGTATTTCGGCGATTGAGCTTGCGAAGGCTTATGGTGGCCGCGTGGTTGCGGGCGTATCGAGCGAGGCCAAAGCCGCCATCGCACGTGAGGCAGGCGCGGATGAAGTTGTTGTCTACCCGCATCAGCCGTTCGATAAGGACCAATCAAAGGCCGTCGCTGAAATGTTCAAGGCGGCCGCTGGCAGGGACGGTTTCAACATCATCTACGACACTGTCGGCGGCGACTATAGCGAGCCTGCGGTCCGTTCGATTGCATGGGAAGGCAAGTTTCTTGTGGTCGGTTTTCCGGCCGGCATCGCGAAGTTGCCCTTAAACCTGACTTTGCTGAAAAGCTGTGACGTTTGTGGTGTATTCTGGGGTGCTTTCGCCGCACGCACGCCGCAGAAGAACCACGCGAACATATCCGAATTGTTTGACCTTTACGCTTCAGGCAAAATCAAGCCGCGCATTTCGGAAACATTTGAACTGGCAAATGCTGGCACAGCGATTGCGCGGCTTGGCGACCGAGCAGCAGTTGGGAAACTGGTGGTCCATATTTGATATCAATTGCCTTGTTGATAGCACGCACACGTATTATCTTGGATATTCAGCAGTTAGGAACGGCAACATGACGACTTTCGATAAACGCGAAAACGCCTTTGAAGACAGGTTTGCACATGATGCGGAGCTTCAGTTCAAAATCACTGCGCGCAGGAATAAGTTGGTTGGCCAATGGGCCGCAGAGAAAATGGGCCTGACCCGAGAAGAAACAACCGCGTACGCGACCTCCGTGGTTCAGGCCGATTTCGAAGAATCGGGCGTGGAAGATGTTGTACGCAAGCTGCTTGGCGATTTAACATCGGCTGGCGTTGATGTCGATGACGCAACAATTCGTGCAGCGCTGGAAGATAAGATGGTCGAAGCGCGCCGCCAGTTTATCGAGCCCGCCTAATGGCAATGCAGGCCGAAGAGATAGAGGGCATGATAAAAGCCGCCCTGCCCGACGCGCAGGTTGAGATTACCGACCTTGCAGGTGACGGCAACCATTATGCCGCGCGCGTAGTGAGCGAGAGTTTTCGTGGGCTTCCGCGCGTGAAGCAGCATAAGGCCGTATATGACGCGCTAGGCGGCCGCATGGGCGGCGTTTTGCATGCCTTGCAACTAACAACCGCCATTCCTTAAATTTTTGGAGTATTACAGATGAGTGTTCACGAACGGATCGAAGAGATCGTCAAAGGCAATAATGTCGTCCTGTTTATGAAGGGCAGTCCGTTATTTCCGCAATGCGGCTTCTCCAGCAAGGCGATCGCCATTCTCGACCATCT
>NZ_JBIKPH010000087.1:0-10272 GCF_044357595.1 Sphingorhabdus sp. | reverse complement strand
GTTTCCACAGTGCCGCGCCCACTGGCTTCACGCCATTCAAGCTGTTCGGACATGCAGTTCGCGCAGATAACGCGCGGGTAGAATTGATGCGTGCCGCACGCCGTGCAGTATTGCAGCAATAGCTTATGATCGCGGCAGCCCTGCCAGAAAGGAGCGGATTCTAGTGTTGGGCGGGGGAGAAATTTGTCCATCTGGCCCGTCATCAGTGACGCTCCCTCGCAAGAATCACTGTGGTATGGCTGGACATGATGCCGCCCTGGCCATGCACAATTGCGACTTTGGCATCCTTGACTTGTCGCGCGCCCGCCGTGCCGCGAAGCTGGGTCACGGTTTCGGTGAGCGCAAACATTGATCCAGGGTTGCCTGGATGACAATGGGATAGAAGTCCGCCATGGGTGTTGACCGGTAGCATGCCACCAAGCTCGATATTACCATTTTCTACGAACGCTCCGCCTTCTCCCTTTTGACAAAAGCCTAGATCTTCAAGCTCCACCAGCACCGTGGGTGTGAAACAATCGTACAGTTGCGCGAAGTCCATGTCGCTCGGTCTAAGGCCCGCCATTGCATAAGCCCGCCGGCCTGATTCCACGGCGAAGGATGTGGTCAGGCTGTGTGCTTGGCTTATATGTTCATGGCCATGCCCTTCGCCCACACCCAGAATATACACGGGGTCATGAGGGAAATCAGCAGCTCTATCAGCTGAGGTCATGATAATCGCTGATCCACCATCCGACACCAGAGAACAGTCAAGTAGGTGCAAGGGGTCGGCAATCATACGCGAATTCATGACGTCGTCGATTGTGATAGGGGTGCGCATTTCGGCGGTCGGGTTGAGGCAGGCATGTTTGCGGCATGCAACGGCGATTGCGGCGAACTGTTCGGCGGTCGTGCCATATTTGTGCATATGGGCACGGGCAATGAGGGCGTAAAAAGCTGGGACCGTTGGGCCGAAGGGAATTTCAAACTGAGAATGGCCGGCCGACGACTGCATTTTCATAGCCTGGTCTCGCGTCAGGCCGCTACGCAAACTGTCGGCCATCGTGATCAGGACGGTGGTGCACATGCCGCTGACGATCGCAGCAGCTGCATGATGCAAGATCGAAAAGGTCGTGCTGCCGCCAGCACCCACGCTCATGCAATAGCGCGGGAATATTTGCATATACTCGGCCATTGCTTCGGCGTGATACATATACGGTTCGGCCATCGAATTGCAGGTGATCAGCCCATCGATCTGGTCCTTTGTGATATTGGCATCTGCCATAGCGCGCCGCGCCGCATCGATACATAAGCCGGTGGGGCTGAATTGGGGAAGCTTTCCCACCTGAGTATCCGCAGCCCCAACAATTGCGACTTTTCCCCGCAAGTTATCCATAGTTGTTCCGATCAGGCCTTGTCGAAGGCAACGACGGCAGTGCCCGGAACGATAACGTCGCCGGCTTCATTCTTGATGAAGACTTCCAGTGTTGCGGAACCCTTGTCATGATCCACCGAAAGCACACGCCCGCCTGAGGTGACTGTCTCGCCTATATATGCGGCTTTGCGGTTCGAATATTCAAGCTGTGTCATCTGGCCCGCGCCATCCAGCCATTCTATGACACATTGGGTTAGCCAGTCGCCAAGCATCGGCCCCGACATCACAATGCCCGGATAGCCCTCGACTTCAGTGGCGTAAGGCATATCGAAATGGATGCGATGGGCATTCCAAAGAGCAGCGCTGTACATAAAATTCTGGACGTTATCTGGAGCGTAAGCGCGACCGGGTAAGGCGTCGCCTGGCTTGAGGTTTGTTATTTCCGCTGTGTTCATTACCGCAAGAGCCGTGTTGTTTTTTCAGTGAGGACAAGTTCGCCAGCGGCCGTTTCTACGCGCATTAAAACTTCATAAAAAATGATCGGCCCCTGCGAGCCCGATTTTTCATAGATGTTGGTGAGGGTGCGGGTGGCAACCAGCACGTCCTCTGCCATGATAGGTCTGAAATAATCGATACTGAGGCCGCCTGCCATTGCTTTTTCAAGCGGAAATTTGGGTAGCAATTCATCGATTGAAACGCCGTCGGGGGTCAGCTTATCAAGTTCAACCATGTCCCAGAACAGAGCGAGATGAAACAAGGGTGGGGCTTCATCGCCATCCAGATATTCTTTTTTCTTCCAGCCCGTCGCAATTGAATATTTACGTATTTCGCGCCGAGAGGCAATTTCGGTCCGAGGTGCGGATGTTCGGCCAATGCAAGCAAGCAGATCATTACTCAACAGCCCATCCGTGCTTACGGCATTTTTTCTGTCTGGTTCAGACAAGGTTAACTGCTGTTGTGCTGTACTCATGTTACGTTACTTTTCAAAAATTTTCTGTCTGATTTCCATGGCTCGCTTATCTGAGATTCATGATTAAATCCACACTAGATATTAGCCCGATTCAGGCTAAGTTTGGTGCTCGCGCGCCCTGCTATGTTCGCCTTTGGGTGACATCGGATACTTTGAAGCAGCTTTCTGAGTAATCTGGTCTGGGTAGCGCTGGCAAGCCAGCGCGCGTCCCTGCTCCTAGGTCATTTAACAGCCGCAATCATGGCTTTGGTTTTCATTGTCCCCAGCACCTCCGAATGACTAGCCGAGGATATGCGGCGTGCTTAGGCAACATCCATGGGCATAGCACCAGGTGGCGCCTGGGGTGGTATATGGCCGGCCACTCTAGCGGCGGCCGTTAGCTGGCCTTTACGACGACTTCGCCGATCATCGGCTGATACTCGCTGAAGTTCGGCTTTGCAGACGTCGCGCCAATAGTGGCCCCGGCATCAGTGGTCAGCGTGTGACCAGTTGTGTAGCCCGATTCATCGCTTGCCAGCCACAGAGCAGCGTTTGCGACGTCTTCGGCTAGACCTGGCCGCCCGTGCAGTGGGGAAACTTCAGCCAATATTCGCTTGGCTTCTTCGATATTACCCGGATCGCCGGTCAGGACATTCGCAACCATTGGGGTCGCCATGCTTGCTGCGGCAATTGAATTCACGCGAATTCCAAAATGGCACAACTCAGCAGCGACGTTTTTGGTCATCCCAACGACAGCGTGCTTTCCTGCTGCATAAGCATGCGGCCCAAGTCCGCCCATTAAGCCAGCCGTGCTTGCCATGCTGATTATGCTACCGCGTTCCGCGGGCTTCATGACGCGTGCTGCGTGCTTCATGCCAAAAAACACGCCATTGATCAGCACTGCAAGCGAAGCCGCCCATTCATCGGCTGGGGTTGTATCAATCGGTCCCACTGCGCCGATAATGCCGGCATTATTGAACATAATATCCAGCTTACCGAACCGGCTGATGGCAAGATCCACAAGCGCCGCGACATGGTCTTCCTGCGTCACGTCGCAAACGGCAAAGGCAGCCATGTCGCCAAACTGTGCTGCAAAAGCTTCGCCCGGGCCGCGTTGTATATCGCCGATGACGACTTTGCAGCCTTCTGCAATAAATCGGCTCGCCGTTGCAGCACCGATACCCATTGCTCCGCCGGTGATGACCGCTACTTTATTTTCCAGCCGCATTTACCAATATCCTTTTTGCCATCCCCAGCCTCTTTAAGACGTGTGAATGTAGTTTTGTTAATGTGTCTTGTTGCATGCCCGATGCGAAGCCGCCTATGACAATTTTCTAAAGGTTAGTTGCGGAAAACCTTCGGCAGCTGATTGGTCCAAAGCATCATAATATGCATTGGCACCGCCGAAGTAAATCAAAACGCGCGCACCTTTATCGTCCCGATTGGCACCCATCATCCAAGAGTTAACCTTGTCTCCGTCTGCCATAAGCGTTTGCTCGTGAATATTACTGGTAGCGGCAGTCCATTCAGCTTCAGCTGCTTCTTGCGGCTCAAACACGTCTAACCCCTCGCGCTCCATCTTATCAATACAGCGCGAAATCCACATAGCGTTTTGCTCAATTGACGTCGGCAGGTTAGCAAATGGTGCCTGAGGCCCTGTGACCACGAACATGTTCGGGAAACCGGTGACGCATACCCCCATGATACTGCTCGATTGGACCTGCCACTTGTGACTGAGCGTTTGCCCGCTTACACCACGGATCGGAAATGCCTCCAGCGCGCCTGTGTAAGCCTTAAAGCCCGTCGCCAGCACGATGATGTCAAATTCAAATTCATTTTGGGTCGTGCGGACACCGGTCTCCGTAATCTCTGCCAGAGGTTCCTGATTTTTGATGTCGACCAGGCGCACATTGTCTCTGCTGAATGCTTCTAGATATCCATGATCGAGCGGGGGGCGCTTTGCGAACAGAGGATAATCATCGAAATTCGGTACAAGCAATTTGGCTAGCGCTGGGTCTTTTATGCGCGCTTTCATCTTTTTGCCAATGAAGTCGCCTGCCATCCGGTTAGCTTCAGGGGTAGCGAGAAGGTCGTCGAAGGTTTCAAAAACCCATCGAAAGCTGCCCGTCCAATTCTCTTCAAAAATACGCTCCCGTTCCTCGGCCGGCGTGTCGATTGCATTACGCCCCACAGGGCTGTCGAAGGCCATCCCGAAAACGTGGTTCCGGCACTTCGATATAATGGCATCGTAGTTGCTTTTTATTTCCTTTTCCCACTCGGGCGTCATCGACTTTTGCATTGCGGGTAAAATATAATTTGGCGTGCGTTGGAAGACCGTGACGCTGCCCGCGGTTTCGGCGACAATCGGCAGCATTTGAACCGTTGTTGCACCCGCGCCAATAATCCCCACCTTCTTGCCCGCGTAATCTAAACCTTCGGTAGGCCAGCGGGACGAATGAAAGATCGACCCCTTGAATTTATCCATACCGGTAATTTTTGGTATCATCGGCTCCGAGATCATCCCCATTCCGCTGATGAAATATTTGCATGTAAAGATACTGCCGTCGCCAGTTGTCACCTGCCAGTAACCGCGCCCCTCCATATATTGGGCGTCGACGATCTCTGTGTTAAGTTGAATATATGGCCACATGTCGCATTTGTCGGCGACGAACCGCATATAGTTCTGTGTCTCTTCCCGACCAGGATAACGCTTTGTCCAAGACCATTCTTGTAGCAGTTCTGGAGAGAAGGTCAGGCAGTAATAATAGCTTTCACTGTCGGTAGCTGCTCCCGGATAATGGTTCCAAGCCCAAGTGCCGCCAACATCCGAGGCCCGGTCGAACACGCGCACATTCAGATCCAATTTTCGCAGATAATGGATAAGGGCTAGTCCAGCAAAACCGGCTCCTATGACAATGGCGTCATAGTCCAGGGTTGGCAGGTCTGCACGATTTTTAGTCGCTACGCTTGCGTCGGCATTATCTGTTGTCATCACACTCTCCAATAATTCACCGGCACCTTTGTTGGTGCCGGTCATTGTCTCTCAATGTATCTAGCTTGTAGTTATCCACTCAGGGTCGTCCATTCCTAACTCAGCAAGAATATCCTCCCTATCGGCATCGCGCTGCCACATCTTGGGTAGAACGACCTTTGTTTCACCAAATCTAGGCGCTGGATGCGGTTGCATCCAGCCGCCCGACTCAACGTAGCTACCTCTGAGACTGTTGTGAATATGCTCTGGCGCCTCAGCCATTGTTATAACTTCGGTGTAACAACAGTCACGATGTTGCAGTAGGCCCGTCCAGGCCTCGCGAGGAGCCGAAGAAAAAATTTCGCTCAACCGTACCTTCATGGCAGGCCAACTCTCTTGGTCAAGCTGCGCAGCGAATAGCGGGTCGTCGCTCAGTTCCATCGCTTCAATAAAGCGTGCATAAAACTGCGCTTCAATGGCCCCGATGGCGATCAAGTTTCCATCTGCGCAGGCATAGCTAGAATAAAATGGTGCGCCGCCGTCGAGGAGGTTCTGGCCGGGCTCTTTTTCCCACATGGCATTGTGCTTTAGGGACCACATGCCAGCCATTAATGCCGCAGACCCTTCGGCCATGCTGCAATCAATTACACGCCCGTGGCCGCTCTGTCGTGCAGCCAATAGAGCCGATACAAACCCGAAGGCGAGCATCATGCCACCACCGCCATAGTCACCGATTAGGTTTAGCGGCGGCATTGGCGGCTTGCCATCTTGACCCAGCGCCGCGAGGCACCCGTTAATCGATATGTAATTGAGATCATGTCCAGCAGTATGGGAAAGGGGCCCTTCTTGTCCCCAACCAGTCATACGTCCATACACGAGAGCAGGGTTCCGCTGCATTAAAGTCTCAGGCCCCAATCCCAGACGTTCGGCTACCCCCGGCCTAAAACCCTCAATCAGACCGTCTGCTGTTTCGGCAAGCCGCGCTACGATTTCAATCGATTCAGGACGTTTTAAATCCAATGTGATCGAACGTCGTGACCGCAGCAGAACATCGCATTGCTGCTCCTCTACATTAGCCCCAGGCCGATCTATGCGAATTACCTCGGCACCATGATCTGCAAGCATCATGCCGCAAAACGGAGCAGGACCGATTCCAGCCAATTCTATTACCCGCACCCCATCAAGAACCGGCTGTTTCAAATGGCAGTCAATACTCTGGGCACCACTCATTTTACGTCCGTTCCTGCATCGCAGATATTAGGCGTTGTCCACGGACCGCGAGCAACCCCCGTTACCGCCACCGAACGGCGCGCCAAGAGCGTTAACATTAGCGAATCCAGGGCTTTTGCCAAGCCAACTCTCCCAGATTATCGGGTGCCGCCCACGACATTCCAACGTTTATTTGCTAGCGTCTAGCAAATGAAAAATCAAGCTTAAAAAATTGGTATTAAAGCATTGAAAGATATATATTTTTTAGAAAAAATTTCGAAGAAATCTAATCAATTGTAAATGTCTTCAAGGTCAATCGGCGAAACGCTTCAAACTGCTTGGGCAGGTCGACATTGCTAGGGGCGACAAGCCACTGGTAGATAGTCCCAAAAATAAAACTGCAGAAACCAAATGCGTAGCATTCTGCGTCTACCGCAGTATCGATTTCGCCGCTTGCAATACCTTCTTCGACCCAGTGCGCGACGTCGCTGCGATAGATTTCATGATATGCTGCAAGATGATCGCGTACATCGTTGTGCGTGCTGATCGACTCAAACCAGAGGATATACATAGCCTGCATGTATTTGGAGTGGCTCGACAGAAAATCTTCGACCGCGCACAACGCTGCTAGGCAAGCCTGAACGCCGCCGCGTGTTCCAACCTTGTTAGCCAGCTCCTGGGTCCAGCTTGTATTGAAGTGCAGAACAAGTTGACCGAACAGCGCATCCTTCGATCCGAAACGGCTAGATGCCAGCCCTCGAGAATAGCCGGCGCGTTCTCCGACGGCCTTCAGCGTCGTTGCATGTGTACCTTGTTCGACTATCAATTGCATGGCTGCATCGAACATCCGGGCATCAGATAGGGCCGTTCGTTCCGCTTGCGTGCGTCGACTGACGCGTGGCCTGACGCGTGTCTTGGGCAAAGCAGTTTGAACGACCTCCGTTACCTCGCGAAGGGAAGCCTTGCCCTTCATCATGGGTAGCGCGCTCATCGAGTGTCCTCAATCTTCTCAAACATAGACTTGCCGGTCGCAAATGCCTCGCGCAGCGCCTGCTTGTCAATCTTGCCAACACTGGTCAGTGGTAGGCTATCAACATGTGCCCAATATTCAGGGATCCAGAAGCGTGCAACTCGATCCTGTAAGGCGCGTCGTAGGCCCACAAAATCGGGCCTTTCGCCATCTAGTGTCGTAACAATTGCCAATGGCCGCTCTTCCCAACGCCGGTCGGGTACTGCGATTACTGCGGCTAGGTTAATACCGGGAAGGCTCGAAATGTGATTTTCGAGTTCCGCCGAAGGTATCCACTCGCCGCCTGATTTTATCAAATCTTTTAACCGGTCTGTTACCTGCACATATCCGCGTTCATCAATCGTTCCAGCATCGCCAGTGTCCAGCCATCCGTCGTCGGTTAACACGCCACTCGAGCCAACGCCGTGATAGCCCCGCGCAATCCATGCACCGCGCAGTTGCAAGCGCCCGATGGTTTTGCCATCTTCGCTGAGACGCTTGCCATCGTCGTCGACCAAACGCACACGAACGCCTGCGACAGGACGTCCGCTTTTGGCTCGCAAGCGACGCGCCTCTTCGTCCGATGCGTCGGCAGCGGGGTGAGACAGAACGCAAAGTGGGCTAGTTTCCGTCATTCCCCAACCTTGGATAAGCGGCACGTTCCAGCTTCGCTCAACCTCGGCGATGAGGCCTTCGGAAACTGCCGAGCCTCCCACCACGATGACGCGAAAGCTTTGCATATCGACCGGGTCCTTGGCATCTATGCGGAGCAGGTCGTTTAAGATGGTTGGCACGGTGGCGGTAAAGGTAGGCGCTGTTCCGCGGATCATTCGGCGGATCGCTTCAGGCTGCAGATTAGGGCCCGGCAGGACGAAATCTGCACCCGCGAGCCAGCCTGAATAAGGCAACCCCCAAGCATTGGCATGGAACATAGGCGGCAGCAGTAAAATTTTATCGCTGTTACCTAACGCAAAGGCGTTTGTGGCCATCGATGCCAGGCTATGTAGGTATATCGTACGATGCGAATACACGACCCCCTTCGGATTGCCTGTTGTTCCGGATGTATAACAGGTAGCGGCGGCTGCGGTCTCTTCAATATCGGGAAATTCAACAATCGGCTCATGGTCAGCGATAAAGTCTTCATAAAGCGTCCATGGCTTTTCAAGTCCCGCGAGCCGGGTTGCATTGCCGGTAACGAGGATGTGTTTAAGCGCGTCGAGCGAATTGATTTGGGGTAGGAGGCCGGCAAGCAAATCGCCGTCGGCAATTAGAAAAGCATCACCGGCATCGGCCATGATGTAACGGACCTGATCAGGATGCAGCCGCAGGTTTAGCGTATGGAGCACAGCACCCATCGCCGGCACCGCAAGATACGCTTCGAAATGGGCGAAATCATTCCAGCTTAACGTTGCAACACGCGTATTTTTGTGCACGCCCGCCGACCGCAACGCCGTAGCAAGACGACGGGCGCGATTGGCTGTTTCGGCATAGCTTCGCCACGTCATCTGCTCGCCGTCGAATAGGCCTATGCGGCTTGAAGCATGAATGCGCTCGCCGTGGGCAAAAATTGCAGCGGTGCCGAGCGGCTCGTGCATCATGGTGGCGTCCATCAAGCGATACCTTTTATCTGTGCAATGCGTTGGGCTGCATCGAGTAATGCCGGCACATCCTGCTCAAGGCCACGTTCATAAGGTCCGTCTACTTGACCATTGCGAAACAAAACATAGGCGCCCTCGACGATGACGGCGAGACGCCATAGTGCAAAAGCTTGAAAGTACGAAAGATGTGCGATTGAGAGCCCTGTTGAGCTTGCCCAGCGCTGCGCCAATTCACCACCGCCAATCACTCCCTTAACATTGGACACGCGCTGCACAAATGCGAAGCCGAGTGGAAGACTTTCATCGCGATTCCACATTGCCGTGACGAGCCCGACGTCGACCAGTGGATCGGCCAACGTTGCCATTTCCCAGTCGAGTATTGCCCTGACTTTTGGTTCGATCGGGTCCATCAACACATTGTCGAGGTGGTAGTCGCAGTGGACGATCCGTACCGCCTCGGGTTCTGGAACGTTTTCGGCGAGCCAAGTTCCGAGCACTTCGACCAGCGGTAGATCGCGGACTTTGCTGGCTAAGCGCACCGAACGCCACCGTTCGATCTGGCGAGCGACAAAATTCCGCGCCTTCTTTACATCGCCAAGGCCTTCAGGAACTGGCGTAATTGCGTGTACTTTGGCGAGGGCATCTATCAGTGCGATGCCGACAGCATCGATAGTTGCGATGCTGTTCGAATAAGCGGGGGGCAAAGTGTCGGTAATCGCTGTTCCCGGCACGAAGCGCGTGAGAGAAAATGGGGCGCCCAATATTTCCACATCGTCGCAATATAATATGGGTTCGGCAACCGGCGCATTGCCCGCGATGACCGAGATGAAGCGAAATTCGCGCGAAATACCGGCGCCGGCAAGATCAGATACCGTATTGGTAGGCGGGTGACGAAGCACCAATGGACCGCTCGCGGTTTCGACAAGGCTGGTCACATTGGCGTTGCCGCCCGTCAACTTACGAGCGATTCGTACTTCGGTAAATCCGGCATTCCCCTCCAGCCAGCGGCAAAACCGCTCGGCCGGATCGCTTACAGTCGGCACAGCAGTCCACCATCGTTGGAGATTGTTGAACCAGTCATATAAGGCGATCCTGCCACCCACCAGACGACATTAGCCAGTTCGTCGGCAGTGCCTTCGCGACCAAGTGGAATACTCTCCACGAGTTTTGCTTTGGCACGAGGCG
>NZ_JBIKPH010000086.1:0-10282 GCF_044357595.1 Sphingorhabdus sp. | reverse complement strand
CCATCTGGGCGCAGGCCTTGGCGTTGTCGAACTCACGACCGCAATCCATTATGTCTTTAATACGCCTGATGATCGGCTGATTTGGGATGTCGGCCATCAGTGCTATCCACACAAGATCCTCACGGGTCGGCGCGACCGTATTCGCACATTGCGCACCGGCGGCGGCCTCTCTGGCTTCACCAAGCGCAGCGAGAGCGAATATGATCCATTCGGCGCTGCCCACAGCTCTACGTCGATCTCTGCAGCATTGGGTTTTGCCGTAGCTAATAAAATTGCTGGAAAGCCCGGAAAGGCGATTGCAGTCATCGGTGACGGTGCGATGTCCGCCGGCATGGCGTATGAGGCGATGAACAACGCTCAAGCCGCAGGCAACCGACTTGTCGTAATTCTGAACGACAATGATATGTCGATTGCCCCGCCAGTGGGTGGCCTGTCAGCATATTTGTCGCGACTGGTATCCTCCAGCGAATATCTTGGCCTACGCAGCCTTGCCAGTAAGCTCGCAAAAAGGCTGTCGCGCCGGATTTACACCGCAGCTTCAAAGGCTGAGGAATTTGCCCGCGGCATGGCCATGGGCGGCACTTTGTTCGAAGAGCTTGGCTTTTATTATGTTGGCCCAATCGATGGCCATAATCTCGACCAGCTTATTCCAATCCTCGAAAATGTCCGCGACAATGCCGAAGGCCCAGTGCTGATCCATGTCGTTACGCAAAAGGGTAAGGGCTATGCCCCTGCAGAAGCCGCGGACGACAAATATCACGGCGTTGTGAAATTCGACGTCATTACGGGCAAGCAAGAAAAGGGCCCCGGCGGCGGTCCACCTTCATATCAGAATGTCTTTGGCGCAACGCTCGCTAAGCTTGCGGAAACGGACCCTAAAATTTGCGCCATCACCGCGGCTATGCCCGGCGGCACGGGCGTCGACAAATTCTCCGCAGCACACCCCGAACGCTCGTTCGATGTGGGGATCGCTGAGCAGCATGCGGTGACCTTTGCCGCTGGCCTTGCCGCGCAAGGAATGCGTCCATTCTGCGCGATCTACTCCACCTTCCTGCAACGTGCTTATGACCAAGTCGTGCATGATGTCGCTATCCAGAATCTGCCCGTGCGCTTCGCCATTGACCGCGCTGGCTTGGTTGGCGCCGATGGCAGCACACATGCCGGATCGTTCGACATCACCTATTTGGCGACTTTGCCGAATATGGTCGTGATGTCGCCGGCGGATGAGGCGGAGTTGGTGCACATGACTTACACTGCCGTCCTGCATGACAGCGGGCCAATCGCTTTCCGCTATCCACGCGGTAACGGGACCGGTGTTGCGCTGCCCGAAGTGCCCGAGCACTTGGAAATCGGCAAAGGCCGGATCATGCGCGAAGGGAAAAAAGTCGCGATACTCTCGCTCGGCACACGTTTGGTCGAAGCGATGAAGGCGGCGGATACACTGGATGCCAAGGGCCTTAGCACCACCGTTGCCGACTTGCGTTTTGCCAAGCCACTTGATGAAAAAATGATCCGCCACCTGATTGCTACACATGAAGTGATCGTGACCGTCGAGGAGGCCTCTGTCGGCGGCCTTGGCGCGCATGTGCTGACGTTGGCCAGCGACGCAGGGCTGATGGATACGGGCCTTAAGATCCGCACAATGCGCCTGCCTGACATGTTTCAGGAGCATGATTCGCCGCAGAAGCAATATGACCAAGCCGGCCTGAACGCGCCACAGATTGTCGAAACTGTGCTGAAAGCCCTTCGCCACAACAGCGCGGGCGTGGAGGAAGCGAGCGTGCGCGCTTAAAGCAGCTTTGCTTTCAATGCGTTAGTTTGGAATGATCGCCTGAGCGGTCTGGCCGTCACCATCAGGCGCAGCGATAATGTCGCGGGTAATGCTGCCCTTGTTCACAGTAGTGGTTTGCGGGTCACCGACCGATGATCGGATGCCAGCTTCGGCCGTTCCAGAGGTGGTCGAAATCGAACGTTCAGCCGCTGAGCGCGTTGCTATGCCGCCAAATAGAGCCTCTAAGGTTTGTTCCTGACTTGTGTCAGTTGAACGCGTCATGGTTGCTGCGGTTGGCTCAAGCGCGAAGTCCGGCGGAACCACCAGCGGTGCTGCGCGGCCTGCAATAGGCGCAGCAGTTTTGTTGCCACCAAGCATATTGCCAACAGATGCGCAGCCGGAAAGCATTGGAAGTGCAAGCGTTGCAGCGGCAAGACGCAAAGATTTCTTATTCATATGCATCTCCATTTACTGGCCGGATTGCGGACGTGACGTGGGCACATTGCCACCAAACATGGCGTCCAAAACTTGCTGTTTTGTGTCGCCAGCCTGCGGACGCGGAGCGTTGGGTGTCGGCTTGGGCAAATTAAACTCGGCAGGAACCTGGATCGGTTCTGATCGGGTGACGGCAAATTCATCAGGGCGATCGCGTTGATAAACGCTCGTCGTTCCGCAGCCAGAAAGCGGGAGAATAGCAACTGACGCTGCCGCTAAGATAAGTATCCGCTTCATGACTTCTCCACTATGTCGGCGCTGCTTACGGGTTCCTGAACAACAGACCCGCGGTCCGACGCCTTGTCGCTTATCAGAAAGGCGCGGGCAAGCAATATCATCACGCCGATGCTGATGCAGGCATCGGCCAGGTTAAAAATGTAAAAGGGTCGGAAAGCGCCAAAGTGCAGGTCGGCATAGTCTACGACATAGCCATAACGCACGCGGTCGACGATATTCCCGAGCGCGCCGCCCAGTACCAGCGACAAAGCAAGCACATCACCGCGCAGTTTTTCGCGCCACATCCAAACGCCAACAGCGACAGCAATCACGCCAGTCAATGCCACCAGCGCCCATCGTTCGCCGTCACTGTCTGCGGTTAAAAAGCTCATCGAAACGCCGCGGTTTTCAGCATAGCGCAAGTCAAAGAACGAAATGATGTGAATGACGCCGCGGCTTTGAAGTTGCAACGGCCCAAGCATCGCATATTTCACGATCTGATCCGCAATGAACGCAAGGCTTGCGAGCATGAGGCCCTGCAGGCGGAATTTGGAGTTGGAATTCATGCTTAATCCTTCCCGTTCACGGGGAGGGGGACCACGCGAAGCGAGGTGGAGGGGGAGGTAAATACGCACATTCCCTCTCGTGTAAGCCGCCAGCCCCCTCCGTCAACCCTGTGGGTTGCCACCTCCCCATAAATGGGGAGGGTTTGATGAGTCTTACCCACCAACAACATCCGCACAACGTCCGCACAAAGCGCCGTCATCAACAACCTCAGGCAAATGCCGCCAGCAGCGGCCGCATTTATGGTTGGCGGTTTTAACTGCGCCTTCCTCTCTGCCAAGATGCACCGCAGACACGATAAATATTTCGGCGAGGTCGATTTCGCGGGCATCACCCGGATAGCTATATTCAACTTCCAGACTTG
The DNA here is from genome assembly GCF_044357595.1 of Sphingorhabdus sp. Lineage (GTDB taxonomy): Bacteria > Pseudomonadota > Alphaproteobacteria > Sphingomonadales > Sphingomonadaceae > Sphingorhabdus_B. The sequence continues at coordinate 6,872 of NZ_JBIKPH010000086.1, read as the reverse complement.
AGCCAATTTCCTTGTTGCGTCGCATAGGTTCGATCAGCTCGTTTGCCAGCATACGGGCTCCCCTGATGCGACCCCAATTTTCGGCCAATTTTGTATCAATCCAACCCGCATCAACCTTGGGCCAATCCGAGAAATGGACGCTAACCGCATCCGGAAACCGCGTCTGCCAAACTTCTTCGCTGGTAAACACCAACATTGGGGCCGCGTAGCGGACGAGGGCGTGGAACAGCGTATCCAACACCGTGCGGTAGGCCATGCGCTTCGGATCAGTGGCCGCATCGCAATAGAGGCTGTCCTTGCGGATATCGAAGAAGAAGGCCGACAGATCTTCGTTCGCAAAATCGGTCAGCAACCGGACATAATTGTTAAAGTCAAAGTCATCGACCGCTTCCCGCAACTTCACGTCCATGTCGGCGAGCAGATGGAGCATATAACGCTCGAGCTCGGGCATATCGGCAACCGCGACCTTTTCGGCATCGGAAAAACCATCGAGCGCGCCAAGCAGATAGCGGAAGGTATTGCGCAATTTGCGATACTGGTCGGACACGCCTTGCAGGATTTCCTTGCCGATCCGGTGGTCCTCAGTGAAGTCCACCGTCAGCGCCCAAAGCCGCAAGATATCCGCGCCGCTGTCACGCATCAGGTCCAACGGGTTGATCGTGTTGCCCAATGACTTGGACATTTTCATGCCCTTTTGGTCCATCGTAAACCCGTGGGTCAGCACCGCATTGTAGGGCGCACGCCCCCGCGTACCGCAGCTTTGTAGTAAGGAAGACTGGAACCAGCCGCGATGCTGGTCGCTACCTTCTAAATACAAGTCCGCAGGCCATTGCAGATCAGGCCAACGTCCGCTTTCAAGGACAAAGGCATGCGTGCATCCCGAATCGAACCAGACATCAAGAATGTCGGTTACGCGCTCATAATCTGCGAGTGCGTAGTCGGGCCCAAGATATTCCTGCGCCCGTTCCTCGGACCAACCATCGACACCCTGTGCGCGCACGCCCGCAATGATGCGAGCATTCACGGCCGCGTCGTCGAGATATTGGTTGGTCCCCTTTTTCACAAACAAGGTGATCGGTACGCCCCATGCGCGTTGACGGGACAGCACCCAGTCGGGGCGGCCTTCGACCATCGACGACAGGCGGTTGCGGCCCTTTTCGGGGATGAAGCGGGTGTCCGAAATGGCGGCGACCGCCTTTTCGCGCAACGTAGCGCCAACAGTGGCTTTATCCATCGGCACAAACCATTGCGGCGTGCAGCGATAAATGACCTTCGCCTTCGACCGCCAACTGTGCGGGTAGCTGTGCTTGTAATCCGCCGACGCCGCGAGCAACCCGCCGCTTTCGCGTAAAGCGGTGCAGATGGGGCCATCAGGCGCGTTGAACTTGGGGTTGATGACGCTGCCTTCACCGCCCAGCCAGAGCCAGTCGGCGCGATATTTACCGTCGCCTTCGACCGCGAAGACGGGATCGATGCCGTTCGCCTTGCACAGGTCGAAATCATCCTCGCCATGGTCAGGCGACATATGGACGAGGCCTGTACCGCTGTCAGTGGTGACGAAGCCGCCTGCGAGCATTGGGCGCGGTTTCGCAAAGAAGCCGCCAAGATGGTGCATTGGGTGGCGGACGAAGGCATCAACAAGCCCCCCAGTCTTGAGAGGACCATATCCACGATCGACAGACTCTACCCCTAGTCGGGACAAGAATGCAGCTTCAAGATCAAGGGCATAGATATAGCGGCGGCCAGCCACCTCAGAAACGACGTAATCAACCTCTGGCCCGTAAGCCAAAGCCTGATTGACGGGGATGGTCCAAGGGGTCGTTGTCCAGATGACCGCGAAAGCACCAACTAACGAAGGTTCGTTGGGTGCTTCAACAATCTCAAACGCCACGTCGATCTGCGTCGAGACGATATCTTCATATTCCACCTCAGCTTCGGCCAAAGCGGTCTTTTCGACGGGCGACCACATCACTGGCTTTGCGCCGCGGTAGAGCTGGCCGCTTTCGGCGAATTTCAGCAGCTCGGCAACAATCGTTGCCTCGGCCTGAAAATCCATGGTCAGATAGGGATTGTCCCAATCGGCATTAATGCCCAGCCGCTTGAGCTGCTCGCGCTGCGTATCGACCCAATTCTGGGCATAAGCACGGCATTCGGCGCGAAATTCAACAGCGGGCACTTCGTCCTTGTTCAGCTTCTTCTTGCGATATTGCTCTTCAACCTTCCACTCAATCGGCAGGCCGTGGCAATCCCAGCCGGGCACATAAGGCGCGTCTTTGCCCAACAATGTCTGCGTGCGGACGACCATGTCCTTCAGGATATGGTTCAGCGCATGGCCGATATGCATGTCGCCATTCGCATAAGGCGGGCCATCATGCAGGATGAACTTTTCCCGCCCACGACGGCGATTGCGCAGCTCCGCATAGAAATCTGCCGCCTGCCAGCGCGCTAAAATACCCGGCTCCTTCTGCGGAAGGCCAGCCTTCATCGGAAAATCGGTTTTGGGCAAGAAGACGCTGTCGCGATAGTCTTGTTTCGGTGAGTCAGCAGGTTCGGTCATATCGTGCGGGTGCTTAGGGGAGGTTGGCGCTTTAGACAACTATTTGAGCGCAAAATTGGCGAAGTAGAGTCGGTTCGCACTGTCCAATTAAAAGTCACGCCAAAATGTCGCGCGCCTCGTCACAATCTTTCGCCATCTGCGCCATCAGCGCGTCTAGGCTATCAAACTTGGCCTCACCGCGAATGAAGGCGTGGAATTCAATCTCAATATTCTGGCCATAGAGGTCTTCGGCAAAATCGAAGAAATGTGGCTCCAGCAATTCCTTGGGCGGGTCAAAGGTCGGGCGGATGCCAAGGTTTGCCGCGCCGTTCAACACGCGGCCATTGGGCAACCGCCCCTTCACCGCATAAATGCCGTAACGTGGGCGCAGATAATGGCCCATGTCGATATTGGCCGTAGGAAAGCCCAAGAGTTGGCCGTTTTTGTCGCCATGCTGGACAACGCCTTCAACGGCAAAAGGCCGCGTGAGCAATGCGGTCGCGGTTGCGCAGTTGCCGTCTTGCAACGCAGTGCGAACGCGGCTTGACGAGATGACACCTGCGTCATCGACCACAGGGCCCATCGCAGTGGAGGAAAGCCCGTGCATGGCGCCAATCTCGCGCAGCACATCAATATTGCCGCCACGGGCCTTGCCAAAAGTAAAGTCCTCGCCGGTGACCACCGCCGAAAACCCAAGCCGCTCGATCAGCAATTTGACGATGAAATCGTCTGCACTCGTCGCGGCAAGTTCCACATCGAAATCGAACACCAACATCGCATCCGCGCCCGCAGCTTCGAAAAAGCGCTGCCGCTGATCAAGTGTTGTCAGCCGGAACCAAGGTGATTGCGGCGCAAAGAAGCGCACGGGATGCGGATCAAATGTGGCGATAATGGCTGGGCGGCCAGCGGCCTTGGCCTGCGCTATGGCTTCACCCGCCACTGCTTGGTGCCCCAAATGGAAGCCATCAAAATTGCCCAAGGCCGCGACCCCGCCGCGCAAAGCGTCAGGCATGCGGTCTTTAGCAGAAAGGCGCGGAATGGTCATTGTACTGCGGAAGCCTTTGGCATCGGAACCAACCCTGCACGAATGACGCGCAGGGTATTTTCACCCATGACGGCGCGGATTTCTTGCGCCGTAAAGCCTTCGTCCATCAATGCTTGCGTCACTTGAACCAATTGCGACGTGTCGAAACGCACTGTGGTTGCGCCGTCATAGTCCGACCCCAAAGCCACATGCTGAATGCCGACAAGATCGCGGACATGCTTCATCGCTTTGGCAGCGGCGCGGGGATCGGTTGAACAGATTGCGCCATCCCAATAACCAATGCCGATGACTCCGCCGGTTTTGGCCACACCGCGCACTTCATCATCGGTCAGGTTGCGGTTGACCTTACATGTCGCCTGCACGCCGCCATGGCTGGAGACCACTGGCCGCGTTGCCATGGCGAGCACTTCGGCAACGCCGGTATGAGACAAATGGGCGATATCGATGATCATACCCTTCGCCTCCATTCGCCGGACAATATCACGGCCAAAGGGGGTAAGCCCGCCTTTTTTCAGGCCATGCATTGACCCGCCCAGTTCATTGTCAAAGAAATGTGTAAGTCCGGCCATACGGAAGCCGGCATCATACAACCGGTCAAGATTGGACGCTTTACCTTCCAGATTCTGGAGGCCTTCAATCGTGAGCATCGCGCCGATCGGACGCAGAGTTGTTTGCCGTGCGGTAAGCAATGTGTCCAATTGGGCCGCTGAATTCACCGCTGCCAACGCGCCGTTCGAACCCGCAACGGCATCGCCACGTTTCGCCGCATGATATAATGACCGTTCGACCAAAGAATGCCATGTCTTCACCGGCTGCAACTGCGCAAAGGTGAGCAAGGTGATGTTGTCGCTATCGGCGCCATTGCCGTCATAATTCTGGTTCTTTGGCGTCTTTGTAACGGACGAAAACAACTGCAACGCAACATTGCCATCTTGCAAGCGCGGCAAATCCATGTGGCCGCGCGACACGCGGTCGTTGATATCGCGGTCCCACATTAACGTGTCGCTGTGCAGGTCCACGATGTTCAACGTCTTGTGCAGAACCTTGGCTTCGTCACTGACCGCAATCAAGGCTTTGCCGTCGACCTGATTCATCGATCCTTCGACATAGCTCGGCAGGAACCCAAAGAAACCCATTGCAGCAGCGGCAATCAATGTCGCCGGCATCCAAAATCTTTTACGCATATATCCCCCCTGCACGTTGCTATTTAGGCAACTTCGCGCCGCACCAGCGTTACAAAATCGAAGGCCGGAGCGCCGCCTTCGGCTTCGTGTCCCGCGCGCTCTATTTCCTCCCATATGGACATGTCAAAGGCGGGCACTGATGCATCCCCTTCGGGATTAGCATCGATTTCGGTGAGTTCTATGCGGTCAGCAAGCGGCAAGAACAATTCGTAAATCTCGGCTCCGCCGATGATGCATACATGCGGCCCATTGGCACGCTTCAACGCGTCCTCAACCGAATGGACAACCTCGGCGCCTTCTTCCTCCCAAGCCGTGTCGCGGGTGAGCACGATGTGGCGGCGTCCGTCGAGCAAGCCAGGCAGGCTGTCAAAGGTCTTGCGGCCCATGATCATTGGCCGTCCTTTGGTGACCTGCTTAAAATGGCGCAGGTCAGCGGGAATGTGCCATGGCATGCTGCCGTCCCTCCCGATTGTCCCATTAACGGCGCGGGCGAGGACAAGAACGATTTCGGGATGATTCATGCGCCCGTCTTGCAGACTTTTTCTTACCGATACAAGCGGGTGACGTGGCCTATTTTTCGCCCCGGCCGTGCTTCAGCCTTGCCATACAGATGCAGGCTTGCCGCAGGATCAGATAAAATCTGCTCAAATCGGTCGCCATCGTCGCCAATCAGGTTTTCCATTTCCACCCGTTCAGCAACCTTGTCCGTCGCGCCAAGCGGCAAGCCGCAAATGGCGCGAATGTGGTTTTCAAACTGACTGGTTGCCGCACCTTCGATGGTCCAATGCCCGCTATTGTGCACGCGCGGTGCGATTTCGTTGAACACTGGGCCTTGCGCGCTGGCAAAGAATTCGGCAGTTAACACGCCGACATAGTCTAGCGCTGATGCGACCGCTGCGGCCAGCGCGCGCGTTTCTTGCTGCTGGCTTTCAACCAAAGTGCCCGACGGCAGCGTCGATGTCGCAAGGATGCCACCGACATGTAGATTGCGCGGGCTGTCCCAAAAACGGATTTCGCCATCTTGGCCGCGTACCAATATCACCGAGTATTCCGCATCAAACGCCACCATCGCCTCGGCAATGACGGGCTGGGCACCCGTCCGTTCCCACGCGCCGGCAATGTCCCCCCGCGCCGTGATCCGCGCCTGTCCCTTGCCGTCATAACCAAAGCGGATGGTTTTCAGGATGCAGGGCATGCCAACTGCGTCAATCGCCACGGGCAATGCACTCTCGTCCTCCGCCACTGAAAATTCCGCCGTCTTACCGCCAAGCGCACGCACGAAATTTTTTTCCGCAGCCCGATCCTGCGCTACTTCCAATGCTTTGAGCGGTGGGTAAACCGGAACAAGGCCAGTGATCGTTTCAAGCGGCGGCACGGGCACATTTTCAAATTCGAAGGTTACAACATCGCACGCGTTGGCAAATGCCTTCAGTGCGGCCAAATCATCAAATTCTGCTATAGTATATGCAGCGCCCACATCGCACGCGACATTATCACCCGGTGGCGCGTAAATATGGCAACGATAGCCCAATTGCGCAGCGGCGACCGCAAGCATACGGCCAAGCTGACCGCCGCCTAATATTCCAATAGTTGAACCGGGGGGTAAAGCAGCCATCACGCAAACTTATTCGGGCGTTTCGGCGACCGACGCCGTTTGTGCTGCGCGCCATGCATCAAGCCGTTGGGCAAGCGCCGCATCCTCATTCGCCAGCATTGCCGCCGCCAGCAAGGCCGCGTTTGTTGCGCCCGCCTTGCCAATCGCCAAGGTCCCCACTGGAATTCCGGCGGGCATCTGGACGATGGACAAAAGGCTGTCCATCCCGTCCAGCGCTTTCGACTGCACGGGCACGCCAAGCACTGGCAGACGCGTCATGGATGCCGCCATGCCGGGCAAATGCGCCGCGCCGCCTGCGCCAGCAATGATGCATTTCAAGCCACGCCCAACCGCGCCTTTTGCATAATCATACAAGCGTTCGGGCGTGCGATGCGCAGACACCACTTTGCATTCATGTGGGATTTGGAGCGTAGCCAGTGTCGCTGAAGCCTCACGCATGGTTTCCCAATCCGAACGGCTTCCCATGATAATGCCAATAAGCGGCGCTGCTTC
>NZ_JBIKPH010000085.1:0-10286 GCF_044357595.1 Sphingorhabdus sp. | reverse complement strand
GGTATGGCAAATGCCCGTCGCCATGATTTCGACCAGCACTTCGCCAGCCTTTGGACCTTCCAAATCCAACTCAACAATTTCCAATGGCTTTTTCGCTTCAAATGCAACTGCAGCGCGGGTCTTCATGTCACCTATCCTTAACTTTGTTGATCTGGTTGGATCTTACTTAAACACAATCGTGCGATTGCCATTGAGCATCACACGATGTTCCAGATGGAGTTTGACTGCGCGTGCGAGCACCCGGCTTTCGGTGTCTTGGCCTTGCGCGATTAAATCCTCAACTGTGTCGGCATGGTCAACGATCGACACGTCCTGCGTGATGATTGGTCCTTCGTCCAAGTCCGGCGTGACATAATGCGCGGTGGCACCAACCATTTTGACGCCCCGTTCATAGGCCCGATGATAGGGCTTTGCACCCTTGAACCCGGGCAAAAAGCTGTGGTGAATGTTGATGACGCGGCCATCGAGCTTGCGGCAAAGCTGGTCGGACAAGACCTGCATGTAGCGCGCGAGGATAATGAGATCGACCTGCTGCTCTTCAACCATCGCAAGCAATTTGGCCTCTTGGTCCAGCTTTGTTTCTGGCGTGATCGGCAAATGGTGAAACGGAATGCCCTCATGCTCTGCTCGGCGCTGCCAATTCACATGATTGGAAACGATGCTTGTCACGTCCATTGGCAACCGCGAGGTAGAGGTCCTGTACAAAAGATCGTTTAAGCAATGCCCGCCTTGGCTCACCATGATCATCGCGCGCAGTTTCTTGCGCAGGTCGTGAATTTGCCAGTCTAACTGAAATGCAGCTGCAACAGACATGAATGCGGCGCTAAAGCTTTCGCTGGTCGTATTGGCAGCGCACGAAATGGCAACGCGCATAAAGAAGCGCCCCGTATTTTTGTCGCCATATTGCGAGCTTTCAACGATGTTACAATCCTGACTCGCGATTGAATTCGCGACAGCCGCCACGATCCCTTTGCGGTCCTCGCAGGCTATTAACAAAACAAAGTCGGCCCCCATTTGCATCTTTTATCCCTATTCCCATGAAGTTGGGGGACCGCGTAGACTGCCATTTCCGCGCTCACCATTGGGTTTCGCTATATATTAGGTCTTCTAATCGCGACATGTAGATGATGTAATTGGTCGAAGAATTTATTTTACCAATCACGAAAATTTGGTCAATTGCTTGAAATGGGCTGCAGTTTCAGTCTGCATGGTGGAGTTTAAAGGCCCTCGCAACGTCGGGGGATGGTTGAGGGGAATGAAATTGAAAAGTTATTTGAAAATTTCGACGGCTGCGCTTGTTATTGCATCGGCTAGCGTTGGTATCGGTATCACTCCTGCATTTGCGCAGCAGTCGGCTGAAGATCAGGACCGCGGTATCGCGGACATCGTTGTGACCGCAACACGTCGCGAAGAGTCGGTAAACAAAGTTCCGCTCGCGATTACTGCTTTGGGCGGTGACACGCTGAGCGATTTGAACATAACCAAATTCGAAAAACTGATCGAATATTTGCCGAACGTGCGCGCTGCTTCGCGCGGTCCAGGTGCATCTTCGATCTTTATCCGCGGCCTTTCGACCGATTCGCCAGGCTTGCAAATTGCCGGTACTGCTGGTGCGCAGCCAACGGTCGCTCTGTACATTAACGATGCGCCAGCATCACTCGTTGGACGTAACCTTGACCTTTACGCCGTTGATCTTCAGCGCGTCGAAGTCTTGGCTGGCCCGCAAGGCACGCTCTTCGGCGCTAGTGCGATGGGTGGTGCGGTCCGCTACATTACCAACAAGCCCGATACGAGCGCATTTGGTGCCGGCTTCAACTCCAGCTACGCCTTCACAAAGGGTGGTGAAGAGAGCGTTGCTGGTGATGCATTCATCAACATCCCAATCATCCAGGACAAGCTGGCCGTTCGGGCAGTCTTTTACACTGACCGCCAGGGTGGTTATATCGACAATATCGCAGGAACTTTCCAAATGCCGTTCAACGGCAATGTGGGCGTCGCCGGTAAGTTACCGACCGGCAACCCACTGTTGGTAAGGCGGGCAATTGCATCATGCGCCGGAGTTTCAAATTGCACGGGAAGTCTTTACCGCGCGCCAACGCGTCAGACCATTAACAACGACGCCTTTGTGGAAGATAATTATAACGACGCAACCTATCGCGGTGGCCGTATTGCGCTGACTTGGAAGGTGACCGACGATTGGTCGGTTGATTTGATGCATGTGCGTCAGGAACTTGATACCGACGGTGTATTTGACTTCGAGCCTGACGTGGGCGACCTCAAGGTTACAAAGTTCAACGACAACTCACTCAGGGATCGCGTCAACTTGTCTACATGGGGCGTTAATGGCCGCTTGGGTGCACTTGACGTGATTTACACCGGTTCCTTCATGAAGCATAATGCTACCCAGATTGCTGATTATGCAGGATATTCGAACATTGGTCTGTATCTGCCTTATTATGAATGCGATCGCGGGGTTTATTATAGTAACCCAGCTCAGGGTAATACTTGTTACGCACCGAGTAAAACCTATCAGGTTCGCAACCGGACGGAGCGTATGACGCAAGAATTGCGTGTAACAACGCCAGCCGATAAGCGTGTTCGCGGTACTTTCGGTTTGTTCTACGATGATAACAAATTGTTCGACAATACCGACTGGTCATATCTGCAAGAGGCTGCTGGATATATATACCGCCGTGCTCCGAATGCTTCAGTCAATGCTAACGACACGAGCGTTCGTCCCGTTAAGGTCGGTTTCTTTAACGATATCCAGCGCAAGGATAAGCAGTTTGCTGCTTATGGCGAAGCTTCGTTCGACATCATTCCTGAAAAGCTGATCCTCACGGGTGGTCTGCGTTATTATAACGAAAAGGCATCAATCAATGGGTCGTCTAATGGCAGCTTTGGTGGGGCTCGGGGTGTCTACAATGCCGCTACGGGAACATACTCCGCAGCCACAACCCCGCCGACGGTTTATGGCGTTAGTGCAAACCTAAATCAACTTTATGCCGCTTCTTCACCTGCTAAATATAATGGCGTGTTGTACAAGGCTAACCTGACCTATCGCATCGGTGAGGGTTCACTGGTGTATGCAACCTATTCTGATGGTTTCCGTCCAGGCGGTTTCAACCGGAAACCTTGTGGCATTGGAAGTGCCACCTGCCCAACGAGCGCTGACTTTGTACGTCTTGGTTCATACGTACCGGATAAGGTGCAGAATTATGAAATTGGCGGGAAGTTCTCACTCCTCGACAGGCGTTTGCAACTTAATTTTGCAGCATATCAGATCGACTGGAGCAACATCCAGATTACCGTTTTCGACCAGAATATCTCTAACCAGACATTCACCACCAACCTACTTGATGCCCGGATCAGGGGTCTTGAGGGTGACGTGACTTGGCGCACAACGCCCGAACTTACGTTCAATAGTGCGTTTTCGTTCAACGACTCTGAAATGACGAAGTACCGGAAAAAAACAACTGTGCTTCGCCCACTGGGTGGTCCACTTGCGTTGAGCCCTAAATTTCAGTTCAATGCGCGCCTGCATTGGGAAAAGGAACTTTCCTCGGGGCTCACTCCGTTCGCGCAAATTGGCGTACATTATGTTGGCAAGAGCATTTCTGATGTTATTGATAATGTTGACATCCGTTACGGAGGCGGAACTGCAGTCTATAACGGCGTGACGGTCGGAGCAAATACCGTGGTCGCGCCAATAAAAGCTGCGCAGAACCTTGGTTCATACAGCACGGCTTCGGCATCCTTTGGTGTCTCGAAAGATGAATGGCGCCTGGAATTGTTCGGTGACAATTTGACCGACGAACGTCCTGAGCTTTACAAGAGCGGCAATGATGGTGAGCTTCGTACAACGACCTCACGTCCACGCACAATTGGACTGCGTTTCTCTTACAAGATCTAAGTGAAAAGGTGAGGCGCCCCTGGGAAACTGGGGGCGCCTTTCCACATTTGCATTTCTGCGTTGCGTTAAGCGTATGAAGTGCTGCAGGGTTCGTGCAATCGTTCGTCACATTATGGGAGAGTAGGTGACAATGTTGGCCGAGGCCTCGCCGGAAACTATGGATGTCATGTTGCGCGAAGCCCGGGCGCATCTGCAAAATGCCCGCTTGTCTGACGCGGAGGCATTGTGCCAACGCATACTAAAAACTGCGGCCGATAATATTGATGCGATGTACACCTTGGCCGTGTCGCAGCGAATGCAGCGCCAAGTGCCCGCGGCCCTTAAGACACTTGATAGTTTGATTGCCGTTGACGCCAGCTATGGTCGGGCGTGGCAAGAACGCGGGCATTGCTTTCGCGATAGCGGCTTGCACGAACAGGCCATTGCCGCTTACCAGCGTGCAGTGACCCACAACGGCGCGTTGGTCGCAAGTTGGCGCATACTCTCGGAAATGCATGACTCGGCCGGACGTGAGGGGCCGGCTAACTTTGCCCATGCGCAGTATGCGCATCTGTCTGCTCTTCCGCCTGAATTGTTAAGCGTTGCTAGCTTTATTCAGGAAGGGCGTATCTACAAAGCAGAGCAATTGTGCCGCGCATTCCTGCAACGCAACGGCCATCATGTCGAAGCCATGCGATTGCTTGCCGACATCGGGATGAAATTCAATGCCTATGATGAGGCGGAGTTTCTACTGGAATCGTGTAAGGTTCTGGCGCCCGACAATGTCAGCGCGCATTTCGATTATGTGAAAGTATTGCGAAAGCGCCAAAAATTCGAACTGGCACTCAGCGAAGCGTCAGAACTGCGGGAAAAAGAACCAGATAATCCCGAGTTTGAAATGCTGTACGCAAATGAAAACCTCGCGGTTGGTAACTTTGATGCGGCAATGCTCGTCTATGAAGCGTTGCTCAGTTCGATGCCGAATAATCCCGGCATAAATCTGACTTACGGCCATGCGCTTAAGACTGTCGGGCGGCAGGATGATGCAATTTCCGCCTATCGCCGCGCCTATCAGGTGCGACCGGACTGTGGCGACGCTTATTGGAGTTTGGCCAATCTGAAGACATACCGTTTTGACGATCCCGAGATCGCCCAGATGCGGGAGCGACAAGCTTCGGCGATGACAGCGCTTGAAGATCGGTATCATCTCTGTTTTGCCTTGGGGAAGGCGCTGGAGGATCGCGGTGACTATGGCGCGTCGTTCGAATATTACGAGCTAGGCAACCGCCTGAAGCGCGAGGAACTTAAGTATAATCCCGCAAGGCTGACCAACGAAATGCGGCTGCAGCGTGAACTGGTGTCGACGGATCTCGTGAACCGTTTTTCAGGCGCAGGCTGTTCCGCGCCTGACCCGATTTTCATTGTTGGGCTGCCCCGCGCGGGCTCCACCTTGCTAGAACAAATTCTGGCATCGCACAGTCAGGTCGAAGGCACGATGGAGCTGCCGAATATTTTTGCCTTGGCCTTCCGGCTTGACCGGCGGCGCGTTGTTGGTGAGGAACCAGAATATCCCGGCAGCTTAGCGGATTTGACGCATGAAGATGTTACCCGCTTTGGCGAGGAGTTTATCCGCGACACGCAGATATACCGCAAGGGTGGCACGCCCTTTTTCATCGACAAAATGCCCAATAACTTCCGTCACATTGGTCTCATTCACATGATCTTACCGAATGCAAAGATCATTGATGCGCGGCGTGGGGCCATGGGTTGCTGTTTCAGTGGCTTTAAACAGCTGTTTGCCGAAGGTCAGGAATTCACCTACGGGCTTCAGGAAATCGGCCAATATTATTCGGACTATGTGCGGCTGATGGACCATTGGGACACTGTGTTGCCCGGCAAGATTTTGCGCGTCCGCTATGAGGACGTCGTTGCGGACTTGGAAACACAGGTTCGTCGACTGCTCGACCATTGCGGTCTACCTTTTGAAGAGGCATGCCTCAATTTCCACCAGAATGAGCGCGCGGTCCGCACTGCGAGCTCGGAACAGGTGCGACAACCGATTTTTAAAAGCGGCGTCGATCAATGGGAGAATTTCTCTTCCTATCTCGACCCGTTGCGTGATGTATTGGGCCCAGAATTGGCCGCAACCTGAGGGGAATGAATATGGCTAGCAATGCTCCGAACGCGCCGGTAAAAGCCGATGAAGTCTCCTCGCTGGGCCAGCGTTGGTATGTTCTGATCATCATGATGCTGGTGTACACGATCAGTATCGCGGACCGGTATGTTCTGTCCACGCTGCTTGGGCCGATCAGTAAAGAGTTAAAGTTGAGTGACACGGAAACGGCATGGCTTGGTCTGCCGCTCGCGCTTTTCTATGTGATAATGGGCATCCCCTTGTCATGGCTGTGTGACCGCACGAACCGCCGCAACCTGCTGGCCGCGTCGGTTGCTGTCTGGTCATTTATGACGGCGATTACGGGGTACACGCGCGGCTATTTCGACTTGCTTTTGGCCCGTGTGGGCGTTGGTATCGGTGAGGCTGGAGGCACGCCAGCTTGCAATTCCATTATCGCTGACTACTTTCCCGCCGACCGGCGCTCTATGGCTATGACCGTGTTTGCACTTGGCGCCCCGATCGGCGCCTGGCTTGGTTCCGACATCGCGGGCCTCGTCTCTACAGTTCATGGCTGGCGCGCCGCATTCTTTGTGCTGGGCGTGCCCGGTATCATTTTGGCGCTGATCATCATGGTAACGATTAAGGAACCCAAGCGTGGGCGCCTTGACGTGGTGAAGGAAGATAAAGCGCCAACGGTCATGGAAACGATGAAGTTCCTGTGGTCACAAAAATCAGCCGTGCATGCGATGATGGGCAGCGGGCTGTCAGCTTTTTGGGGTTGGGGATTGATGTGGTTCACGCCGTTGTTCCTACAACGCACCTACGGCATGGACGAAGGCGAAGCCGGCGGCATGCTAGGCTGGATTTACCTTGTTGGCGGTATTGGTGCGTCTTTGTTGACGGCATGGGTTGTGGCGCGTCCTACCTATACCGACCCACGTAAAATCGCCCGGCTTTTGGCTGTGGTAACGGCATTGGCCACTGTCCCGTCGTTTCTTGCTTATTATACACGGGATCTGGGTGTGGCGCAGGTGATGTGGTGGCTGTTCATTCCGGCAATCTATTTCTATATTGGCCCAGCATTTGCACTTTGCCAGAACTTGGCTGCACCGAAAATGCGGGCAATGGCGGTAGCCATATCGTTGGTTATCGCCAATGTTCTGAACCTTATCGTTGCGCCTACAATTGTTGGCAGCCTAAGCGACTTTTTTGACGCTGCGGGTGGCGGGAATGCGGATTCTTTGCGTCTCGCGCAACTCATTCTCGCACCAACTGGCTTGTGGGCTGCGTGGCATTATTGGCGCGCCGAAAAATACATTATTGAAGATCAAAAGAGAGCCATTGGATATGTCTAATTCGCCGCTAAAATCCTATATTAACGGCGAATGGGTACTCCCCGCGACCTCGACCACGACTGTGGATGCCGTAAATCCGGCGACCGAGGAAGTTTGCGCCGTCGTTGCTGTTTGCGGGCGTGACGATGTCGATTTGGCCGTGACAGCAGCGCGCGCTGCTTTTGACGCCTATGCGGCGACTTCGCTTGAGCATCGGATCGCGTTGGTTGAAAAGCTGATTACCATCTTTGAACGGCGTTATGATGAGATGGTGACCGCTATTTCGACCGAGATGGGCGCGCCCTATGACTTGTCCCACGATGCGCAGGCCGAAAGCGGCCCCGGGCATTTGCGCGCGACGGTGAAGGCCGTATGCGAAATGACGTGGGAATATAATGTCGGTGTGGATGGCATTGTCGTGCATGAGCCTATTGGCGTCTGCGTGCTTATTACGCCATGGAACTGGCCGATAAATCAGATCGTGTGTAAAGTGGGACCTGCACTGATCACAGGTTGCACCATGGTTTTGAAACCCAGCGAGATGGCCCCTTTGTCGGCGCAATTATTTGCCGAAATGGTCGATGAGGCAGGTTTCCCCAAAGGCGTGTTCAACATGATCCACGGCACGGGCGCCTCGGTCGGTGATGCGCTGACCAGCCATGCGGAAGTCGACATGATTTCCTTCACCGGATCAACGCGCGCGGGTGTGCAGATTGCCAAAAATGCCGCGGATACAGTCAAGCGTGTTGCGCAGGAACTCGGTGGAAAATCGGCCAATATTGTTTTTGCCGACAGCGATCTGGAAGCGGCAGTCACGCGGGGCGTTCTGCATTGCTATGGGAACACTGGCCAGTCGTGCAACGCGCCGACGCGTATGCTTGTCGAGCAATCGGTCTATGACGATGCAGTTATTATTGCTGCGCGCGTAGCGAAAGATGCGCAGCTTGGCGACCCGAAGGAAAAGGGGCCACATTATGGCCCGGTGGTCAGCAAGGCACATTATGACAAGATCCAAGGCCTGATTCAGGTCGGAATCGATGAAGGCGCTCAGCTTGTTGCGGGCGGTACCGGTCGTGCCGACGGCTTTGATCGCGGCTATTATGTGAAACCCACAGTTTTTGCTGGCGTCCATAATAAGATGCGCATTGCGCAAGAAGAAGTGTTTGGGCCGGTGCTGGTTCTGATTCCGTTTAAGGATGAAGCCGATGCCATCGCCATCGCCAATGACTCGCCTTATGGCCTCTATGCCTATGTGCAGACCGGCGATATGGATCGCGCCCGCCGGGTATCGCGGCTCATGCGGGCGGGCGGTGTAAGCATTAATGGCACTAGCCAAGACTATATGGCGCCGTTTGGCGGCTACAAACAGTCGGGCAATGGCCGCGAATATGGCGAGTTTGGCGTACGTGATTTTCTGGAGATCAAATCGATCAGCGGGTTCCGCCCAGTATGAAGCTGACCGACATCGAAACCTTCGTCGTAGGCAACCCGCCGCCGCATTTTGGCGGACGCTATTTTGTCTTCGTCAAGATAACGACCGACAGCGGTGTGTCAGGTATCGGCGAGGCATATTGTGTGCCGTTTGAACCACATCTTGTCGCCAAGATGATTGAGGATGTGTTTGCGCGTTATGTCGCAGGCAATGATCCGCACGATATCGAAACGATGTGGCGCCGCGTGTATTCAAGCGGCTTCACCCAACATCCCGATTTGACATTGATGGGCGTTTTGTCAGCGCTCGAAATGGCGTGCTGGGACATCATCGGCAAAGAAGCAAATAAGCCAGTGTACAAATTGCTTGGTGGCCAAGTGCACGAACGTTTGCGCGCCTATACCTATATCTATCCGCGGCCCGGTGACACAAAAGATGTGTATCACGATCCCGATCTTGCAGCAGAACGATCGGCGGAATATCTGGCCCAAGGCTTCACCGCGCTGAAGTTTGACCCTGCCGGTCCGTATTCCGCATTTGATGGACGCCAATTGTCGTTGGAAGCGCTTGACCTATGCGCGCGGTTTGCAAAATCCTTGCGTGAGGCTGTCGGGATGAAAGCAGATTTGCTGTTTGGAACGCATGGTCAAATGACCGCTGCAGGGGCGATACGGCTGGCCAAACGGCTTGAGCCATATGATCCGCTTTGGTTGGAAGAGCCTGTGCCGCCCGATGCGCCCGATGAAATGGCCAAGGTTGCAAGGGCAACGTCTATTCCCATTGCAACGGGTGAGCGGCTTACGACAAAATATGATTTTGCGCGACTGTTGCGCGCGGGCGCGGCGGCGATTTTGCAAATGAATCTTGGCCGGGTCGGCGGCATTTTGGAAGCAAAAAAGATCGCCGCCATGGCGGAGGTTGATCATGTCCAGATCGCGCCGCATCTTTATTGCGGACCAATTGTCGGCGCGGCCAATATCCAGATTGCGACCTGTTCACCCAACTTCTTGATCCTTGAAAGCATTGAGAGTTGGGGTGGCTTTCACACTGAAATTTTGAAATCGCCCATCCGTTTTGAAGAGGGGCATGTCATTCCATCGACCGAGCCGGGGTTGGGCGTGGAATTGAACGAAGATGTTGCGCGTGCCAATCCATATACCGGCAATATGCTTCATCTCGAAATGACGCAGCACCCCGTCCAGTGACCGAGGAATTCGACTATATCATCGTCGGCGCAGGCACGGCGGGTTGTGTGCTGGCCAACCGCCTGACTGAAGACGGCAAATACAGCGTCTTGTTGCTGGAAGCTGGGGGAAGCGATCGGTCAATTTGGATTCAAATGCCAATTGGCTATGGCCGCACCTTTTTCGATAAGCGGATTAACTGGATGTACGATACCGAGCCCGTTGAGGCGCTGGGTGGTAGGCAGAGCTATTGGCCGCGCGGAAAGGTGATCGGTGGGTCAGGTTCAATCAATGCGATGGTCTATGTACGCGGCCAGCCGCACGATTT